>CAZOJS010000262.1:0-4142 GCA_964580175.1 uncultured Anaerolinea sp. | reverse complement strand
CATCATCTTCCTGAATCCGGCGATCCTGTCGGCGGCCGGGGTTGCTGTCGGCGCCACGGCGGCAGCCACCGCGCTGCTCGCCGGGATCCTGACCATCGCCATGGGCGTGGTCGGAAACTTCCCGCTCGCCCTTGCGGCCGGCCTCGGCATCAACGCGGCCGTCGCGTTCGGGCTCGTCCTCGGTCGGGGCCTGTCGTTCGAAGGCGCCATGGGCGTGATCGTGCTCGAGGGCCTGCTCGTCACCGTGCTGGTGCTTGTGGGCCTGCGCGAGGCGGTCATGAACGCGATCCCCAGCTCGCTGAAACGAGCGATTGCCGTGGGCATCGGCCTGTTCATCCTGTTCATCGGCTTCGTGAACGCGGGCCTGATCGCCGGCGGCGAAGGTGCGCCTCCGGTCCACTTCATCTTCCCGACCGAGCCGGGGCCGTTCGTCGCCCTGATCGGCCTGATCATCACGATCGGGCTGTGGGTGCGGAAGGTGCCGGGCGCCCTGATCCTGAGCATCATCATCACCACGGTGATCGCGCTGATCGCCGGGGTTGCCAAGTTCCCCGATCCGCTCTACACCACCCCATCGTTCTCGACCATCGGCGCGGTCAACTTCACCGAGGTGTTCGACAAGCTCGGGCTCTTCGTGGCGGTCCTGATCATCTTCTCGATCGCCCTGATCGACTTCTTCGACACGATGGGCACGCTCACCGCGGTCGGCAACCAGGCCGGCCTGACCGACGACAAGGGCAGGGTTGAGAACACCGGACGGATCCTGCTCGTGGATGCGCTCGGCGCGGTCGCCGGCGGCCTGGGTGGGACAAGCTCGAACACGAGCTACATCGAGAGCTCGGCGGGCGTCGGCGAGGGTGGCCGGACCGGCTTCACGTCGGTCGTCACCGGCGTCCTGTTCCTGCTCGCGATCCTGCTCTCCCCGCTCGCCCTGATGATCCCCGGCGTCGCGACGGCGCCAGCCCTGATCGTCGTCGGGTACCTGCTCTTCGAGCAGATCACCGGGATCGATGTCGCCGATCCGGAGGAGGGCATCCCAGCGCTGCTGGCGATGATCCTCATGCCCCTGACCTACGACATCGCCGTGGGCATCGGCGCCGGGTTCATCGCGTGGACCGCGATCAAGGTCCTCCGCGGGAAGCTCGGCGACATCCATCCGCTCATGTGGGCGGTCTCGGTCGCGTTCGTCATCTTCTTCCTGCAGAGCTGGATCGAGCCGATCCTGACGGGCTGACCCGATTCCACTCTCCCAGGGCAAACTGTGGCGCTCCGGCCGTCCGGCCGGGGCGCCACGTCTATTCGATCAGTCCCGTGGAAGCCGGGATTCGGCACCGAGGAGGAGCGCCTGATGACTGCCAGACCAGCCCCCGAGTCCTCTGTCATCGTCATGGGCGCAAACAACTACGGCAAGGCGAGCGTCCGCCTGGTCAAGGTCACCCGGACGCCCGGGCGGCACGTCCTCAAGGACCTCACGGTGCGGGTGGCGCTCGAAGGCGACTTCGTCGACGCGCACGTGACCGGCGACCAGGCCAACGTCGTCGCGACCGACACGATGAAGAACACCGTCTACGCCCTGGCCAAGGACCACCTGACCGGGTCATCGGAGACGTACGGGCTCGCCCTGGCCGCGCACTTCCTCCAGTTCCCGCAGGTTGACCGGGCGACCGTGACGATCGCCGAGCATCGCTGGACCCGCCTGTCCGTCGACGGCGTGGACTCCGACCACGCGTTCATGCGGACGGGAGACCTGACCCGGACGGCGGTCGTGTCAACGACCCGCGACGGGGCGACGGTCGACGCCGGGATCGAGGATCTGATCGTCATGAAGACCACGAAGTCGGGGTTCGCCGGCTTCCCCAGGGATCAGTTCACGACCCTCAAGGACACCGACGACCGGATCATGGCGACCAAGGTCACCGCCTCGTGGCGCTATGACCGTACCGACGTGAACTTCGATGCGACCTTCGACGCCGTATTCCGGACCCTCCTCGACGTCTTCGCCGAGCACTTCAGCCCGGCCGTCCAGACCTCGATCTGGCTGATGGGCAAGGCGGTACTGGAAGCGCATCCAGCGGTCAGCCAGATCTCGTTCGCGCTGCCGAACCTCCACCACTGGCTGGTGGACCTGTCGCCGTTCGGGATGACCAACGACAAGGAGATCTACATCGCCACGACCGAGCCGCACGGCCTCATCGAGGCGACGATCCAGCGCTCGACGGAGTGAGGGACGGGTATCGAGGGTCGGGATGAAGTCCGCCATGCTCTAAGATTCGGCACGATGGACATCACGAGCCTGGCCGCGCTTGTGTTCGGCGTCGCCGCGGTAGGCGTCATTGGGTTCCAGGTCGCGCTGGCCCTTGGGGCGCCGTTGGGTGCCTACGCGATGGGGGGCACGTTCCCGGAGCGGTTTCCGCCGGCCATGCGCGTGGCAGCGATCGTCCAGGCGGTGGCGATCGCCGCGCTCGTCCTGATCGTGCTCTCGGCGGCGGGCCTGGCGCTTCCTTCCGTCGTGGAGCAGCTCCCGTGGCTCGTGTGGCTGCCCGTCGCATTCTCGGCCGTCAGCCTCGGGCTCAACGCGGCTTCGCGAAGCGCCGGCGAGCGGCGCATCTGGGTTCCGGTGGCGCTGGTCCTGCTCGCGTCAAGCCTCGCGGTGGCGCTGACCGGCGGCTGAGCCAGGTCAGACTCGATGCAGGCCATCTACGACCGATGCCTCGCGGAGGCTGCCTGTCGCTGGCCCGACGGTCCAAGAAACCAGACTTGCTCAGGCGATTCGCAAGATTGACTCTTACTGATGAGCCGTCTAGAGTCGAGGAATGACATCGATCGGTCGGACCCAGCTCGAAACGGCGCTCCGAGCACTCGGGGAGCTCCTTGACGCCCGGGGGCATCACTACGAGGTCGTCCTCATCGGGGGCGGCAACCTCATCCTGCGCGGACTCATCACGCGACCGACGACCAAGGATCTCGACTTGCTCGGCGAGTGGACGGCAGACGGGATCAAGCCAATGCGACCGATGCCCGAACCGCTTCGCATCGCGATTGTTGACGTCGCCCGTGCCTGACGCGGCCGTCGACCAGGGAACTCGGAGCCGGCACCTGCAGGATCTACGCGACCTCCGTCCGGACCGCGACGAGCTCCTCGCCGCCGCCCGCTGGACGATCACGCACGATCCATCGCCTGGTTACCGATCCCTGCTTGCGGATACGCTCGACCAATTCGGGGTAGAGGACGCCGATGGCTCGCTCGGGTAGTGCGCTCCAGACTGCCCTGCTCGACCGAGCGTGGATCCAATGGATCGCGCTGGGTGTCGACGCCGCGGGCGAGTCCGACGACGCCGTGGTCGACCCGGAGGGGCTCATCGCCCTGACCGCGGAGCTGGGCGATGCTGATGCGCGCCTGCGTGATGTGAGCACCGACTGGTGCGTTGCCTACGGACGCTACATCAACGGGGCGCGACTCAAGCAGGTGGTGCGCGAGCTTGGGACGCCGCCCGAGGCCATCGGGGAGTACGTGGCAACGGTCGCCGCAGCGGGAGGCCCGTCTTGGCCGATGGCCACTGAGCCGCGCCCCCAGTACGCAACCCGTGGCAAGGCTCGCCTCGACTCGGCCCGGTCGCGGCCACGGTTGCGCATCCGCCTGCGCGCCGCCTTCGGGGTGAATGCCCGGGCGGATGTGCTCGCCGCCTTGTTGGTGGCTCCTCAGAATGGCCTGAGCGTGGCCGACCTTGCCCGCAAGACACGCTTCACAAAGCCCAGTACGGCGTTCGCGGTCGACGCCCTCGTGTTGGCAGGGCTGCTGGAGGCGCAGACGGTAGGCAATGAGCGGCGTCTCGTCCTGACCAAGCCAGGCCAGATCCTCCCGGGGCTCCGACCACCCGTCGTCCAGCCCGACTGGGTGACTCGGTTCGGCGTTTCGCTCGAAGTCCTTCGTTTCGATGAGCGCGACTGGATCTCCCCGTCCGTGCGCGGGATCGAGGCACGGCGACTTGTTGAGGGCGTGTTGGCCAGGATCAGGAGCGAGGGGCTCCCCAATCCGGATCTCGACGCCTTCGGCGACGAGTTCTCGAGCGCGTTCGACCGATGGGTCGTTCGACTCGTGGATAGCCTCAGGCAACCGAATCGGACCTAGCAGCCCGAGCGTT
>CAZOJS010000261.1:0-2573 GCA_964580175.1 uncultured Anaerolinea sp. | reverse complement strand
CACGTCGAGACCCCCGTTGATCACCAGCGTCGGGCCGCCGTACGAGCGCAGACGGTCCCGGAACCGGGTCCGCGTCAGCGTCCGGACCGCCGTCACCCCAGCCCGGGGCCAATACCCAGCGGCGACAATCGGCTCGGCGATCTCGGGCGGATAGCGCCGTCGGAATACCCACGAGTTGAGGGCGTCAAGTTGGCGCTCCGGAACCACCGCCATCGCCCACGCGAACAGCCGAAACGCGAGGGCGACGACGCCTTCCGGCTCGGCCGTGGAGCCCGCCAGCACCAGACCCCGGACCCGCCCGGGCGACCGGGCGGCCGCCGTCATGGCAACGTACCCGCCGAGTGACAGGCCGACCAGCACGGCCCGTCCACCGCCCTCGGCGTCGATGGCAGCATCGATGACATCCGCGGCCGCCTCCAGCGAGAACAGTATCGCGGCGAGGGCGCCGTGGCCCGGCAGGTCAACGCTGATGCAGCGATGGGTATCGGACAGCCGCGATGCGACGGGTCGCCAGGACTCCCGCGTCAGGCGCGTGCCATGAACGAACACGATCGGCCGCCCATCGGCCGGCCCGACGACGTCCCAGGCGGCCGGCGTCATCGTGCCGCGCCGATGAGGTCGACGCCATCATCCGCCGGCAGCAGGTCCGGCTCCGGTTCGGCGGCCGGGAGCATCGCCGACTCGGCAGGCCGGGCGCGCTGGATGATCACGGCAGCGATCAGGATCCCGACGCCGCCGAGAGCCTGGACGGGGCCCACGGCTTCCTGGAGGAGCAGTGCCGCGAGCACCACGCCCACCAGCGGCTCGAAGAGCATCAGGATCCCGGCCCGGACGGGACCGATCCAGCGGATGCCGGCAAGAAACATGGTGCTCGGGACGGCGGCCGCGAAGATCCCGGTGAAGAGCAGCAGTCCGAGGAGCTCCGGGGCAGCCAGCGGCAGGGTGACCGATCCGATCCCGTCACCGGCGATGGCCAGGACCGCTGCGACGCCGGCAGAGGCGGCCAGGATGAAGCCCATCGCCTGGGCGGTCGGCACGGCGCGGTACCCATGGCGGCTGACCAGGACGAACACCGCCTGGCTTGCCGCGGCGGAGAGCGCGAGGAGTACCCCGATCAGATCGATGCCGGGCCCCGTGGCCGCACTCGGACCACCCACCACGACCGCCACCATGCCGGTCAGGGCCACGCTCAGGGCCACGCCCCGGCGCCGGTCCATCGGCTCCCAGCCGAGCAGCGCCGACACACCGACCACGATCGGGGGATAGACGTAGAAGCAGAGCAGGGCGATCGCGATCGAGATGCGCTGAAACGCCAGGAACATCGCGATGTTCAGGGTCGCGCCCATCAGCGAGGCGATCCCGAGGGACGCTCGATCGCGTGCGTTGAGCGAGCGCCAACCCACCAGCCGTCCGCCGCCCCGAAGGCCAACCCCGATGACCAGGACAATGACGAGGGCACCGATCCCCGCCCGCCACGTCACGAAGGAAAACGGCGTCAGCCCAAACTCATAGGCAGTCCTCGACAGGACACCGAGCGTCCCAAACAGGCTCGCGGCGAGCGCAACCGTCAGGGTGCCGAGCAACGGGCTGCGGTGTCGTTCCACCCGCGCATGGTACGGGTCGGGTCAGGCTGGACCCGTGGTCTGCTCGCGGCGCGCAACGCCGAGCCGAATACGGGTGAACGGAACGCGAAACTCTCGAAACACCTCGACCGAGATGAGGAAACCGGTCAACAGGAGCACCACGGCAACGAGCTTGGCGATCGCGAACGGCGCGGTGACGTCGAACCGGTTGAGCGTGTCGCCTGCCGATGCCACGAATGCCCCGGCGGCGATGAACAACGTGGCCGGCACCCGGCTGTGGAGGCGTCCCGCGACGAGACTGCGGACTGCCTCGGGCAGCGAGGCGAAGAAGTTCACGGTCAACGCGACCGGCGCGATCAGCAGGTTGAACAGGAACTCGTCGCCCGTCTGGCCGGGTTCCAGTGAGTAGCGCAGAACCCGCCGTTTGGGCATGAACACATAGGCGGAGAAGAGCGCCCCGAAGCCCAGGGCGAGACCGCCGGTCACATTCAGGAACGGAGTCAGGAGGCGGAGGGTGCCGGGGTACAACGTCGCGACTGGCTGGCCGGTCTCCGGGCTGAGCGCAAATCCCGGCGCCGGGAGGGTCGTTCCGACGATCAGGGCGATCGACACGAGCGTCGCACCGACCACACCGATTGCCGCGATCCACGGCCATCGTTCGTTCTGGAAGTACGTCTCCACGGCAACCGCAAGGCCGAGCACCGTGGCGCTAATGAAGTAGATGACCGGGGTCGCGCCGGCACCGGGGTAGTCGAACTTGCGCTGGGTGAGGAAAGCAAACAGGCCACCCAGGAACAGGGTGAACGCGAAGGCGTACCCGAAGCGGGTCCGATTGAGCAGGAACGCGGTCCCGAGACCGAGCCAGCCGGCAGTCCAGACGGCCCCCGTCAGGTACCAGGTCCGATAGAGCGTCTCGTTCCAGCCGGTGGCCGCGGCGATGGCCTCACAGGCCGCCGCGATCCCGAAGAAGCTCATTCCCACGGCCCAGAC
>CAZOJS010000260.1:0-3096 GCA_964580175.1 uncultured Anaerolinea sp. | reverse complement strand
ACCGGCGGCTTCGTCGGCATCGGCAAGACCCACGCGACGACGACCCAGTCGAGCACCACCGAGGCATACGTTGGCCAAAACGCCGTCATCGGCGCCGGGGGCGATGTATCGGTGATCGCCACGTCGTTGCACAACACCGAGGGCAGTTCAAAGGCGAGCGCCGGCGGCTTTGCCGCCGATGTGCGCGCCAACATGACGTCGACGTTGTCGTACGACACCACGGCGGACCTGCGCAGCGGCGCCAAGATCGTCGCCGCCGGCCACGTCGACGTGGGTACCGACGCCAACACCAAGGCTGCGACCCGCTCCTATGCCGACGGGCGCGGCTTCGGTGGCGGCGGCTACGCGAACACGTCGATCACGATCACTTCGGGCAGCCAGAGCCTGGTCGAACTCCACGACAACGCAACGGTGATCGCGACATCGACAGCGCTGCGCGCCAAGACGACCAGGATGGATCTGTACAGCGAAGCCAAGGGCTACGGCGCCGGCTTCGTCGGCGTATCGAAGGACTCGTCGACTGTGACCGTCGACGCGCTCAACAAGGTGCTGATCGGCAGCGGCGCGAGCATCACCGGCTACGACGGCGTGGATATCGAGGCTACGTTCGCCGGCGTGGACACCTTCGCCTACTCGTTCGCCCGGGTCACCGGCCTCTTCGGCTACCTCGAGTCCAATGCGAACAACACCACGGCGCTGGTCTCGCGCGTCATCGCCGACCCGCGCACGCTCACGCCGCGCGCGCTCATCACGGCCGGCCCGCGCGACGCCGGCAATGCGAAGCTACGCCATCCGAGCGGCGACACCGGCGCGCTCGACCACCTGGCGCTGTACGTCAAGACGACCAACGTCATCACGCGCATCGATCGCCAGGCCGAGGACAGCAAGCGTGCGCTGGCCGGCGGCGGATCGGGCGGCGACACCAACAACAACCAGACGCGCACGGTGCAATGGAACGCCGATGTCCACATCTTCTCGGGACAGAGCCCCGAACTCGAGATCAACGCCGTCGGTGTGATCACGAAGGCCATCAACGTCGACGTTCGGACCAGCGAAGACCCGCACCAGAAGTCCGGCCAGATCGTCAGCGAGACTGAGATCTTCGTCAACGACATCAAGAACGACGACCCGGGCCAGGCCTACTTCGACGACAGCGGCGACAAGACCGGCGCCGGGTCGGTGGCGATCAGCGGAAGCGGCGGCACCTGGGATTTCAGCGACACCTTCCGCCAGGTGCTGATCACGAACCACTGGAACAAACCGCTGAAGATCAACAACATCGACGTCGTCAACTCGACGGTGAACCCGCTGGTGGATCTGAACGGCATGAACGTGTCGTTGACCTTCGCGCTCAACCGCACGGTGGTGCCAACCCTGGTGCAGATCTTCAATGACGGCCCTTCGGACGTGATCTTGAACGGCACGATCAACAACCCGATCGGCGCGACGGTGATCCACAACGACGCCGGCGCAATCACGGCCGCACGAGCGCGTGGCGCCGTTGGCGGTGGGCGGATCTCCCTGGTTCGCACCGCGATCCTCGACATCCAGACGCCGGCGGCCAGCATCGGCGGCGCATCGCCGCGCGTTAATGTCGACATGATCTACAGTGACAACGCGCTGCCGGCCACGACGTTCCGTACCACGGATGTGTCGGGCTTCGTCGACTCGGTGTACCTCGGCAGCGGCTCGCTCTTCACCGGGCAGCTGGTGAAGTACGAAACCGGCGGCACTGCCATCGGCGGCCTTGTCAACGGCCACTACTACGTGGTGATCCGCTCCGCCGACGGCGCGAGCATCAAGCTGGCCACGCGCGTCGGCGCCACCCTGAGCCTGGTGGCCCTCGACCCGACCGTTTCGGACCCGGCCACGGTGCACAAGCTGACCGCTGCGCAGCACGTCGTCGGCGTCGCGGGCGGAGACATCTTCCTCGACCTGGAGGCGCACCTGCGCGACGACACCGTGGTGACCGAGTTCACCGCGACTATCGACTCGCTCCGCGCAGGCGGCACGATCGACCTGCTGCTCCAGGACTCCTCGCAGGAGACCGGTGCGGGCGGCTCCACCGGCGTCCGGGTCACGACGCTCAACGAGACCACCATTCCGCCCCCGTCGACAGTCCGGGACAAGAACTTCACCAGTTTCTTCCGTCCCGACGGGTCGGGCACGAGCTTCGACCTCGCCGCCTTCGGCGGCACCGAGACGTCGCGCAACAGCGTCTACGACTTCCGCAACCTCGACGGCGCCGGCGCACGCACCGTGCCCGGCCTGATCGCCGGCGCAACCACCGGCAACATCATCATCAAGGACGTGCAGGGCGCGGCCGACGCCAGCGTAAACGGTGCCGCGGGCATCGCCCAGCCGCGCGTCGGTGTTCTGGGCCTGAGCGACCTGCTCGGCACCGGCCACATCAACGTGAACGTCGATGGCTCGGTCACGCTGACCGAGTTCGCGGGCGACCTGCGCGCCGGCCTGATCCGCTCCCGCGCCGCTGATGCCACCTTGACCTCGCTCGACGCCTCGATCATCGACGCGCCGACCGGCGAGGACGCCGCTGCCCTCGTGGGAGACGCCGCGGCCGACGTCGTCGCGATCAGCGTCACGCTCGACGCCCCGGGCGGCGGCATTGGTAGCACCGCCAACTTCCTGGAGATCGACTCCTCGAACAAGGACGGCGCAGTCGAGAACGGCCTGTTCAAGGCGACCGCGCTGAACGGGATCTACGTCACCGAGACGGCGGGCGACCTCCGTGTCGACCTCGCCGATTCGGCGCAGGCCGACGTATCGCTGGTCACGCTAGCCGGCTCGATCGTGGACGGCCGCAACGATGCTGCCGTCAACGTCGAAGGCAACTCGATCGACCTCGACGCGAACGGCGGCTCGATCGGCGATCCGAGCGGCGCGAACGACCTCGAGATCGACTCCTCCAACCAGGCGACCGGCGACGTGGGCATGGAGGCCGACAACAGCATCTTCGTCACGGAGGTCGACGGCACGCTGCACCTGGTGCTCGCGGAGGCGATCGCCGGCAACATCCGCATCACCGTCCGCGAGACGACCCCGGATCCGGTGCCGTCCGCCGGCACGCTCGACGAG
>CAZOJS010000259.1:0-3070 GCA_964580175.1 uncultured Anaerolinea sp. | reverse complement strand
CCCTTTTCCCGCCGCGCGCATTCGGCCACGCCCGCTGGCACGGCGCTGCGTCATTGCCTATCATGGGCCCAAGATCTGGTTATCGGTCGGTACCAGGCCACTCCATGGGGCCGCCCGGCCTGTCCGTCGTCGAATGCTTTGAGACAGATGGCGGTGTGGTTTACAGGAGCGACCGGCTCATCTGATTTTAGTTTATGCGGCTTTCCTCTGATGCTGCAAGCGACGTTTTTGGATTGTGTTCCGTTTGATCCTTTCTCTTTCCAGCAGGATGGTTTGGCCGCGTCCGAAGTAGACGTCGGCCGGCGTGAGATTGTCCAAGCTCTCGTGGTAGCGCCGGTGATTGTAATGATCGACGAACTTTTCGATGTTGGCTTCAAGATCGCCAGGCAGGTAGTAGTTTTCCAGCAGGATGCGGTTCTTGAGCGTCTGATGCCAACGCTCGATCTTGCCCTGTGTCTGCGGATGGTAGGGAGCGCCGCGAACATGTCCCATGTTCTGTGCATCCAGCCAGTCTGCAAGCTCTGTCGAGACGTAGCTGGAACCGTTATCACTGAGCAGACGTGGCTTATGGACGATCCGCGCCTGGTCACAGCCCGAGGCGGTAAGAGCAAGATCCAGCGTGTCGGTCACGTCCTGCGCCTTCATCGTCGTGCACAGCTTCCAGGCGATGATGTAGCGTGAGAAGTCGTCCAGGACCGTGCTGAGATAGAACCAGCCCCAGCCAGTCACCTTGAGATAGGTGAAGTCCGTCTGCCAGAGCTGGTTTGGCGCTGTCGTCTTGTCCTTGAACTCGTCGGCCGCCTTCATGACGATGTAGGCCGGGCTTGTGATCAGGTCATGTGCCTTGAGCAGCCGATAAACGGAAGCCTCTGACACAAAGTAGCCGGCCGTATCGGTAAAGCGCGTGGCCAGTTCCCGTGGCGATAGCTCAGGCTCGTCAAGGGCCAGTTGAACGATCCGTTCGCGTATTGCATCAGGGATGCGGTTCCAGACGCGCGTCGGCCTTGATGCCTTATCTTCCAGTGCTTCTGGCCCGCCGGTCTGCAGGCGATCGTACCAACGGTAAAATCTCGCGGGCTGGATACCCAGCTTATCCAGCGTCCGACGCACCGGCAGATGGGATTGCTCGACCAGGCGGATGATCTCCAGCTTCTCGGAGGCGGGATATCTCATTCCTCGTCTCCCCCATCCGTGATCATGCTTTTTTTAAGCAGACGCAATTCGAGCGCCTGTTCAGCTACAACCGCCTTGAGCTCTTGCGCCTCACGCCGCAGGTCCTTGACCTCGCCGTTGGTCGCCGCCCGTGCCGTGTCGCCCGCCAGACGGCGCTTGCCAGCCTCCAGGAACTCCTTGGACCAGGCGTAATAAAGGCTCTCGGCAATGCCTTCGCGGCGGCACAGCTCGGCGATGCTGGACTCGCCGCGAAGACCATCCAGAACGATGCGGATTTTCTCTTCGGACGAATGGCGCTTGCGGGTGGCCCGGCGGATGTTCTTCACGATCCGCTCGGACGGGGATTCAGGGTGCACGAATTTCTGTCTCATCTCCACTCCTTGATGGTTACGATGAGCCAGAAATCCTCCCTTCCTCAAGCCACTAAATCTGTCTCACAGGCGCTGACGCCGGACAGTTACTGCTCCAAACGATCCAGATAGTCCAAGGCAGGTCAGTGATTTCAATCATATCTATGTTTTTTATTCACAGAACGGTGACACAAACTTAGGGCGCTGTTGACGCGGTAAAAATCTAGACATATAGATGTCTATATGACTGTCCACTATCGACGCGACGTCAGCGGGATCCCTCTGTACAAGCGGATTGCTGAAGCGATCCGCCTACAGGTCCAGTCGGGGCATCTGGCGCAGGGGGATCAGCTTCCAGCCGAGGATGTGCTGGCAGGCAAGTACGGCGTTGCCCGCATGACCGTTCGACAGGCACTACAGGAGTTAGCCAGCTCTGGTATCGTCATCCGCAAGCACGGCACGGGGACCTTTGTTACCAATCCCAAGATCGCCCGGCGCGCGACACAGATGGTGGGTTTTCACGAAGATTTGCAGGCAGGAGGGCTCAACCCCAGTTCAAAGGTGATTCAAAAGGGAATTCAGCCGGCGTCGCACGCGTTGCAGCGCCGGCTGGGTCTCTCTAAGGCAGATTCAATGGTCTTCATTCACCGCCTTCGTTTGGCGGACAATGAACCCGCCGCAGTGACGGCGAGCTATTTTCTGGCTGATCTGTGTGCATCGCTCGTCGACCTCGACATAGAACACAATTCGCTCTATGCGCTCCTCGAACGTGAGTGTCACTTGCAATTAGGTTGGGTGGAACAACGAGTCGAAGCGCGCCCGGCCACGCAGGAAGTCGCACGACATCTAGGTGTCCGTCCGCGGTCAGCGCTGATGAGCGTGGAGCGGCTGACCTATCTGAAGAGCGGCGTTTTACTTGGATTGAGCGATAGCCTCTATCGGAGCGACCGTTATGTGCTCACGTCCGTGCTTTACCGGTGACTGACATGGCAATGCCGACGACATCGACCAGGCCACCCGCCGACACTGGCGTCAGTGCGGTCGGCGATCGGCACAAGTTGTCGGACAATAGTCTGACGTTCGCGACTTTTCCCCTTCGACGGCTCACGCTGTCCGAAGCGATCAATATGCAGTTCAAACTTGTCGATTGCATTCATCAGGTATTCGACGGCCGTGACGTCGTGCAGGACGGAGATTACGGATATTCTCTGCGACCCGAGATAGGCCGCCCGCTTTTCACTCTGCGGGTGGAGCAAGTTCTTGAGGCATTCTTTGCCTCGCCCCGCGTGGCGCTTGTGCGGGGCGGCGGGACAAGCGCATTGCGCGCGACAATCATGGCGGCTATCCGTCCGGGTAATCGAGTCCTCGTGCATGCTGCACCGCTCTATCCGACGACCGCGGCGACACTTGAAGCGATGGCTGCCGAACTCGTCGTCGTCGATTTCAACGACATAAAAGCGGTCGAACGAGCGATCGCGGGCGGCGTCGATTTATTCCACTTGCAGCACACCCGGCATCTTCTCGCTGACAAGTACGCTATCGCTGAA
>CAZOJS010000258.1:0-12251 GCA_964580175.1 uncultured Anaerolinea sp. | reverse complement strand
GACCAAGCCGCGCCCATCGACGGAGCCGCGGTGGCAGCCGACATCGCCCGCCGCGTCGGGGTCCGCGCGGAACGGGACGCACCACTCGCCCGCCTGACCACGATGCGCGTCGGTGGCAGCGCGGATCTGCTGGCGACGGCCAACAACGGCTTCGAGCTGCGCGGTCTGATCCGCTTCGCCCGATCTCGCGGCTTGCCCTTCCTGCTACTCGGGCGGGGGAGCAACGTCGTGGTCTCGGATCGCGGCGTGCGCGGCCTCGTCATTCGGGTCCGCGGCGAGCAGAGCCGGGTCGCCGGAGACCGTTATATCGCGGCCGCCGGTGTGCCGATGGCGCGCGCGGCCACCGAGACCCAGAAGGCCGGATTGTCCGGTCTCGAGTTCGGCCTGGCGATCCCGGGCACGGTCGGCGGAGCGATCTGGGCCAATGCCGGTGCCCAGGGCGCCGACGTGGCCGCCGTGCTGGAATCCGCCGACGTCCTGCTTGCCGACGGGCGAGAGGCGAAGGTGCCAACCGCGGAGCTCGGCTTTGGCTATCGGGACAGCCGCTTCAAGCACCCTGTGGACGAGACCGGCCCCGAGTACGTACTTGGTGGCACGTTCCAGCTCAGGCCTGCGACCCCCGACGCCATCCGCGCGCATCTGGACGAGATTCGACACTGGCGCCAGGCGCACCAGCCCCTCGGCCTCCCTTCGGCCGGGAGCGTGTTCCGGAACCCGCCGGAGGGGCCATCGGCCGGCGAACTGATCGACGCCGCGGGCCTCAAGGGACGCCAGGTCGGCGGCGCGACCGTGTCCGAGAAGCACGCCAACTTCATCATCGCGAGCGCGGCCGCCTCGGCCGCGCATGTTCGGGCGCTGGCAGACCTCATCCGTGGGACGATCCTGGAGTCCACGGGCGTCGAGCTGCGGTTCGAAGTCGCTTTTGTCGGTGACTGGTCCGGTTGGCCGTGGCCGGCCGCCGAACGCGGAGGGGCGGACGTCGAATGAAGAATCAAAGCGGCGCTCGTCCCCCGGTCGTGGTCCTGTTCGGTGGGCCATCCGCCGAGCACGACGTGTCGGTGATGTCCGGGGCGGAGATTGCCCGAGCACTGCTGGCCGATGGTTTCGGGGTCCGTCAGGTCCTGATCGACCTGGCCGGAGGCTGGTGGTGGTTGCCACTCGACCACGCCCGGGGCGAGCGCTCTGCAGCGGACTATGACGAGCCGGGCGCCCTTGGCGCAGACGGCCCCTATTCGCCCGGTGCGGCCATCGACCGGCTCGCATCGGCGGACCCGGGCGTCGTCGTGTTCATCGGCCTGCATGGCCCGTTCGGCGAGGACGGGACGGTCCAGGCGCTGCTCGAATCCGGCGGGATCGCCTACACCGGGTCCGGGGTGCTCGGGTCGGCGATCGGCATGGACAAGGCGATCCAGAAGCGGATCTGGCGGGGTCTGGGTCTGCCGGTCCTGGACTGGCGGGAGATCCGGGCGGCCCGCTGGGACATCGATCGTGGCGGGGTCCTCACCGAGCTCGAGGCGTTCGCTGCGGGGGCGGGCGATCCGCGGCTGATGATCAAGCCCTCGCGACTCGGCAGTTCGGTGGGGATGACCCTCGCCCACAGCCCCGGCGAACGTGCGGCAGCCCTCGATACGGCCCTGCGCTTCGACACGCTGGCCGTCGTCGAGCCCTACCTGCCGGACGCGCGGGATCTGGAGATCTCGATCATCGGTACGGAGCCGCCGCTCGGCGTCTACGGGCCGGGCGAGATCGTGTCGGGTCATGAGTTCTACGACTATGCCGCCAAGTACACGCCGGGCCTGTCGCAGACCTCGACCCGCGCGGAGGTGCCCGTGGCCCTGCGCGCCACGATCCACAAGTACGCTCGCGACGCGTATCGCGCGATCGGAGCCGAGGGGTTTGCTCGGGTCGACTTCCTCCTCGGCAAGGACGCGCTGTACCTCTCGGAGATCAACACCATTCCGGGCTTCACGCCGATCAGTCTCTTTCCGGCGATGCCGGCCGAGGATGGTCTCGACTTCACGGCCGTCTGCCGGCGGATCATCGACCTCGCGCTCGAGCGCCAGGCTCGACGGGCGGGTGCCCGCCTGGTCCCGTCCGACCTCCCCCGGTGAGGCGCCTCGCGTGAAGCTTCGGCAATCCGGGCGGCGCGGCACGATCCGGCCGCCCAACCCGGCCACGCCGCCGGGCCGGAGGGGAGCCCGTCGGGGCAATGCCGCGGGCCCGGCAGGTGGCGGTCGGCGAGGCCTGTGGTCCTTCCTGAGCCGCTGGCGTCTGACGCCGCCGCGGGCCGCGGCGATCCTCGGGATCCTCGCCGCGTCGGGGGCGATCTACGGGATCGCGGCGACGCCGGCATTCACGCTCGCCCGGACCGAGTTTCCCGAGCTCCGCTGGACGACCCGCGAAGCCCTCGTGGGTGCGTTCGGCGTGCCCGACGGAACGAGCCTGTTTCGGCTCGAGACGGCTCCCGTTGAGGCGCGCCTGCGCGACCTGCCCGCAGTCGCTGAGGCTCGCGTGGCCGTGAGTCTGCCGGACACGATCGTCGTGGAGGTCACCGAGCGCGATCCGATCCTCGTCTGGGCCGCCGGTACGACCCTGTTCCTGGTGGATCGCGATGGCGTGCTGTTCGTGAGCCCGTCGCCCGAATCCGTCGTGGTCGCCGACCTCCGGACTGTCCACGACGAACGACCCGAATCCACGGCCCTGGGGGTCGGTTCGGTGCTCGATCCAGTTGACCTCGATGCGGCGACGCGGATCGGCTCGCTGGTTCCGGCCGACATTGGCAGCCACGCGACCTTGCTGGTGGTCACGGTCACTGAAGCGAACGGATTTGTAGTCGCAACCACTCCGCGCAGCTGGACGGCCGTATTCGGCCTGTACACGCCCAGCCTGCGCACGCCGGACATGATTCCGGCTCAGGTCCGTCTCCTACGCAGTCTGCTTTCGGGCCGGGAGGACGCCCTGGAGCGGGTGATCCTGGCCGACGCCGACAGCGGGACGTTCACCTTGAAACCGACGGCCGCGCCATGAGCGACGGATCGGCTGTCGCCGCGAGTTGCCCGCCTCGCCCGCCGTCGAGTAGCCTTGCCGAAATGCTCCGCAGCGAGGCCGAGACAAGATGTTGCTCCCGTTGGCAGGGCTCGTCATCGGCGTCCTGCTCGGGCTTGTCCTCAACGTCAACGTCAGCTTCGAGTTCAGCCGCTACTCGGCCGTGGCGATCCTGGCTGCGCTCGACTCCGTACTCGGGGCCGTCAGGGCCGAGCTCGACGGTGTGTATGACAATCGGATCTTCATCTCGGGCTTCGTCGCCAATGCCGTGGTCGCGGTGATCCTCACGTTCATCGGCGACCGGCTCAGCCTCGACCTGTACCTCGTTGCACTGATCAACTTCGGGTTCCGAATCTTCAACAACGTCGCCCTGATCCGGCGACACTTCGTCTAGCCCGGGCAACCGGGAGGGAGCAGGCAAGAACGTGGTGGAAGGCGTCCTCGTCGGGATCGACGTCGGCACGAGCAAGGTCTGTGTGCTCATCGGCGAGGTGAGCCACGATGGCCGCGTGACGGTCATCGGGCACGGCACCGTTCCCTCGTCCGGCCTGCGAAAGGGCTCCGTGGTCAATATCGACCAGACCGTGCGCTCGATCGTGGATGCCGTGGAAAAGGCGGAGCGGCTGTCCGGCTGGAAGATCTCGAAGGCGTTCGTCGGCGTGGGCGGGGCCCAGGTCGAGAGCCTCAACTCCACCGGCCAGGTGGCCGTCACGGCCCACGACCGGGAAGTCAGTCGCGAGGACATCCTGCGGGCCATCGAGGTCGCTCGGGCGGTGGCGATTCCCTCGAATCGGGACGTCCTCCACGTCGAGCGCCGCGGATTCATCGTGGATGGCCAGGAAGGTGTCAAGGATCCGCTCGGGATGAGCGCCCTGCGCCTCGAGGTGGAGACGCACATCGTCACCGCGCCCCAGACCGCGGTCCAGAATCTCACCAAGTGCGTGGCGGCGGCCGGCGTGAAGATCGACGAGCGGGTGGCCAACGCCCTGGCGTCGGCAGAGGCCGTGGCCTCCGAAACGGAGAAGGATCTGGGCGTCGCGGTGGCCGACATCGGTGCCGGAACCATCGACCTCGCCATGTTCAACGAGGGCTCGCCGTTCCACACGAGCGTGCTGCCGGTGGGCGGCAACTTCGTCACCAACGACGTCGCCATCGGGATCAAGACCTCGCTCCCGGTGGCCGAGGAGCTCAAGGTCGTCCACGGGACGTGTGACCTGCGCGGCCTCGGCGACGATGAGGAAATCAGCGTATCCGGGCTCGGCGAGGAGGCCGGCCGCACGATCAACCGTCTTGAGATGTGCCAGGTCATCGAGGCCCGCATGCGCGAGACCTTCGAGCTCCTCGGCCTTGAGATGCGATCCGCCGGCGCCGGCATGCTGCCGGCCGGCCTGATCCTGACCGGCGGGGCTGCCCAGTTGGCCGGCCTGGCCGAACTTGGCCGCGAGGTCCTCCAGATGCCCGTCCGGGTCGTCTCCCCGATGGGCGTCAGCGGCCTCACGGATTCGATCCTCACGCCCGCCTATTCCGCCGCCATCGGGCTCCTGCAATGGGGTGCCAGGTCGTTCGCGGAGGGTGAGCCGACTCGCTACGAGTCGGCTCCCGCCTTCGGCATCCTGGGTCGGCTGCGGGACTCCCTGCGGAGCATCTTTCCGTAGCCTGTCGAGCCTCGTTCCGCCGTCGATGGGTGCCTGGCCGGGACGCTGATCGGCGGGCCGCGTGGGGGCGGCAAGCCGGGGTTATCCACCATCCCCGGCAGAATCGCCGGGTCACACGGACCGCCGTCGATGGTAGACTCGCCCAACGATCCAGAGCCACCGGCGAGGCCATCCCCAGGACGTCCGTCGTCGCCTCCGGGTCATCCACTTCAGACGGTTCAGCCCGGCCCCGAAAGGCCATTGGAGGACGACGGTGGCGCTGCGTTCCGATTCGGAGAATTTCGCGCTGATCCGCGTCATCGGTGTCGGTGGCGGCGGCAGCAACGCCGTCAATCGGATGATCCGGGCTGAGATGATGGGTGTCGAGTTCATCGCCCTTGACACGGATGCGGAGGCGCTCCTCCAGTCGGACGCTGCGCACAAGATCCGGATCGGGGACAAGATCACCCGCGGCCTGGGTGCCGGCGGAGACAGCGCCATCGGCCAGCGAGCGGCCGAAGAGGACGCGGACAAGATCGCCTCGGCGCTCGAGGGATCGGACATGGTCTTCATCACGGCCGGACTCGGTGGGGGCACGGGCTCCGGGGCCGCCCCGATCGTGGCCGAACTGGCCAAGGCCGCCGGGGCGCTCACCATCGGCGTCGTCACCAAGCCGTTCGCGTTCGAGGGCGCCAAGCGCAAGCTGGTCTCGGAGAAGGCTGCCGAGGAGCTCAAGGGGAAGGTCGACACCCTCATCACGATCCCGAACGACCGCCTGCGCGACGTCGTCCAGAAGAACACCTCGATCCTGGATGCGTTCCGGGTCGTGGACGACGTCCTGCGCCAGGGCGTGCAGGGAATCAGCGACATCATCACGATGCCCGGCCTGATCAACCTCGATTTCGCGGATGTCCGGGCGATCATGAAGGCTGCCGGCTCGGCGCTGATGGGGATCGGTCGGGCGAGCGGCGAGAACCGGGCGGTCGAGGCCGCACGCCAGGCGATCGCCAGCCCGCTGCTCGAGGTCAATATCGCCGGCGCGCAGGGCATCCTGTTCAACGTCACCGGCAGTTCGAATCTGTCGCTGTTCGAGGTCACCGAGGCAGCGGAGGAAATCCGCGCCGCGGCCGATCCGGAGGCGAACATCATCTTCGGAACGAGCTTCAACGAGCGGCTCGGCGAGGAAGTTCAGATCACGGTCATCGCCACCGGCTTCGATGGGAAGCGGCCGGGGGCGCGGTCGTCAGGCCAGGCGACCTCGACGGCGCCGGCCGACGCGACGGCGCGCGTGCCGCGTGACTTCCTCGAGGAGCTGGAGCGCCAGCGCACCCAACTCAACGATGTCGGCGTACCGGATGCCCCAGGCGCCCGTCCGGATGAGGCTGCCGCGCGGACCGGTCGCTCGGTCGGGGAGCCCGCGCCCGTGAAGCGCGCCGCGTACGACGCCGAGGACCTCGAGATCCCCAGCTTCCTGCGCCGCCAGAAGTAGGCGCGGCGCCGGATGCGGCCCGCCGCCGCGTTGCCGCCTGCGGGCACTCGCTCACGCACGTTGGCGTGCGCTCGCTCGTGTCCTCGGCGGCGCCTTGCCGCGGGCTCGCCGGCGGCGCCGCGTGACGACACCTGACCGGGCCGGTGGACACCGGCCGCGGATCTGACGATCCAGGATCCGACGCCGGGTCGGCCGGCGCAGACCCGGGCGAGGTTGCGAGACTGGCCCTGGCGCGGGCGAGAGTCCTCGAGCGCATCGATCTCGCCTGCCGCCGCGTCCGAGGCGATCCCGGCGCCGTCGAGCTCGTGGCCGTTTCCAAGACGGTCGATCCGGTCCGCCTGAGGGCGGCGGTTGCCGCAGGCCTTCAGACGCTCGGGGAGAACCGGGTCCAGGAGGCCGATGCCAAGATCCGGGAGGTTGGTGGCGCGACCTGGCACCTCATCGGACCGCTGCAGTCGAACAAGGCCCGTCGCGCCGTCGAGGTCTTCGCTTTGATCCAGACGGTGGGCTCGGCCGACCTTGCCGCACGCCTCGACCGAATCGCCGCGCAGGTGCGACCCGACCGCGCGCTGCCGGTTCTGCTGCAAGTCAACGTGGATGCAGATTCGTCCAAGTCCGGATTCGATCCCAGGGAGCTGCGGGCCAAGCTCCCGGAACTCCTGTCCCTCCCGCATCTGGAGATCCGCGGGCTGATGACGGTCGGCCGGCTCGTCGACGATGGCGCGGCGGCGCGGCCGACGTTCGTGGGCCTCCGCAGGCTCTCCGAGCAACTCCGGGCCGATGATCCGCGCCTCGGAGCGGCCCTGTCGATGGGCATGTCGGGCGACTTCGAGGTCGCCGTCGAGGAGGGTGCCACGATCATTCGCGTCGGGCGAGCCCTGTTCGGGGCGCGACCCGCGGTCGCCCGCTAGACTCCGGCCATGGGAGTCGTGTTCGTCGTCAATTTCCTCAAATTCCTGCTGGTGGCGCTCGAGATCGCCGTCATCGGGCGAGTGCTGTTGTCGTACGTCCAGCCGCAGGGCCGCTCGTCGATCGCCCAGTTCCTGGTGATGATCACCGAGCCGATCCTTGGTCCGATCCGGCGACGCCTGCCATCGACCGGCGGCTTCGACTTCTCGCCGATCATCGTCGTCCTTGTGATCGGAGCGGTGGTCCGCGCCCTGCCGTGAGTGATGCGGATGGGGCCGCGCGCTTGTCCGTTCGGGTCACACCGCGCGGCGGACGCGATCGAATCGATGGGGTCAGCGACGGCGCACTTCTGGTCCGCGTTGCCGCTTCACCCGTCGACGGGGCCGCCAACACCGCGGTCGTGAAGCTTCTGGCAGCGGCCCTCCGCGTCGCCCCGTCGTCCGTGCGGATCGTGTCAGGCTCGTCCGGACGCATGAAGGTCGTGTTGATCGAGGGGATCGGGCAGGCCGCGCTGGTCGCTCGCTGGCCGGACCTCAGTGTATGATCGGCGCCCCGATCCGGCCCGAGCGCCGGCCGGTCTTCCGGGCGATTGGCTCAGTCGGTTAGAGCGCGCGGTTCACATCCGCGAGGTCACTGGTTCGAATCCAGTATCGCCCACCATTCCGGCCAGAGGACCCTGAGCGGCCGCCTGCCAGATCGGCCGATTCAGCTGTCGCCGAGACGGGCGAGCTGGCGAACCAGCCGGAATTGACTACTGCAACTGATACAGCCGGTCGTCCTCGACCCGATACAGGAGCGGGACGACGGTCAGCTTCGGGTAGAGGCCGCGCAGTCGATCCGCTTCGCCCATCACGAAGCCCACTTCGTCCGTGATCCCGAACTTCGGCACGCCTTCGGCGAACATCCGCTCGGCCCGCGCCTCGTCCCATCCTGCGTGCTCCATCAGGCCCTGCACGAACTGGTCGCGCTGGCTTGCCACGCGCTTCATCCCGCAGTCGGTGTGGGCGACCAGCACGATCGTCCGGACGCCCCCGACGGCGATGGCGTAGGAGATCCGAAACTCGTTGTCCCGCATGTTGGCTCCGGCCGTGCGGAGCACGAAGGCAAAGTCGGACGGCATGCGGATCGCCTTGCGGCTGTCCATGCACATGCCGATCAGCAGGTCGCGCTCGGGCGGGGAGGCCGGTTCGAGCTCCAGATTGTGGAAGGCCAGCAGGACTTCGACCGAAGTCCCGACGTACCCGGGCAGGATGTCTGCCCGCTCGTTGACGGCAACGATCCGGGTCACTCGTAAATTATCCAGAAAACGAAGTCCTGAGGCGTCACGCTCATGGGGTGCCCGGCGTCCCACGAATCGAGCGGACGCGCGAGTCCGCCGATCCTCCTCCAGGTCGACGCCCCCGGGGACCCGGGGGCGTTCGGCCGTCCGGATCGATCTCGTGTCTGCCGGTCCACTTCAGGACGCCGCGATCCTGCGCAGCACGGCCGGCAGGATGCCACCCTGGCGGATGTAGTCGACCTCGATCGGACCGTCGAGACGGCAGAGCACCTCGAATCGACGCGTGGCGCCGGTCGCGTCGTCAACCGCATCGATGGACAGACGAGACTTCGCCTCGGGGCCGCCCTCCACACCGTGGATCGTGAACGACTCCACGCCCGTGAGGCCGAGTGACTCCACCGATTCACCGTCGAGGAACTGAAGTGGCAGGACCCCCATCCCGACGAGGTTGCTCCGGTGGATTCGCTCGTAACTCTCGGCGATCACCGCGCGGACCCCGAGCAGAGCGGTCCCCTTGGCGGCCCAGTCGCGCGATGAGCCCGAGCCGTACTCCTTGCCGGCGAGCACGATCAGCGGCACGCGCTCGGCCGCATAGCGCTCCGCGGCCTCCGGGATCGTCGTCTCGGCACCGTCCGGAAGGTGCACGGTGAACGGTCCCTCCTTGTCCGAGAGGAGCCGGTTGCGCAGCCGGATGTTGCCGAAGGTCCCGCGGATCATGACCTCGTGGTGGCCCCGCCTGGCTCCGTAAGAGTTGAACTCGATCGGCGTCACGCCCTGCGCCTGGAGCCACTGGCCCGCCGGCGACCAGGCGGCGATGGAGCCGGCCGGCGAGATATGGTCGGTCGTCACGCTGTCACCCAGCACGACCAGGACCCGTGCGTCGACGATCGGGGCCAGTGGGACCGGCTGCATCGTCATGCCCTCGAAGAACGGCGGACGCGCGATGTAGGTCGAGTCGGGATTCCAGGCGTACCGATCGCCGTCCGGGATCGGCAGGGCGCGCCAACGATCGTCGCCCTCGAAGACGGTGGCATAGGTCCGCAGGAAGAGCTCCGGATCAATGGAATCGCGGATCACCGACCGGATCTCGTCCGGGCTCGGCCAGATCTCGGCCAGGTACACAGGCCGCCCGTCGTCTCCGATGCCGACGGGTTCGCTTGACAGGTCCACATCCACCCGTCCGGCCAGCGCAAACGCCACGACAAGCGGCGGGGAGGCAAGGTAGCTGGCCCTGGCCAGTGGATGGATCCGGCCCTCGAAGTTGCGATTCCCGGACAGGACCGCGGCGGTGACCAGCTGGTGATGCTCGATGGCCTCGGCGATCGGGGCGTCGAGCGGGCCCGAATTCCCGATACAGGTCGTGCAGCCGTACCCGGCCAGCGCGAAGCCGAGCTGTTCAAGAGGCCGCATCAGGCCCGCCGCCTCGAGGTACCCGGTCACCGCCTTCGATCCGGGCGCCAGGGACGTCTTGACGATCGGCGAAACCGTCAGACCCCGGGCGACCGCGTTCCTGGCCAGCAGGCCGGCCCCGACCATGACCGTCGGATTCGAGGTATTGGTGCACGAGGTGATCGCGGCAATGACCACGGATCCGTGCCCGACGGTCGTGCCGCGGCCGTCCACGTTGACCACCACCGGATCACCTCCGCCATCGGCCGACGCGGCCAGCGGAAACGCGGTCCGGAAATTGGCCGGCAGGTCGGGCAGCTCGACACGATCCTGCGGGCGGCGCGGCCCGGCGACCGACGGTGCGACGCCGGACAGGTCGAGGGTCAGCGCCGCGTCGAACGCCGGGCCATCGCCGGGCAGCCTCCAGAGTCCCTGTTCGCGCGCGTATTGCTCGACGAGGGCAACCTGCGCGGCCGGCCGGCCGGTCAGGTGGAGGTAGGTCAGCGTCTCATCGTCGATCGGGAAGAGGGTCGCCGTCGCCCCGAACTCCGGGCTCATGTTGGCGATCGTGGCGCGGTCGGCCAGGGACAGGCCGGCCAGCCCGTCACCCGCGAACTCCACAAACGCGCCGACCACCCCGTACGAGCGCAGCAGTTCCGTGACCACGAGGACCAGATCGGTGGCCGTCGAGCCCTGCGGCAGCGCACCCGTCAGGCGCACGCCGACGATACGTGGCATGGGCAGGTAGAGCGGCTGGCCGAGGAGGACTGCCTCGGCTTCGATCCCGCCGACGCCATACCCGAGGACCCCGAGGGCGTTGATCATGGTGGTGTGAGAGTCCGTGCCGACCAGCGTATCGGGGAACGCAACGCGACCGAGTTCGTCGGCGCGCTCGGTCACGACCGTGGCCAGGAACTCCAGGTTGACCTGGTGGATGATCCCCGTTCCGGGTGGCACGACCCGGAGGTCGTGGAACGCGGTCTGCGCCCAGCGCAGGAGCTGGTAGCGCTCACCGTTGCGTTCGTACTCGCGGTTGACGTTCAGGGCAAAGGCAGCGGGCGTTCCGAAGGCATCCACCTGGACTGAATGGTCGATGACGAGGTCGGCCGGGACGAGCGGATTCACGCGCGCGGGATCGCCGCCCAGGTCGGCCATCGCGTCCCGCATGGCGGCCAGATCGACGATCGCCGGGACGCCGGTGAAGTCCTGGAGCACCACGCGGGCAGGCATGAACGGGATCTCCGCATCGCCTCCGGCCCCCGGTCGCCACGACGCGAGACGCTCCACGTCCGCAGGCTCGACGACCCCCCCGCCGGCGTGCCGGAGCACGTTCTCAAGGAGGATCTTCAGGGTCACGGGCGCACTCGCCAGGTCGATCCGATTCCCGAGGGCGGCCAGACGGTACAGGTCAGGCTGCCCGGGTCCGAGTGAGCTGCGGGCCCCGAACGGATCGCGAATCGCCACGGAGATTGGTCCCTCGCTGGGTAGATACACTCGTTGGGTGCAAGCGTACCGCGCCCGACCGTTCGGCCCCGCCCAGGCTCAACGGTGAGAGCCTGGCCCCCACGCGAGCGGCCCGGCAGGCCGGCCGCAGATGCCGACGACACCCTGCGCGAACTCGACGAGCGCGGCATCGACCTGGATCCGGTTCCAGCGGGCTCGCACCGGCACGAGGATCAGGTCCACGAATCGGATCACCTCCACCCGCACGCCCAGTCGGCGCCGGACGACCCACCGGTCACCGGAATCGTCGGGGCGGGTGCCGTCGGCACCGCCCTCGGCGTGGCCCTCTCGCGAGCCGGCTGGCCGGTCGGCGCGGTCAGCTCTCGCAACCGGGAGCGACGGGAGCGGTTTCGGGCACTCGTACCGGGCGTCCGCGCGTTTGCGGAGTCCGCGGCCCTGCTCGACGACGTCGAGCTGGTCATCCTTGCCGTTCCGGACGATGCGCTGGCGGAGGTCGCCGGCGGGCTTCGGATGTACAGCGGCCAGGCCATGATCCACACCTCTGGAGCCCTCGGCTCCGAGGTCCTCGAACCGGCCATGGCGGCGGGGACCCAGATCGGAGCGTTCCATCCGCTCGTCGCCTTTGCCGAAACGGAGCTTGCAGTGGCGGCGCTCCACGGCGCGACCGTCGCGATCGAGGGCGATGACCAGCTGGCGGCCCTCCTCGCCCGGATGGCCGAATCGATCGGTGCTTCGGCGGTGCGCCTGGCGCCCGGCACCAAGGCGGCCTATCACGCGGCGGCGGTCCTCGCGGCCGGCGGGTTCATCGCGCTCCTGGACGCCATCGCCGAACTCGGAGCCGCAGCCGGCCTCGATGAGGCAGGTTCGCTGGCGATCTACGGCCGGCTTGCCGAGCAGACATTGGGCAATGCCAGAGCCCTCGGGATCGCCAACGCGCTGACCGGCCCGATGACTCGGGGTGACGTCGGCACGCTCGTGGCTCACCTTGAGGCCCTGCGCCGCCACGCTCCGGCCGTCCTGCCGCTGTACCTGGCAGCGGCCA
>CAZOJS010000257.1:0-34765 GCA_964580175.1 uncultured Anaerolinea sp. | reverse complement strand
CGCCAACGGGCTCGTGATCCACAACTGCAGTGAGTTCAGCTTCCTGAATGACACTTCCTGCAACTTGGCCAGCGTCAACCTCATGACGTTCGTGGATGCGGACGGCGAGTTCAACGTCGAGGATTACAAGTACGCCTGCCGTGTCACGATCACGGCCCAGGAGATCCTCGTCGACAACGCGGGCTATCCCACGCCGAAGATCGAGGAGAACTCCCACAGGTTCCGGCCGCTCGGCCTGGGCTATGCGAACCTCGGCGCGCTGCTCATGTCGCGCGGACTCGCCTACGACAGCGACGAGGGTCGCAACTTCTCTGCTGCCCTGACCTCGATCATGACGGCCGAGGCCTACCGGCAGTCCGCGATCATCGCCCGCGACCATGGCGGCGCGTTCATCGAGTACCAGAAGAATGAGGCCCCGTTCCTGCGCGTCATGGGCATGCACCGGGATGCGGCCTACCAGATCCCGACGGAGGGTGTCCCGGCTGACGTGCTCGAGCAGGCCCATCGGATCTCCGATGAGGCCCTCGAGCTCGGCCGGGAGCACGGCTATCGAAATGCGCAGATCAGCCTGCTCGCTCCAACCGGCACCATCGCCTTCATGATGGATTGCGATACCACCGGCGTGGAGCCGGACATCGCGCTGATCAAGTACAAGAAGCTCGTCGGCGAGGGCTTCATCAAGATCGTCAACCAGACGGTCCCGGCCGCCCTGCGCAAGCTCGGCTACGGCCCCGATGACGTCGAGGCGATCATCGCCTACCTCAACGAGCACGAGACCATCGAGGGCGCCCCGGGCCTCAAGCCCGAGCACCTGCCGGTCTTCGACTGCGCGTTCAAGCCCACGAACGGCGTGCGGTCCATCCACTACATGGGCCACGTCCGGATGATGGGCGCCATCCAGCCGTTCCTGTCCGGCGCAATCAGCAAGACCGTGAACATGCCCGAGGCCGCCACCGCGGACGAGATCGAGCAGGTCTATCTCGAAGGCTGGAAGCGGGGTCTCAAGGCGATCGCGATCTACCGCGACAACAGCAAGCGGAGCCAGCCGCTCAGCACCGGCAAGAAGAAGGACGGCGACATCGCCGTCTCCGAGGCGGACTCGGCGGTCATCGAGGGCCTCAAGAAGCAGCTCGCGATCGCCCAGGCGGAGGCGGTCAAGCCACACCGTCGCCGGCTCCCGGCCGAACGCAGCGCGGTGACCCACCGGTTCGACATCTCCGGGCACGAGGGCTACATCACCGTCGGGCTGTACCCGGACGGCCAGCCCGGCGAGATCTTCCTGAAGATGGCCAAGGAGGGGTCCACGGTCTCGGGCCTCATGGACACGTTCGCGACCACGGTCAGCGTGGCCCTCCAGTACGGCGTGCCGCTCAAGGACCTCGTCAACAAGTTCGCCCACGTCCGGTTCGAGCCGAGCGGCTTCACCGGCAACCAGGAGATCCCGATTGCCAAGTCGATCGTGGACTACATCTTCCGATGGCTTGGAAGCCGGTTCCTGTCCGACGACGACAAGGCCAACCTCGGGCTCATCGATCGAAGTTCGTACGGGGATTCACCGCCGGCTTCCGGGCTGGGTTTGGCACCGCCCGACCTCGCCGAAGCTTCGCCCGCGGCCTTTGGCCACGAGCGGCTCGGCCAGCCGGCACCTGCACCCAGCCCGGTCACGACCGCAGAGCCGGTAACGCCACCGAGCGATAGGCCCACGGCGGTCGCCACCGGAGAGGTTGCGACTGGGGGCGGGAAGGTTGCCGAACTCTCGGTCATTGCCAGCAATGGGCATGCGGGCAATGGGAATGCGAAGACCACCAATGGGAACGGGGGCGGCGGGGTCACGCTTGCGCTCGGGAACGTCAAGGTCGCCTTCGCCACCCAGGGTGACGCCCCGTCCTGCATGGACTGCGGCGCGATCATGGTCCGCAACGGCTCCTGCTACAAGTGCCTCAACTGCGGCTCCACGAGCGGGTGCAGCTAAGCGGGCGGATCGACAGTCGCGTCAGCGGGAGCTGGTCGACGCCTTCCTCGCCGCCTCCGGTGCGGGCGACTTCGACGCCCTCCTCCGGGTGCTCGATCCCGATGCGGCGGCGCGCCAAGCATCGGGGATCAGCTTCACGGGGCCAGACCAAGTTTGACACCGGACTCTCCGTTGGACCCCAACCTTCAGCCGAAACGCGCCTGCCTACCGGCGTCAACGGCGTCTTCACGAAGTTCGTTGATTCCGTCCCGCCACTCGAGCCAAGGGGCGCCCGCATCAACTGTCCAGTCGGGGCCGTTGAAGCCGAGCGTGAATTGGGTGAAGCCCATCGCGCGGTAGGCGTCGGCGTCTTCCGCCAGGAAGCGATCGAGGTCGTCTGGTTCAACGCCGAGGCCCTACTCGATCTCACCGGCATCGCGACCGACCTCGTCGCACCAGCGACGCAGCGTGGCCACCGTCGGCTCGAGTTCGGCCGGCCTCGACGGAAACGCCGCGTGCCACGCGTCCGCGTAGCGGGCGACGAGCTTCAAGGTCCGGCGAGGGCCGACCCCGGCGATGAGGATCGGGATCCGACGAACCGACTGCGGAACCGAGGCCTCGAGACGGTGGAGCATGTCCGGGATGGCGTCTTCGAGCGCCTGGAGCCGTGTACCAAACGTCCCGAACTCGAAGCCGAACTCCTCGTAGTCCCGGCGCGCCCATCCGCCCCCGAGCCCGAGGATCGCGCGCCCGTCGCTGATGTGATCCACGGTTCGCACCATGTCGGCGAGTAGCTGGGGATTGCGGTACGAGTTGCACGATACGAGCGGCCCTATCTCGATTCGTGAAGTTGCCTCGGCCAGCGCGGCGAGGACGGTCCAGCACTCGAAGTGGGCGCCGTTCGGGTCCCCGTAGAGCGGGAAGAAATGGTCCCAGTTGTAGACGATGTCGTAGCCGAGGCGCTCGGCGCTGACCGCGCCGGCGCGCAGTTCGCGCCAGCCGCCGTGCTGGGGATGAAGTTGGGCGGCGATCCTGACTCGGTGCATGCGGCCTCCGTGGATAACTAGGTTGGCCCATCATCAACCTTCCCTTTGGGGGAATGTCAAGCGTATGATTCGACCGTGTTCACGATCGGCGGTTTCGCCCGCGTCTCGGGGGTTTCAGCCAAGGTCCTGCGGGCGTACGACGCGGCGCGACTGTTCACCCCGGCGTGGGTGGATCCGTCCTCCGGCTACCGCTACTACTCGCCGGCGCAGCTGCCCGGGATCCGCCGAATCGTGGCCCTTCGGCAGGTCGGCATGAGCCTGACGGAGATCGCGGAGCTGATCTCGGGCGGCGGCGATCTTCGGGTGGCGCTCCTTGGACGCCGGCTCGCTCTCGAGGCCGAGCAGCGTGAGGTGGAGCGACGGCTTGCCGCGCTCGACATCCGGTTTTCCCTCGGGACGGACGCGTCGGCGGGACCCGATGTGGTCATCAGGCAGCTTCCTCCGGATAGGGTCGCGACGTTCGATCTCGCGCTGCGCGCCGATGGCGACATCGGCGCAGCCTTCTACGAACTCGAAACGCACGTGCGCGACCTGGGCATCCGGGCGCACCGACCGCCGGGTGCGCTGTCGGTGGCCAAGGCGGTGCTGAGTGCGGACGCCGCTGGGTCGACCGAGCCAGGCTCCGCCGAGGACGACATCATCTTCGTTCCTATCCGTCGAGCGCTGGCGCCGACGGACCGCATCGGCTACAGCGTCCTGCCGGCCTGCCGAGTCGCCTCGATCCTTCACCGCGGCCCGTACGAAACACTCGGCGCGGCCCTGGCCACCCTGACGGCCTGGGTCCGCACCTCCGGCTATCGGATCGACGGACCGACCCGCGTCCTGTACCTCCAGTTCGGCGCCGAAACAGAACTGCGGCTGCCGAGGGCCTGGGTCGTCGAGCGTGCGAGCGACTTCATGACCGAGCTCCAGGTTCCAGTGGCCTGAAGCCGCCCGATGCGCCGAGGAACTCGCCGAGCCGGCTGGTCCCGCGGTCGAGCGCAGCGCGGAGGTCCAGCTGCCCGCGCGCCTGCTCGCGCGCGGACGCGCCCAATCTGTGCAGGGCGGCGCAGCGCACGCGTCGCGGCCGAGGTCGCCTCGGATTCTCGCGCTATGCTCCGATGATGAGCAACCTCATCGACATCCTGGACGCACCGCTGCTGGCGGTCTGGGGTGAGACGGTGCGGGCGCGCCGGGTGCAGGGGGAGCGGATCACGCTGGCCGTCGTCGAGCTTGAACCGAATGCCGTCGTTCCAGAACACCGGCACGACGCAGAGCAGATGGGCCTCGTGATGGCCGGCTCCATCCGTTTCACCGTTGACGGGGAGACGCGCAACCTCGGACCCGGTGGAACGTGGCGCATCTTGTCCAATCTGCCCCATCAGGTAACAGCAGGGCCAGACGGCGCCGTCGTCATCGACGTCTTTTCCCCGGTGCGTTCGGACTGGGACGGGCTCTCGATCGTCGAAGGCTCGACCGCGTCCAGGATCGACGGGCCGGCACGCTGACATGGCTCTCTATCGATTGACCGATCCGGGCGGGCTCGAGGGGCCCGTTGTGGTCGTGGCCTTCGATGGCTGGGTCGATGCAGGATCTGCCGCAACCCACGCCACCAAGGAGCTCGCCGGAGCGGGCCACATCGTGGTCGAGTTCGATGGCGACCAGCTGTTCGACTATCGATCTCGCCGCCCGACGCTCGAGATCCAGGATGGTCGCCCGGAACGCCTGACCTGGCCGACCCTGACGATGCGGCACCGCCGCATCGGGGAACGGGACATCCTCATCCTCACGGGCGCGGAACCCGATTTCAAGTGGCATCGATTCTCGGCCGCCGCCGTGGAGATCGCCAGGCAACTCGAGGTCACCGAGTGGATCAGCCTCGGCGCAATCCCGGCTGCCGTGCCCCACACCAGGGCCGTTCCGGTACTCGGGACCGCATCGAAGCCGGACCTTCTTCGCGGCGGCGTTCAGGCGGGCCCCGAGGGCCTCCTCCGGGTCCCGGCGGCGTGCATCTCGGTCGTGGACATCGCGGTATCGCGGGCCGGAATCCCCGCGGTCGGGTATTTCGCCCAGATCCCGCATTACGTGTCCGGTCCCTATCCCGGCGCCTCGGTGGAGCTGTTGCGTACCCTCGGGCGACACCTGGACATCGAGCCCCCAATGGGCGACCTGGAGGATCTTGCCGGCGCGCTCACGAAGCGCCTCGATACGGCTGCGACGCTCGACGAGAGCACCCGCAACTACGTCGCCCGCCTGGAGACCATGGTCGACGAGTCGCGCCAGCCTGCCGGCGACGACCTCATCGCGGACATCGAACGCTTCCTGCGCGATCAGGGCGCCGACCTGGGGGGCAGCGGCCGGCCGAACTAGGACCTACCCTGCTGTGGCCGGCGGGACAAAGGTGCGTGCGGCGCGCGGGGGCGCGGCGGCCAGGGTCGCGACGCTCAGCGAGGCAGCGGCTCGTTGCGAGGTGCGCGGCTCGTTGCGACTCGGGTCGCGGCTCGTTGCGACCCCCTGCTGCGCCTGAAGAGGCAACCTGGAGCTGAGCGTGCTGGTCACGCACTCGAATCCGTCGATTCTGGTTGCGTGACGAGCGCGCTCATGCCGGGAATGCTCTTCCAAACGACTCAGCGGCTCGGCGGCCTGGGTCGCGACGCTCATCGCAGGCGACCGTGCGGAACGCGCCTGGGGCGACAGATCAATCCATCCCGGCTATGCTCCCGCTTCGAGTTCGATGGGCGCTCCGGTCAGCGCCCCGGTCACCTACCGCTGATTTCGACCAACTTCTTGCCCTGACCGGGCCCCGCCAATGAGCGGGAGGGCCCCCGTCAGGAGCACTATCTTCGTGTCGTTTGATCAACTTGGGCTGACGCCCGAACTCCTTCGCGCTGTCGCGGACCAAGGCTACACCGAGCCTACCCCCGTCCAGGCCGAGGCCATTCCGCTGGTCCTCGCGGGCCGTGACGTGCTCGCTGGCGCCCAGACCGGTACCGGCAAGACCGCCGCCTTCGTCCTGCCGATCCTCCAGAAGCTGAACGCAACCTCGCCGCGCGTCGCGGTCGGCACCGCAGCCGGCAACGCCGCAGCCGGCAACGGCGCAGGGGGATACGCCTCTGCTCCGGGCCGGCGCGCACCCCGGCGGCCGGTCCGCGTGCTCGTCCTGGTCCCTACCCGCGAACTCGCGCTCCAGGTCGAGGAGAGTGTGCGCACGTACGGGGCACACCAGCCCGTCCGGTCCGTGCCGATCTACGGCGGCGTCGGCTACGACGCGCAGTTCCGCGCCTTGCGCGGCGGCGCCGAAATCGTCGTGGCCACGCCGGGGCGCCTGCTCGATCACATCGGCCAGGGCACCGTGGACCTGAGCGCGGTCGAGATCCTCGTCCTGGACGAGGCGGATCGCATGCTGGACATGGGCTTCATCCGGGACATCCGCAAGATCCTCAACATCCTTCCCAGGGAGCGCCAGAACCTCCTCTTCTCCGCCACGTTCTCGGATGAGATTCGCGGCCTCGCCGACGCCTTTCTGCACAATCCCGCGTCAGTCCAGGTGACCCCGCGGAACACGGCGACCCAGCTGGTTCGCCAGCTCGTGATTCGGGTGGACCGCGAGCGCAAGCGCGACCTGCTCCGTGAGCTCGTGGCCTCGGGCCGGATCGACCAGGCGCTCGTCTTCACACGAACCAAGCATGGCGCCAACCGTCTGGCCGAGCAGCTCCAGAAGGACGGCATCAAGGCTGCCGCGATTCACGGCAATCGCAGCCAGAACCAGCGCGTCCGGGCCCTCAGCGACTTCAAGGATGGCAAGGTCGCCATCCTCGTCGCAACCGAGGTCGCCGCACGCGGCATTGACATCGAAGAGTTGCCCCATGTCGTCAACTACGAACTGCCGATGGTCCCCGAGGACTACGTCCATCGGATCGGCCGGACCGGCCGCGCCGGAACCATGGGGGACGCAATTTCCCTGGTCTGCGTCGATGAGGCGAAGCTGCTCCGAGACATCGAGACGCTCCTCGGGCGACGCATCGACGTCGAGGTCATCGAGGGTTATGAGCCTGATCGCGCGATCCGCGCGGAGCCTATCCGCCTGCGAACGATCGGCGGCCCCGGGCCCCGTCCGTCCGCACCGCGGCGCCCGCAATCGGGTGGCGCCACCGGTTGGTCGCAGTCCCAGATGCGTCACGGATCCGCCAATGGCCGTCCAGGCAGCGGCGGGCGACCGGCAGCGTCGCCGGCACGGGCCTCGTTCGGGCACGGCGGCGGCCTGGCCCCGAGCCACGGACGCCCGACCGCCGGGATGGCGCGCCAAGGCGCCGGCACCGCGCGACCGACCGGGTTCGGCAATCACGTCGTGCTCCCCGGCGAGCGCATGGCTCGCCATGGCGAGGGGCAGCCCTCGTCGCCCCGGCCCTGGGGCAACCGCCCGACGGGTCAGGGCCACCACCCAGCCCCCTCGCCGTCGCGTGGTCGAAACCGATGAGTCCCTCCGCGGTTCCGCTCTGCCCGGCCTGTGGAAGCGCCGCCGCCGCGTGGCGGATCGACAGCCCCGTCCGGGCGCTCGATCGGGTCGTGATCGATCCGACGGGCCTCCAGTTGCTCGGTCTCCAGACGCCTGACGCGGGCCTGGAGCCGGTCGACCACCCCGGGATCGCCTGCGTCGCCTGCGGGATTGCCGCCACGGATGCCTCGCTCCGGGACACGATTCTGGCCGCGGCCAGCGCAGCGGCGCGCGGCGAGGCCCCGCGCTTCGACGCCTGACGCTGCGCTCCCGGTCATGCAGCACGTCAAGCAGCCGCCGATCCTGATCCTCGGCCGGGACACCTGTGAGGACACCATCCGCTCGCGCGCCCATCTGGACGCCCGTGGAATCGCCTACTCGTACCGGAACGTCGAGTTCGATGAGGACGCCGACGCCATCAACCGCTCGTACAACGCCGGCAATCGGATAACTCCGACGATCCTGATCGGCGATCCGGCTGCCCCGTCACGAGTGGTCCGGGAACCGAGCAACGACGAGCTGGACGCGACGATCGCCCTCGGCTGACGCGGGCTGATCCCTCACGCCGGGGCCGCCTGGGCGTGTGGCGCTCGTCCGACGCCAAGACCACGGGTCCGCTCAGTTCGGCAGCAGATCGCTCCGAATGAGGTCCTCGACGCTGATCGGATTAGGCACGAGTCCGAGCGTGGTCATGAACTCGAGCGACGCCACCCAGTCCGCGCGGTCGATCGTTCCAAACGCAACCGAGCCGGATCCCGACCCGCGCCAAGCCGCGATCGTCGCCTCAAGAATCGCCTTCTGGGTCGCCCGCGCCGACGCGAGGTCCGGCACAGCCGCAATAGCCGCGTCGAGCCCCTTTTCCGGATCGGCAGCAATCTCGTCCATCGCTCGAAGCGTGGCTTTCACAAAGGCGGCGATGGCGATCTGCTTCGATGACAGGGTCGCGGTTCCGCTGATCAGGCCTGGGCCTGGGAGCGGGACGATCTGGTCCACATGGAGGACGATGGCGGGGAAGCCGGCAAGTTCGAGCTGGACGGGTTCGTTGTTGGCAAATCCCGTGGCTGCGTCGACGGCTCCCTGCTGGACCGCGGCGCCCTGACCGAAGTCGGGGTACTCGACGATCTCGACGTCCTCGGGTGTCAGATTCGCCGATCCGAGCAGTGCCTGGAGCATGATCCATGACGACCCATAGCGACCCGGGATCCCGATCCTCTTGCCCCGCAGGTCGGCCGCGGTTGCGATTCCGGATGATGCCTTCGAGAACACGATGGATGGGAACGCCCGATAGACCGTGGCGACGTAGCGGACCGGAATGCCCTGGCTGACGGCCGGAATGACGCTCGTGCCGTCGGCCATGCCGACGTCGATGGCCCCCTGTCCGACCAGGGTCACGAGATCCGGGTCGATCTTGTTCTCAAACGTGACATCCAGGCCGGCATCGCGGTAGTAACCCGCCTGATCGGCGAGATAGAACGGGGCGAACTGCACGCTCGGGATGAAGCCGAGCCCCACGGTCAACGCCTGACGGATCTGGGCGGTTGCCGAGGGCGAGGCAGTGCCACCGGCGCACGCCGTGACCAGGACGGCAACAACGAGAGCAAGGACGACGGGGACGCGGCGGTTCAAGGATGGCTCCTTGTGAGTTGGGGTCAGCGTGCGCGCACGACGCTACGCTCGACCAGAACGACGACCAGATACAGCGCCACCCCGAAGGCGGCGATGGTGACGAGGGTGGCGAACATCAGCGGGATGTCAAAGAGGCTGCCGCGGGCGATGTTGACGAGGACACCGAGCCCGCGCTCGGCACCGGCCCATTCTCCGACGATGGCACCGACGACCGCGAGCGTGATCCCGATCCGCAGGCCACCGAAGATCGACGGCATGGCCGCGGGGATCTCCAGGGTCAGGAGAACCTGGCGACGCGTGGCCCGAAGGCTGCGACCGAGCTCGAGGAGGCCAGCATCGACGGAGCGAATGCCGACCATCGTGGAGACGGCTACCGGGAAGAACACGATCAGCGCCGCGATGACGACCTTGCCGAGGAGGCCCGGCCCAAACCAGAGCGCGAGGACCGGCGCCAGCGCAAGGATCGGTGTCGCCTGGGCTGCCACGAGGTAGGGCGACACGACTCGAGCAACGATCGACGACTTGCCCAACCCGTATCCAACGACCAGCCCGAGGGTGGCCCCCACGCCGAACCCAAGCACCACCTCGAGCAGGGTGACCAGCGCGTGCGGTCCGATCTGTCCGCCGGCCCAGCCACTCACGAGGCGCGCGACGACGCTTTCCGGCGGCGGCAGGATGAAGATCGGGTAGCCGCCCACCACGACGACGAACTTCCACAGCAGCAGGAACGCCGCCCCGGCGGCCACGGTGAGAAGGGTGGTTGATCTCATGCGGCACCGGCGTCCACGTCCACGTCCGCGTCCGCGTCCAGCAGAGCGCGGATGTGACGCGCCGCGTCCGACACGATCGCGGCATCCAGGTCTTGAAGCGTGCGTGGCGACGACAGGCGAATGGGGATGTCCCCCACGACGCGGCCCGGCCGGCTGGACAGCACGATCACCCGATCACCGAGGAAGATGGCCTCCGGAATGCTGTGGGTGACGATCACGATCGTGGTTCGGAGGCGGCCCCATAGCTCCAGCAGCTCGACGTTGAACCGGTCACGGGTGATCGAATCGAGCGCACTGAACGGCTCGTCCAGGAGCAGGACGTCTGGTTCGAACACGAGGGCCCGGGCCAGTGCCGCCCGCTGGCGCATGCCCCCCGACAGCTGGCCCGGGACGGAGTCGGCGGCCTCGCTCAGACCGACCCGCCGCAACGCCTCGCTCACGCGGTCAGCCCGCTCCCCGCCCCGCACGCCGGCCAGCTCAAGGGGATAGCCGACATTGGCGGCGACGGTTCGCCACGGCAGCAGGCGCGGCTCCTGGAAGACGAGCCCAATCCGGGGGTCCGGCCCGCCGATCGGGCGATCATCGAGGCGCGCGCTGCCGGAATCGGGCGGGATGAGGCCCGCGACTACCCGCAGCAGCGAGCTCTTGCCGCAGCCGTTCGGCCCGATGACCGTCACGATCTCCCCGCCCGCGACGCTGATGGTCACGCGGTCGAGGACGGGCAGCCGGACGGCGCCCCGGCGCGGGAACGACAGGGACAGATCGCCCAGTTCGATTCGCCCGCGTGTCTCCGCGTTCATCGAGCCGCCTCCGTGTAACGGGCCCGCAAGGCATGAAGGATCGGGGACACGGCCGGATGAAGGTCGGTATACGCGGTATAGGTGCGGTTGTAGATCGCCGCCCGATCCGGATCCGGCTCAAGGCGCTGCTCGATCGCCGTCATGGCGAGAATCGCCGAGCGAAGATCGGGATGGCCCCCTGTCCCCGCGGCCGCGAGAATGGCCGAGCCGGCGACGGCCGTCTCGAGGATTCGCGGGACCTCGACGGTGAAGCCGGTGACATCCGCCTTGAGCTGATTCCAGGCGGTGCTCCGGGCTGGTCCACCGGAGACCCGCATGGCGCTCACGCGGACGCCGGCAGCGAGGATGGGCGCGGCCACGTGGCGGATCGCCAGCGCCGACGCTTCGAGAACCGCGCGCGTCAGATGGGCCCGCCCATGCTGCAGCGTCAGGCCCACGAATGCGCCCCGCGCCTCCGGATCCCAGAGGGGCGATCGCTCGCCGGCGAGATAGGGCAGGAAGATCAGGCCATCGGCGCCCGCGGATACGGCGGCGGCCTCCCCGATCAGCTGGTCCACCGATCGCTCGCCGCCGAGGACCGCATCGCGCAGCCATTCGAGGGCCTTGCCGGTCGCGGCCATGGCGCCCCCGACGCTGTGCAGGCCCTCCAGTGGGGCGGGCGTCGAGAAGGAGCCGGCGGCCGCGATCGGTCGATCCCAGTAGACCCCGAAGCCACCGGCGGATCCGCCCACGTCGATGGCATCGCCTGGGGCAAGCATCCGGCCACCGTGAAAGCTGGCGAAGGCGTCCACGACGCCCGCCACGACGGGGATGCCCGCCGGCAGCCTGAGGGTGTCGCCGGCATCTTTGCTCAGCGGTCCCACCACCTCACCCGCCTCGATCGGGTCAGCCAGACGCGGCCGTGCAAGACCGAGGGACCCGAGGTGGTCCACCGGCCAGGCCTGACCGGGTACCAGGCTGGTGCGTGCGACACCGGTCAGGCGAAGTGTCGTCGCCTCCCAGGTGTTCAGGTACCAGCCGGTAAGGGCGGCCGAATCCGGTTCGTGGCGCTCCAGCCAGAGCGCCGCCGGCAGGATGCCCAGCGCCCAACCTTGGAGGCCCGTGGCCTCGGCGAGTTCCGCCTGCTCGCCGGCGGCCCGCTGATCCAGCCAGGTGATGGCGGGCCGGCTCGGCCGGCCGAGGCGGTCCACGGCGGTCAGGGTTGGACCATGGCCATCCACCGCGATCCCGGCGACATCGACATCCAACCGGTCGAGGAGCCGGTGGACCGAACCAACCATGCCGGCCCACCACGCATCTGGATCCTGCTCGGCGCGACCATGCAGGGCATCCATCGTTGTGTCATGTGCCGCCCGCTCGATTCCGAGGAGCCGGCCGTCGGCCGTCACCAGTCCGCAGCGCACCTCGGACGACCCGATATCAATCCCGAGGTACGCGCTGGGCCTGCTCATCACGTTCCACGCTCGGGCCCGGCCAGCTGCAGGACCTCCTCGGCGGTGGTCAGGTCGGTGACGAGCACGTTCAGGGCGCCCGCCCGGAGCGCCCCGAGGATCGGCCGGATCTTCGTCGGCCCGCTGGCGATCCCGATCGAGGTCGGCACCAGGTGCAGGCGTTGTGCATCGCAGGCGATCGTCCGGTCCCGCAGGGCTCCGCCGACGAAGCGCCCGTCCTCGTCGAACGGCGAAATGAGGATCTCGCCGACGGCTCGCTGCGCCTGGAGTTCTCGCCACGCAGCCGCGCCCAGGAGGGCCTCACTCCAGGCCGGGCCCCCGATCCCGAACACGGCGACGTCGAGCCGGTCCCACAGGCCCGTGACCTCGCGAATGCCCGCATGAGCCATGAGCGCGTCGCGCGTCAGGGCGTCGTCGAGCAGTCCGGGAGCGAGCAGGCCGTGGGCCGTCGCGCCCAACGCGTCGGCGATCCGGCGAAAGGGCTCGCGTCCACCGGCCGAGCCCCAGAACCCGCCACACAGCGGGACGACGTTGGCGGCCACGGGCGTCTTCAGCGGGTCCATCTCGTCGGCCAGGGCCGCGACGGACGAACCGTCGCCGACCCCGACGATCATGCCGTCGCGCACCGCGCTGGTGAGCACCTGAGCCGCCAGGCGCCCGACCCGCCGACGTGTCCGCTCGTCCTCCCCGGTAAGCGTCGGGGCCAGGTGCGCGGCCCGCAGGCCGAACCGGCGCCGAACCTCGTCCGCGACGTAGCCGGGATGCTCAGTGCGATCCACGATCCGGATCTCGACGACGCCCTGTGCACGGGCCTGCTTCAGGAGCTTGGAGACCTGCGGCCGGGTCACGCCCAGCGATGCGGCGATGGACGCCTGCGTCTCGCCGAGCTCGTAGTACATCCGGCTCACCTGGACGAGCGACGCGCGGTTCGCGACGCGAGTCAATGGATGCCCTGTTGCGACCACTTCGGCAGCGAGGCGATCCCGAGTGGCACCTTTGTACAACTCATTCGTGCCATCACCGGGTCATCCTCGCCTGCGCACCGCGCGCTGTCAACCGTCAGTCCGATACGCTCTGTCGATGACCACTGACCTCGCGCTCGTCGATGCCGGCCGCCTGCTTGATCCCGCGTCCGGCGAGGCGCGCGAGGGCCGTTCCGTGCTCGTTCGGGACGGAGTCGTGGCAGCTGTTCTCGGACCCGACGAACCCCGGCCGGAGCCCGGGTCTGTTCGGCGGATCGATCTCGCCGGGCTCACCGTCCTCCCCGGGCTGATCGATACGCACAGTCACTTGATCGGCGAGCTCGAGTTCGCTGGTATCCCGGCCCTTCACGAGACCGCGGAATCGGAGCTCGCGGCCGGCGAGCGCCATGCCCTCATCACCCTCCGCGCAGGCATCACGAGCGTTCGAGACCTCGGCACCTATCGGGGGCTGCTGGACATCGCACTGCGCCGGCGGATCGACGAAGGCGCGACGCCGGGTCCGCGGATGCAGTGCGTCGGCGCGATGATCACGCGACCCTACGGCGGCGGCGAGGTGACCGGCGATCCGGGAGTCGCCATTCCCCGGGAGCTTCGACTCGGCGTGGTCCGCAATCGGGCCGAGATGCGGGAGGCAGTGGGACGGCTGGTAGCCGGCGGCGCCGATGCGATCAAGCTGATCGTGACCGGCGCGGTGCTTACCCGCGGGACGCGGGTGGATGACGTGGAGCTGAACGCCGTGATGATCGGGACCGCCGTCCGACGAGCGACGGAGCTGGGCGTGTATGTCGCCGCTCACGCGCACGGTGCCCGGGGCATCCAGATTGCCGCCGAAAGCGGCGTACGCTCCGTGGAACACGCGTCGCTCATCGATGACGAGGGCATCGAGGCCATGGTCGCGAACGGCACCTGGATGGTTGCCGACGTCTATGACGGCGACTGGATCGACGAGGTCGGCCGACGTGACGGGTGGCCGGCCGAGACCCTCGAGAAGAACACGGCCACGACCGAGGCGCAGCGAACCGGGTTCACGCGGGCACTCCGGGCCGGGGTGCGCATGGCCTTCGGTACCGACAGCGGCGTCTACCCGCACGCGTTCGTCGCGCGCCAGCTCCCGATCATGCTCCGGCTCGGGATGTCGCCGCTCGAGGTGATCCGTTCGGCGACCGTGAATGCTGCCGAGATGATGGGCTGGTCGGATCGCGTGGGCAGTCTCGCGGTTGGACGCTACGCCGACCTCATCGCCGTCGAGGGCGACCCCACCGAGGACGTCACGAGGTTGGCCGCGCCCGTCGTGGTCATCAAGGGCGGGGCCGTGGTTCGAGACGATCGCGCCGGTCAGGCGGCCCGGTCGGCCTCGTAGCCATCGATGAGGATCTCGATCAACGGGCTGTGCGCCTCCATGGCGCTCGTATCCACCCGCTTCCAGGCCTGGGCGACCTTGGCCAGGATGTCCCTCCGCTCGACCGGGTCCGTGATGACCCGCGCCGTCGCCGGGAGATCGGCCTCGGGGCCCCTGGTCAGGTGGAACGTGAACCGAGGCTCCAGCTGGAGATTGCGCAACCAGTGCCGCTGGTGCCCGGCGGCTGGCATGCCACTGATGTAAATGCGGCCGTCGAACACGTGATAGACGAGCTCGATGCGCCGTGGCTCACCGGACGTCCGTCCGGTCGTGGTGATGTCGACGAGTTGGCCGTGAGCGAGAGCCTCTCGAATGGCGGCGTTCATATGGTCCTCAACTGGCGCCGCCGGTACCCGGCGGCGATATCGAATGATGGCGTCAGATCGTTGCTGACACAACTATCGTGCCACCGAGCCGCCAGATCGTCAACCGCACCCGGCGCGTGTTTCGCGCCACCCCTGGAGGGAAGGCCGGCTCGTCGTCAGGGCGTGAAGGCCTTCCCGCTCGCCCGCAGGTCGGCCTTGTGGGCGCGCTTGGCGGCTTGATATGCGGCGAGCGCTTCAGGCGAATCGACGTCGCCGAGGGTTGGATAGCCGGGCAGCACGCCCTTGATCCCCGGCACGCTGACGCCCATTCGCTTGGCGAGGATCGCGAGCACACCGCGGACCTTCATCTCGCCAAAACCGGGCAGGCCCATGAGTCGGGCCTGAAGATCGCGGCCGTCACGCGCCTGGCCCCAGATCCGACCCGCGTCGTTCCCGTAGTCATTGGCGACGACGCGGCAGAGCTGACCGACCTTCGTGGCCATCGCGCCGGGGAAGCGGTGCAACGCGGGCCGCTCCCGAAACACGCGATCCAGCTCGGCCGGATCCAGGGCCGCGATCCTCGCGGCGTCCAGATGCCCGAGCCGGATCCGCAGGTCCAGTGGCCCCGAGAACGCTTTCTGGACCGTGACCTGCTGGTCCAGAGCGAAGCCGATCAGGAGTGCCAGCGGGTCCGCGTGGAGGAGCCGGTCGGCAGCTTCATTGCCGGTGAGGAAGAGGCGGTCGGTGGTGGTCATGTGCCGGATGGTACCCCGCCGGCGTGGAGGAGCCGCCGGGCTGCCAGGGATCGCAGCGGACCGAATCCACACACGGCGAGGCCCGATCCGGTATTCTCGCGCCGCCCGGTCGACGTCCCGGCGCTGCAGGCGCGGACGAATGACGCGGGAGATCTGGAGAGAGTTTGACCTTCGATTCGCTCGGCCTGTCGGCCGATCTCGTTCGGATCGTGGCCGAGGAAGGCTACACGGATCCGACCCCTGTGCAGGCCGCCGGGATCCCCCATGTGCTCGCCGGACGCGATGTCCTGGCGGCGGCCCAGACCGGCACCGGCAAGACGGCTGCGTTCGTGCTGCCGATCCTTGATCGATTGCGCCAGCACGCCAACACCAGTTTCTCGCCGGCTCGACACCCGGTGCGGGTGCTCATCCTCGTCCCGACCCGCGAGCTCGCGATGCAGGTCGATGAGAGCGTCCGGACCTATGGCCGGACCGTGCCCCTTCGTCCCGCCGTCGTCTTCGGTGGGATCCCGATCGAGCCGCAGATCAAAGTGCTGCGCGGCGGTGTCGAGATTCTCGTGGCGACCCCGGGACGCCTGCTCGACCACGTCGGCCAGAAGACCGTGAATCTTGGCCAGGTGGAGATCCTCGTCCTCGACGAAGCGGACCGGATGCTGGACATGGGCTTCCTGCCCGATATTCGACGGATCATCGAACTCCTCCCGTCGAAGCGCCAGAACCTGATGTTCTCGGCCACCTTCTCCGACGACATCCGACGCCTGTCCGGGTCCATCCTGAACCACCCTGAGGTCGTCGAAGTCGCCGCGCGGAACATCGCCGCCGAGTCGGTCAGACAGCTCGTCTATCCGGTTGATCGTGACCGCAAGGAGGCCCTGCTGGCCCACCTCATCGCCAAGGAGGACTGGCGCCAGGTCCTTGTCTTCACGCGGACGAAGATCGGCGCGACGCGGCTGGCGACGTACCTGGACCGACGCGGACTCGAGGCCGTGGCGATCCACTCGGACCGGTCTCAGCCGGAGCGAACCCGCGCGCTCGAATCGTTCAAGGCCGGCGCCATCCGGGTCCTGGTGGCCACGGACGTCGCGGCGCGGGGGCTCGACATCGAGGATCTGCCGCACGTGGTGAACTTCGAGCTTCCCTGGCAGGCACAGGACTACATCCATCGAATCGGCCGGACCGGCCGGGCTGGAGCGACCGGCGACGCGATCAGCCTCGTTTCGATCGACGAGACGGACCTCCTCCGCGGCGTCCAGCGACTCCTCAAGATCGCCATCCCGTGGACCGTCGAAGAGGGGTTCGTGCCGGACCGCAATGCCGAGCCCCAGCCGCTGCGCGGCGGCGTTCACGAGGCCCGTCCGGCGCGCGGGCACCACTACCCGCATCGCAGTGAGACCAGGCCTCACTCCAGGAGCGGCACGCGCGGCTGATCAGGCAGGCGCTCGGCCCGCGGAACTGCTGAACCCGGCCCCGGGAAAGTAGTAGCCGAGGTCGATGTCGGCAATGACCCGCTCGACGGCATAGCGATTCACCAGCGCCTGACCGCGCTCCACGAATCCGCCATCGGGATTTCCGGCCAGGCCGACCCGGACGTCGCGGAGGAGGATGAACGGCCCGCCGGGGCGCGCCAGCGCACGGCCCGGATCGAAGCCCGGCAGGCTCGGCAGCTCTCCCGTTACGTGATACGGGCCAGCGTCGAGCTCCACGCTATGCCACTGGGCATGGATCGGCAGATCCTCCGTGGCTGCGCACAGGACGAGGACGTCGTCCGTCTCGAGCCTGACCTTGCCGCGCCGGACGGCCGCGCCGCCGGCCAGCGGATGCCAGGTCGCCCGGTCCACCTGGACGTGCTGCACGTCGTCGGTTCCGCCCCGGTAGCCGGGCGGCTCGGATGTCGCGCCACTCATGACCCCATCGGCCGTGAACGCCTCGATCTCATGCATGGTGGTCCCCCGGTGCTTCCGCGCCAATCAACCATGAACCGATATCCGATCCGACGGAAGCCCCAGGAGTACCGGCGAACCCGGGCAAGTCGTACCGGCGGACGAGAATCCGGTTCATCCGGGCACCAGACGGACCTGCCGGTACCGGTCGGCGCGCCGTGCGACGGTGCTGTCAGTCGGCCGTGGGACCGCCCCCGACTCGCTCCGGGGCGACGACGGCGAAGAGGTCACGCAGGATCGGCGCTGGATCGAACCGACTCTGATTGGTCAACACGGCGATCGCGAGCCCCTCGTCCGGAAACCAGCGCAGGACGCTCCGTGCGCCGACCAGGCGCCCGGAGTGCCCGAACGAGATGCGCCCGTCGATCCAGAAGACCTGGACGCCCAGGCCATATGGGTACCCGGGGCGCAGCGCGGCGGTCCGGTCCGCATCTCCGACCATCTCGGCGACGGCGGCCTCGGACAGGGCATACCCGCCATAGAGGGCCCGCGCCCAGCGCGCCAGATCCTGGGCGCTCGAGGCCACCGAGCCGGCGGCACCGGCCGCGGTCGTGATGGCGGTGAACGGGCGGATGTCGGTCCCGTCGGTCACGTCGGTCGGTTCCGCCAGGAGAGCCCCTGAGGAGTACCGGTAGGCCGTCGGCAGCTCCGACACCGGGGGCTCGAGACCCTGGTATGTCGCCGAGGTGAGGCCGAACGGCTCGAAGAAGCGCGATCGGAACTCGGCGGCCAGGGATCGCCCAGTCAACTGCTCGGCGATCAGGCCGAGGAGGACGTAGTTGGTGTTTGCGTAGTGGTACCGGGTTCCGGGCGGGGCAACCGGCGTCCCGGCGTAGGCCAGCGCCCGATCCGGCGTCCAGACGGCCGTGGGGTCCGCACGCACGGCTTTGTCCAATGCTCGATCCGCGAGGTAGTCACGCAGCCCGCTGGTGTGGTCGAGCAGCTGGCGGATCGTGATCGCCGGATCGATCAAGAGACCGCCGACCTGGACCTCGGTGAGCAGCGCTGCCACCGACGCATCCAGGGTCAGGAGGTCCTCGCCGGCGAGCGCGAGGATCTCGGCGGCGAGGAAGGTCTTGCTCACGGACGCGAGTGCGAACGGCGTCGCCGCCGTCAAAGGGCGCTCCGTCGCGAGGTCGGCCACGCCGGCCACGCCGGTCCACATCCGCCCGTCCGGGAAGAGGATCGCGGCACTGACGCCGGGGGCCGCCAGACCATCGCGTCCCTCCTCCAGGGCGGCCTGGAGGCGATCCTGGATCCCGGATCGATCGACGAGCGCGGGGACGTAGGGGCTGGAGGGCCGGACCGCCGGAGCTGTGCTGGGGTCGGCCGTCGGGTCGGCGGTCGGGTCGGCCGCAGGCGGCGTCGGGCCAGGAGCGCTGGCGCCGGGATCAGGTGAGATCGCGACGGAAGGCAGTGGATCCAGGCCCGCGAAGTCCCGTGCCGCGGGCTGGGCGAGCAGCCCCGCCCCCGCGGCCGTAACGGCCAGGAGCGCGGCGGCGGTCAGTCGGATGCGACGACGGATGGCGATTCCGGCACTCCACGGCGGTTCGGTCCTATCGGTGCGACGATACCCCGGCCCGGCATCCGACCGGGAGCGGCGGACCGGAGGCAGGATGACGACAGATGGCGGAGCGGCCTCGCTCCTTCGCGCGGTGGGTCTGTTGCCCGACGGACCAGTGATCTGGGGGCGGCCACTCACCACGCGTGCGTCCGGCGTGTATCTCGTGGAGCTGGCCGAGCCGCAGCCCGTCGCGCCGATCGAATCCAATCATGTCGCGCGCTGGATCGGGCGCCTGCCGGATCTCAATCTCGACGGCGGGCGTCCGCTGACTCGAGCGCTCGTGGCACGGCTCCGCTCGTTCTGGCTCCCGTCCGAGACCGTCCTCTATGTGGGTGCGACGGCCGGCAGCGTCGGAGGTCGCGTCCTCGCCCTCGCCCACCACCAGCTCGGCGATCGGCGCCCGCATGCGGATGGACACTGGCTGCACACCCTAGTCGGGATCGAACGTGCCCGTATCTGGTGGGCCGAGACGGATGCGCCGCAGGAGTACCTGGACGCGCTGCTTGACCGCTTTGCCGCCGTCGCAACACCCCGGGCGGCCGTCGGCGGCGGCACGATCGAGGGCAGGCCTGCCGGGGCGCTCGTCTTTCCGTGGGCGAACACGCGACGGCCGACGGGCGAGCGGCAGCCCCACGGGATCAGCGGCGCGGTGGCGCCGGAAGACCGGGCGGTGGCGCCGCCGACGCGCCGGGTGACCGTTGCACCCGGCGACGCCGAAGGGGCCCGCAGCGAACCGCGCGGGACGGGCATCACGCGGCGCGCCCAGCGAGCCGCCCCGCGGCCGGAGCGATCCACGGCAACCCCGCCGGCCAGGCGCCCGGGTGGCTCCTCGCCGACCCACGCCGCTGCCGCCGCCCGCGCGGCTCGCGTCGAACCAGTCCCGTTCACGGCAGCCGCGTACGCACGGCTCGAGGACGAGCTGCACGGTCTGACCCAGGTCCGGCGGCCCGAACTCGTGGCGCGGATCAAGGCGGCCCGTGAGCTCGGCGACCTGAAGGAGAACGCCGAGTACCAGACCGCTCGCGAGGAGCAATCGTTCCTCGAAGGCCGCGTGCGGCTGCTCGAGGAACGCAAGCGCCACGCCATCCTGGTCGATGACATCGTCACCGGTCGGGTCGCCCTCGGCTCGACGGTCGTCGTCGAGCACGACGACGAGACGTTCACCTATGCCATCGTGGGAACCACCGACGCCGATCCGGCCGCCGGTCGAATCAGCACCTCGTCCCCGGTCGGCTCGGCCCTGCTCGGGGCGATCGTCGGCACCGAGGTGGACGTCCGGACACCCCGTGGGTCGGCTCGCTATCGCGTTGTGGAGGTCCGTTGATGCACTGGCTTCGCGGCGCTTTCGTCATGGTCCTTGTCGCGCTGGTCGCGATCGGCTGCGCAGGGGCGGCGACAGCGGCACCGTCGTGGCCGGCCGGCTCGCTCGTCGTGACCGCGAAGAACAACCTGTTCGACACGAAGGAGCTCGTGATGAGTGGCGATGCCCCGGTCAACCTCGTGTTCGTCAACGAGGATCCGGATACGCACAACATCGCGATCCGGACGCAATCCGGCTTCGACGGCGAGCTGCTCTTCCGGTTCGACCCCGTGTCCATGACCTCGATCGAATTGACCATGGGCCCGCTACCGAAAGGCAGCTACTTCTTCCTGTGTGAGGTTCACCCGGCCATGTCGGGGACCGTCGTCGCCAACTGAGGCCCGTCGTCGTCAAGCGGCTCGAACAGATCCCGCGGCCCGCCCAAGCTTGAGGAGCCTGCAATGTCCCGACGCGTGATCAGCGGACCCGATCTGCCGGCCTCCGCACTGCCGTTCAGCCCCATCGTGGAGGCAAATGGTCTCGTCTTTCTGGCCGGACAGGTCGGCGGTCTGCCTGGTGTCCGCGGCGCTGTATCGGGTGGGATCGAGGCGGAGACCCGCCAGATGCTCGACAACGTGGGCCGACTGCTCCGCGCAGCGGGCCTGGACTACGCCGATGTGGTGCAGGCGACGGTCTACCTGCTCGACTTCGGGGACTTTGACGCGATGAACTCGATCTTCCGCGAGTACTTCCCGGTCAGTCCGCCCACCCGCGCCACCGTCGGCGTGACGGCGCTGGCGGCCGACTACCGGATCGAAATCGTTTGTGTCGCTGCGCGCCCCTGATCGGCGCGGTCAGTCGCCGACGACGAACTCGTCCAGGGCAATGACCTGCCGGCCGGGCGTGCCGACGACCTCGATCTTGATGGTGTGCGTGCCCAGTCGATCGAACGTCGTGCTGAAGATGGCGGCCCGGGCGTTGAAGCTCCGGGCATAGACATCGACGGCGGCGACCAGCTCGTCATCGATGTACACGTTGGCCTGGCCCCGGGTCGGGCCGACCGGGCCGATCCAGGTGATCGAAGTGCCCTGGAAAGTGAACCAGGCCGTCGTTCCGCTATCGACCGCGTATCTCACCACGCCGCCGTTGTAGCGGGCGAATTCGGCCTCGCCCCAGCCGCCGGAAAAGTGCACGTCGCGGCTCGATTCATCGAACACATGCTGCGCGCTGGCAGGGGTCGAAACCGTCTCGACCGAGGACGGCGCCGCCAGCGGGGCCGAACCCATCAGCGCCATGACCTGGTTCACATAGCGTCGCGAGAAGTCGGACCACTTCCCGGGATCCGTCTCGCCGTCGCCGGTCAGCCACCAATGCGCGACCGAGGCCCAGTCGCCGAGCCACCCGTGCAGGGCGATCAGTTTGTGCCGGGCGACCGTCTCCTGGTTGGCCGGCGTCGGCCGGGCGCCTGGGTCACCGAGGTAGCGCCTTGACCACGCCACCCAGTTGGCAGGCATGATCTGGTACTTGCCGATGGCTCCCGAGGTCGAATTCAGTGCCTCATAGCGCCCGTGCGACTCAACGGCGCCCAGGGCGGCCATGAACGGATCGAGGTTGGGCGGATCCGCGGCCTGCGTGACCCCAGGCACCAGGAGTGCGACCAGCAGGATTGCGCTGAGCGTGGCGGTGAGAGCCGCACGCAGGCGGCCGGCGACCTCGGGCAATAATCCTCCTCCAAGAGGTAGCGCGGAGTCCGGAGGATAGCGTCGCAGTCCGAGGACGGCAACCCGTCTGCTCTCGTCGGAACTGAACTCCTCAGACCTCGATGCCTCGCAGGAACGCGGCAACTCGATCGAGCGCGTCGTCGAGCACGGGGCGGAGACCGTGGCCGAGCCGCGGATAGGTCACCAGCTCCGCTTGCGCCAGCAGGGGCACCGACGCCCGGAGCAGCTCGATCCGGGCGAACGGATCCGATTCGCCCGACAGGAGCAGGACCGGGCAGCTGATCCTCGGCCAGTGGGCGATCCGCGCCTCCGTGCGTTCCGGCGCGCCGGGTGGGTGGAGGGGATACGAGAACAGGACGAGAGCCGCATATCCGGCATCCTCGTCGGCCGCAGCGAGGCTCGCAACGCGTCCCCCGTAGGAGTGGCCGCCAACCGCCACGCCTGGACCGTCGGGCACGGCCGATCGCCAGGCAGGAACGGCATCCTCGGCCCGGCGCTTGGGCAGGTCCACCGCCACAGCGGGAATCCCTCGCGCTTCAAGGCCAGCGACGAACGGTGCCATCGACGCCGCCGTCCCGCTGGCTCCATGTCCCAGGTGGATCCGGATGCTCACCTGCCCAGCGTACCGGGCCGGCCCTATCCTTGGGGCCGTGAACGTCGTGGAGCGCTGCTGGTGGGGCGACGGGGACCGGCCGGACCCACAGATGCAGGCCTACCACGATACGGAGTGGGGTGTCCCCGTCCACGACGACACCGAGCTCTTCGAGCGGCTGGCGCTGGAGGGCTTCCAGGCCGGTCTGTCGTGGCGAACCATCCTCCACAAGCGGGAGGCCTTCCGGACCGCGTTCCGTGGCTTCAGTCCTGCCCTCGTCGCGGCCTTCGACGAAGCCGACCAGGCCCGCCTGATGGGCGACGCCGGCATCGTCAGAAATCGCGCCAAGATCGGGGCGACCATCGGCAACGCGGCGGCCACCCTGGACGCGGCCGCGGAGTACGGGTCACTCGCCGCCTATCTCCAATCCATCGTCCCGCATCCACCGATGCGATTGGCACCGTCGGCAACCATCGCCGACATTCCAGCCAGCACGCCGGTCTCGGACCGGCTGTCGAAGGATCTGCGGGCCCGCGGCTTCCGGTTCGTCGGCTCGACGATCGTGTACGCCTTCATGCAGAGCGTCGGCCTGGTCGACGACCACCTGCCGGGGTGCTTTCGGTATCGCGCCTGAGCCCTGGTTGCGCGATCGCCCGGGCGTCGTCGCGGGCCTAGAGCTCGCGTCGGCGCAGGGAAAACGCAGCCAACGACAGCACGAGGATCATCCAGACGACCGTCCAGACGAGAAACCCGAGGGTCGGCGGGGTCGCGGCAAAGAATGGATTTGCCTCGGCGAGCGGCTGATCCCTGGCGGCGGCGATGATGATCCCGGGCTGGAGTCCGTAGATCACGCCGCGCCACAGCCCGTCGGTGGGCAGGATCGTCCGGCCGACAAGGCCGACGATCTCAAGGTTCACCTCCGGGTTGTTGGCGGTGATCGCGATCCCGACACGTTCGATGGCTCCGGCAGCCCATGACAAGCCGTACACGACCACGGCGATGGCTCCCGCGCCGATGGGAGGCAGGCGGGTCGAGAGGAGGAGGCTGAGCGAAAGCACCACGAGCCCTTCGGCGCCGAGATAGGCAAGCGGGGCAAAGACGGACGGTGGCGTATAACCGGACACCTGGCTCACCACCACGATGGCAAGCAGCGCGGACCCGGCTCCATAGGCCACGACGACGATGGCGAGTCCGAGCCAGCGCCCGAGCAGATACGACGACCGGCGGATCGGGCGTGCCAGCAGGGCGAGCGCGATCCCGGACTCCAGATCATTGGATATCGCTGGTGCGCCAAGGAAGGCGGCCGTCATCGCGAGGACGAAGCTGAACTGGAACGCGATGAAGATCAGGATCTGGGAGACACCGAGCTGAATGGTCAACTCCGGGGTGCCCGACTCCCGTGCGAGGGAGACGAGCCGATCGACGCCCCAGCCGGTAATGGCGACGGCGAGGACGGCAAGAGCCACGAGTACCCACAGGATTCGCCGTCGGGCTGCCTCCCCGATCGTCAGGCGCGCGATCGTGATCACGCGCCTGTCTCCTGATTCGAGCGCACGAGTTCCAGAAAGCGCGCCTCCAGGGATTCGCGGCCCGAGGCGACTTCGTGCACCTGCACGCCCATGCCGACGAGCGCCGCGACCAGCTCTGGTACGCGTGCCTCGGGCAACTCCGCGATGAGCAGGTCGCGTCCGTCGAAGCGAGGCGCTCCGAATGTCGCCAGCGCCTCGAGGCCGGAGGGCTCCAGGCCCACCACGCGGACGCGGGTTTCCCGCGCCCCGAGCACTGTGGCCAGCGGTCCCTCGGCGACAACCGCGCCCCGATCGACGATGGCGAGACGGTCACAGACCTGTTCGACCTCGGTCAGGAGGTGCGAGTTGAGGAGGACCGCGGCGCCGCGCTCGCGAGCCGAGCGCAGGATGCCGCGGACATCCATCCGGCCGATCGGATCGAGGGCCGAGGTTGGTTCGTCGAGGATCACCAGGGCCGGGTCCCCGAGCAGCGCAACCCCGATGCCGAGGCGCTGCTGCATGCCTTTCGAGAAGCCGCTCACCGCGGAATCGGCCCGATCTGCCAGGCCGACGAGCCCGAGGACCTCGTCGAAGGCACGGGCGCGGCCATCGACGGGCAGGCCGATCAGGTCCGCGTGGAGACTCAGCACTTCGCGCGCCCGGAGCCAGGGCTGAAAGCGAAAGAGTTCCGGGAGATAGCCGACCCGCCGGCGCGCCTCGCGGTCGCCGAGCGGCTTACCCAGCACGTGTCCGCCCCCACCCGTCGGGCGGGCGAGCCCGAGGAGCAACTTGACGGCCGTTGTCTTGCCGGCCCCGTTCGGTCCGAGGAACCCGAAGATCTCGCCGGCTCGCACCGTCATCGTCAGGCCGTTCAACGCCTGGACACGGCCGTAGCGCTTGCGCAGGTCAACAACATCGATGACGAGGTCATGAGTGCCATTCACGGCTGGCTGTGTCTCCGAAAGCGGGGTAGGTCCAGTGAGCATCGTGCCATGCAAGGTGACAAAGCGTGGGCCGAGCCTGTGCGCATGATCCTCATCGAACGCCCCTGCTGCGAAACGCCCATGGCCATCGAACTGCCGATCCCGGACTCGCTTCGGTGCGAGGACTGCGCGGTCACCTGGACGGTGACGGATGGCGTCCCCTTGGAGGCCCGCCTGGCTGCCTGACCCGTGGTAGCCGGACAGGAGCGCCGGCGATACCATCGGCCGATGGACAAGACGACTGGATCGCTCCCGGACTCGACGGCGCTTCGAGCGGCCATCTGTGCGGCCGGCCGCCGCCTCGGGTCGCGCGGTCTCATCAGCGCAGCCGAGGGCAATCTATCTGTCCGCCTGACCCTCGACGTCCTCCTGACCACCCCAACCGGGCGGCGCAAGGATGAGCTCGAGCCGGACGACCTCGCGACGGTGCCACTGGATCCTGACTCGGGCCCGACGCCAACCGGCCCCCCGACAAGCTCGGACATCGCGATTCATCGAGCGATCTACCGGGCTCGCGCCGACGTCATCGCCATCGTTCATGCCCACCTGCCGGCATCGATCGCGCTGACGCTGGCCGGGGAAACGCCGGATCCACTCGCCCTCCCGGAGACGGCCTACCACCTGCCGGTCCTGCCCCTCGTCCCCTACGGGGCCATGGGCAGCGACGAGCTGGCCGGGCGCATTGCGGCGGCATTCAAGCCTGGGGGGCGACCGGTCCCGGTGGCTGTGCTGCTCGAACGCCACGGGGCCATCGCGGTGGGAACCGCAGACGGGCCGGCGGATGACGACGCGATCGAGGCCGGGCTCGTCGCCGCGGTGGATCGCCTGGAACTCGTGGACGTGCTCTGCCGGACCTGGCGAGACGCCGTGCTGCTCCGGGCTGCCCTCGCCCGGTCGAGCCCGATTGGACCTGCCGGAGGCTGACCGGCGGTCGGTATCATGGCGGGACCGCCCGACCGGGCGGCTGGAGGAGGGACCGTGAACATCCGCAAGCTCCTGGCCGAGGCCATTGGTACATTCATCCTCGTCGGCATCGGGTCGATGTCGATCCTCGCGACCGGTGCGTTCCAGGGCTCGCCGGCCCTCGTCGTCATTCCCTTCGGGTTCGGGCTCGGGCTGCTCGCGGCGATCGCGGTGAGCGGCCATGTCTCGGGCGGCCATTTCAATCCCGCCGTGACGCTCGGGGCGCTTCTCGACGGCCGGATCGACGTGATGGGCGCGATCGGCTACGTCATCGCGCAGGTCGTCGGAGCGATCGCCGGTTCGGCGGTCATCCTGGCGCTGTCGGATCAGGCGGTCGTCGCCGGAACCAAGAACATGCCCGGCGTCAGCGACGGTGGCGCGTTTCTCACCGAGGTCGTCCTGACCGCGATCTTCATCGCCGTGATCCTCACGGTGACCAAGCGGGACGCAGGGCACGCGATCCTGGTCATCCCGCTGACGCTCCTCGTCATCCATGCCGTCGGGATCCCGTTCAGCGGTGCGTCCGTCAACCCGGCCCGCGCCCTCGGCCCGGCCATTGTCTCGATGGACTTTGCCGCGATCTGGATCTACCTGACGGCACCGTTTGTGGGCGCCGTCGTCGGGTGGTTTGCGTTCCGGGTCCTCGACAAGGAGGACGCCGCCTAGGTCACGCTCGCGGTCGGGCCGGGGGCGGGATTGGACGCCGGCAGGACCGGCAAGTCCCGCCCGCCCTCAGCCAGCCAGCACGCGGCCGACTGACCTTCTCCGACATCGAACAGCGGCGGTTCCTCGACCTTGCATCGATCGAATGCGAGCGGGCAGCGCGGGTGGAACCGGCAGCCGGTCGGGATGTTCGCCGCGTCGGGGGTTTCACCGACCAGAATCGTCCGCGTCGCGCGCTCCCCGGCCGTCGGCGGATCGGGCGTCGGGGACACGCTCACAAGGGCCTTCGTGTAGGGGTTGTGCGGGTTGCGAATCACTCGTTCGGCCGGACCGATCTCCATGATCTTGCCGAGGTACATCACCGCGATCCGGTCTGCCAGCACCCAGGCCAGCGCCAGGTCGTGGGTGATGAACAGGTAGGTCAGGCCACGCTCCCGGCGGAGATCGAGCATCAGGCGCAGGAGCTCCGTCCGGATCGAGACGTCGAGCATGCTGACTGGCTCGTCGGCCACGATCACATCTGGGTCCATGACCAGCGCCCCGGCGATGACGACGCGCTGACGCTGCCCGCCCGACAGTTCGTGCGGAAATCGTGCAGCGAAGTCCGCGGCCGGCCGAAGGCCTGCGGCCTCGAGAGCCGCATGGACCTTGACGGTCCGTTGTTCGGACGTCCCTCCCAGCCCATTGACCACGAGCGGTTCCGCCACGAAATCATGAATGGACTGTTTCGGGTCGAGTGTTTCGTACGGATCCTGAAAGATGATCTGCACCCGCCGTCGATAGGCGCGCAAGGCACGCAGGCCCCACAGGTTGCTGACGTCCTCGCCGTCGACGATCACGCGGCCGCCCGTCTGCCGGGTCAGCTTGACGAGGACGCGCCCCGTGGTCGTCTTGCCGCTCCCGGACTCGCCGACCAGGCCCAGGACCTCGCCGCGATGGATCGTCAGATCGATCCCGTCGACCGCACGGACGACGCCGCGCGTCCGGCGCAGAAGGGTGTCGAGGAAGCCACCGCGAACCGGAAAGTGAACCTCGAGCCGTTCGAGGCGGACGAGCTCGTCCAATGGTTCGACGCTCATCGCCCGGCTCCCGGCGCAGCCGGGGTGGCCGGCGTGGCCGGCGTGGCTGTCACTGCCACACCGTCGCTACCGGGCGGATACAGGTGGCACGCGACGCGGACGTGGTCGCTGAAGGTGACTTCCGGCGGAACCTCGATCCGGCAGACGTCCATGGCGAACTCGCAGCGGGGCGCGAAGCGACAGCCGGGCGGGGGGTCCCGCAGGTCGGGGGGAGATCCCGGAATGACCTCGAGCGCGCGCCGATTGCCATGAATGTTCGGGAACGCGGCGAGCAGCTTCTGCGTATACGGATGGCGCGGTCGCGTGAAGATCTCGCTGACCGATCCCTCCTCGGCGACCCGGCCGGCGTACATGACCATGACCCGGTCGCATGTTTCGGCAATCACGGATAGGTCGTGGGTGATCAGGATCAGGGACAGGCCAAGGTCGCGTCGCAGACGCTCGAGGAGTTCGAGGATCTGGGCCTGGACCATCACGTCGAGCGCGGTGGTCGGCTCGTCCCCGATCACCACGGCGGGGTCGCAGGCGAGAGCCCTGGCAATCATGGCCCGCTGGCGCCTCCCGCCCGACAACTCGTGCGGAAACGCGTTGGCCCGCATCCTGGGGATGCCGACCAGCTCCAGGAGCTCACGCGCTCGGGTCAGGGCCGCCGTGCGATCGACGCCCATCCGCTCGGAAATCGGTTCCGCAATCTGGTCGCCGATCGTCATCACGGGGTTAAGGGCGTTCATGGCCCCCTGGAACACGATCGATATCTCGCGCCAGCGATACCGCCGCAGCGCGTTCGGGGTCTTGTCCACCAAATCGATGCCGTAAAGCCGGACGGAGCCACCCTCAATCCGGGCATTCGGGGGCAGCAGGCGCACCAGCGATAGCGCCGTCGTGGTCTTGCCGCACCCGGATTCGCCGGCAATGCCAAGCGCCTCACCTTGCTCCAGCCGGAAGCTGACGCCATCGACGGCCCGAACGGTGGCGCCATCCAGGGAGAAGTACGTGCGCAGGTCCTTGACCTCGAGGAGCGGCGCCGTCGGGTCGGCCAGCTTCGGGAGCTCTCGCTCGCGGGCCACGGTCATCGGCGGCCCCCTCGACGGGGGTTCATCACGTCGTCCAGGGCACTGCCGAAGAGAGTGAAGGCGAAGACGACGAGGATGATCCCGAGACCCGGCGGCACGAAGTACCACCAGGCGCCGAGCCCCGGCGCCCCAACCGACCGAGCGGCGTCAAGCAACTGACCCCAGGAGGGCTGAAACGGGTCACCGAGACCGATGAACGAGAGCGTCGTCTCGGTCAGGACGGCTCCGGCAAAGACGAGCACGGCGTTGGCCACGATCAGGTTCAGGACGTTGGGCAGGATGTGGACGCGCATGATGTGAAACTGGCTCGCCCCGACCACGCGGGCCCGATCGACGAAGGCCCGCTCCTTGATGGACAGGGTCTGCGCTCGAATGATTCGCGCCGTCGATGACCAGCTCGTGATTCCGATGACCACCACGATGACGATGAGGGTCATCCGAATGCCGAAGACCTCGGTCGTCGCCGAGCCGACGACGTCGCGAATGATCGGCGTCAGGATGAGCGCCAGGACGAACGTCGGGATGACCAGGAAGAAGTCCGTGATCCGCATGAGGACGCCATCGACCCGGCCGCCGATGAAACCGCTGACGATGCCGATGAGCACGCCGATTGCCACGGTCACCACGGTTGCCAGCAAGCCGATGACCATCGAGATCCGGGCACCGTGAACCGACAGGTTCACGATGTCGCGGCCGAGCTCGTCGGTACCGAGCGGGAAGGCTCCGCCGGGCGGGCTGAGCCTCGGACCGGTTGCCGACACCGCCGTCTGGAGCGGCCCGACGAGCTGCTCGGGGAACACGGCCAGGACCGCGAAAAAGGTCAGGACGACGAGGCCGAGAACGCCGTCGCGGCGTCGGACAAACCGGCGGCCGAAGTCCCGAGCGCCGGCGAGACGGCCGGAACGAGCTGGTCGCGCGACAACGGCCGCCACGACGCTCATGTCCTGACCCGCGGATCGAGGAGGCCGTAAACCAGGTCGGCGGCGAGATTCGCGAGGACGACCGCCACGCTCAAGAGCAGGAATACGCCCTGGAGCACCGGATAGTCCCGGGCCGAAAGCGCCTGCACGGTCAGCGTCCCGAGGCCCGGCCAGTTGAACACGACCTCGACGGTGATTGCACCCGCGATGACGTAGCCGAGGTTGATCGCGATCAGCGTGACCGTCGGCAGCAGGGCGTTGGGAAGCGCATGACGTCGGAGGATCCGACCCTCGGTCAGACCCATCGCCCGGGCCGTGTTGACGTAGTCCTCGGACAACGTCTCGATGATCGAGGAACGCATGACGATCGCGTATTGGCCGATGAGACCGAGCGAAACCGTTGCGAGCGGCAGCAGCAGGTGCCTTCCAAGGTCATACAGGTAGTCGAGCGGCCCGCTGTACGACATCCCCGCCGTGAGCATCCCGTACGTGGGGATCTCCTTGACAGACGTTGCCACCAGCAGGAGGAGCATCATCCCGAGCAGGAAATATGGCGTCGAATAGAGGATCAGGGAGATGCCGTTGCCGAGGTAATCGATCGGGCCACCCCGCCGCCAGCCGCTGTAGGCGCCCAACGCCAGACCCAGGGCAATCGCCACGAGCTCGCCGAGGCCGAACAGGAGGATCGTCGGCCAGATCCGCTGGGCGAGGACGTCGACGACGGTCTGGCCGCGCGCGATGAACGAGTAGCCGAGATCGCCCGTGACCGTCGCGCCGACGTACTTGAACAGCTGGTTGTCCAGCGCGATCCGTGGCTGTCCGTCCTCGACGGCAATCGGAAGGAGCGGGTCGTTGAGACCCCAGCGTTCGCGCTGGGCTTCGATCCGCTCCGCGGTCACATTCGGCGTTCCGCGCAGGAGCACCCGCTCCGGGGATCCGGGCATCATCCGGAACAGGACGAAGTTGATCAGGATGATCGCGCCGATCGTGATCGCCGCCTGGCCCAGTTTCCGGGCGAGGAAGCTCCCGCCCACGTCAGCGGGCAGACGATTGGGGCCGCCTCACGGCGGCCCCATCTCGATCTGGACCCTCTCGGGTAAGGGTCACTCCTCTTCGGACTTCGGTGTGGCCCGCCGTCGCATGACGAGCAGGCCGCCGGCGATGATGGCGATCAACGCCGCGATACCCACCAGGAGCGGAGTTCCGGACCCCTCCCCGGTGCCTTCGTCAACCGGGGGCGCGGACGGCGCGGCCGTGACGGTCGGTCCCTCGGTCGGTTCCGGAACTGCAGACAGGTCGGTCAGCTTGAGGTAGCCACCGGAGCCATAGCCGAACAGCGGCGTGCCGCCCACCGTGGGCTGGTTGGTCCACCCACCGAATCGATCCGTGCGGTACGCATGGAGTTCGGCGTCGTAGTACATGATGATGTAGGGAGCCTCGTCGTAGACGAGGTTCTGCATCTCCTTGATGTACCCGAAGCGCGTCTGCTCGTTGCTCTCCGCGCGCTGCAGCAGGAACAGCTCGTCGTACCGCGCGTTCTCGTAAGAGCTGTCGCTGAAGTTGCCGATCTGCTCGCCGCGCAGGACGTTGAGCAGCGACGTTGGATCGGGGTCGCCGACCCAGCCCCACAGCTCGATGTCGAAGTTGGCGACGCCCCCGGCCTCGGGCGTCAGGAGATCGTCCAGAAGCTTGCCCTCTTCGGTGACGTATGCATCAACATCCACGCCGAGCTGCTCCCACCAGCCCTGGATGAACTGGGCGTCGGTGGCGTGCTCGGCCTCGGAATCCGGCCAGGTCACGCGGAGTGTGATCGGCTTGTTCTCCTTGTCCAGGCGCTTCCCGTTGGCGTCGAGCTTGTAGCCGGCTGCGTCCAGACGTTTGATTGCCTCGGCGATGTCAAAGCGGCGCGGGTTGTCCGGAGCGACGTGCCATCGGGTGTGGAACGGCGGGACCATCGTGTCGCCCGGCGTGCCAAATCCCCCGAGCGTCACGTCGACGAGCTTCTGCTGGTCGATCGCCCAGGCGAGGGCGTCACGAAACGCCGGATCCTGCAGCGCCGTGGTGGATGCTCCGCCGCCGTCGATCGGACCGCGGCTGTAGGTGTTGAAGGCGATCTCCGAGTAGCCATTGGAAATCCCCTCCACCACCTGGATGTTGGGGTCGCCCTCCAAGGCGGTGAACTGGTCCGGCTGAATGCCCCGAACGTAGTCGATCTCGCCCGTCTTCAAGGCCTGGACGGCCGTGTCCATGCTCTGGAACGTCTGGATCACGACCTCGTCGGCCGCGCCCGGCGTGCCCCAGTAGTTGGGGTTGCGAGCGAAACGAATGAAGTTGCCGGGCTCCCACTCAACGGCCTGATACGGACCCGTGCCCACGACCGGCGGCTCATTCAGGAAGGCGGTCGAGCCTTCGGCATGGGCGATCTCGTCCATCGTGAGCTGCTCCCACACGTGCTTCGGCAGGATCGGCACGTACGCCTGCAGGAGGAGGGTGTTGGCAAACTCGGTAGTCACTACAAACGTCTGCGGGTCGGGCGCGCTCACCGCTGTCATACCGGCATTCGTGAGATACCCCTCGAGGTACCCGGCGTCAAGGTAGTAGCCGTCCTCGGAGGCGTCACTCCTGGCGGTCGCGTCGAGCACCAACTGGTAGGTGTACAGGGCATCGGCCGACGTCGCGGGCGTCCCGTCCGACCACTTCATGCCGTCGCGGATATGGAATGTCCAGGTCAGCCCGTCCGCCGAAATGTCCCATTGGTCGGCGAATCCCGGGACCGGCTCGATGTCGGATCCGAAGTTCACGAGGAGGTCGTAGTTGAGGGTGAAGACCTCGAAGTCAACGACCAGGATGGAGCTGAACGGATTGAGGACCTGGAGATCCTGATCCGTGCCCGCTCGCAATACGAGCGGGTCAGCTGCCATCACGCGAACCGCCGAGGGCCCGAGTCCGCCGAAGATCAGTCCCGCCGTAGCCGCCGCGGTGACCAGCCGGGCACGAATGGACGAATGCATTGCTCCTCCTCCTTCGGCGCTGGGCGCCTCTGGCGCAGGGTCCCACAGGCAGTGGGCGACCGCAAGTCGGGCCGGACATCAAACCGCGTGGCGGATCGCAGGTTCCAGGCTCCAGGGCGGTTCAGAAACGGAATCTCGGCGCCGGGTGCGGGTCGAGCAGGGATGGTCGGTCGACTTTGAATTCGGCGATGTCGGCCGCCGCAGGGGTCGCCCCGTCGATCGCCAGCTCGGCGAGGATCCGGCCGAGCACGGACGCGAACTTGAACCCGTGGCCGGCGCCGAGCGCCAGCACGACGCCCGGGTGATCCGGCAGGCGATCGACGACGAAGTCGCGCTCCGGCGTCAGCGTGTAGATGCAGGTCTTGGTGAGCAGGTCCGGGCCGACGGCCTCGGGCAGATGCTGCTCCATGAACGCATAGAGGCGCGCGTGTGCGGTGCGGTTCACCTCAAAGCTCCGGGTCGGGATGGTGCATTCGTCGCCGCCAACGTCCTGCGCGGCCTTCGGTCCGGGCATCCCGTAGGTCGGGAACCCGTAGTACGACGGTTCGTCCATCCAGATCCAGACCGGGAATCGATCGGGCGCGAAGCGGGACGGATCCGGGCTGGCGAAATAGGTGACCTGCTCGCGCGTGATCGTGAGCGGCAGCCGCAGGCCGAGATGCGCAAGCAGGTCATTCGTCCACGCATCAGCCGTCAACACGACGCGCCCGGCCCGGTGGACCGTCCCGTCCGCGGTCGTGACCTCGTATTCGTCCCCCGTCGCGCGCAGTCCCGTTACGGGCGTGTGATCGAGCAACATCGCCCCGTTCGCAACGGCGAGCGCGCGATGGGCAGGATTCGCTCGGTTCGGATCGGCGATTCCCGTTGCCGCCTGGTAGACAACTGAGGTGTCGTCGGCAAGCCGCCACTGCGGCCAACGCCGCATCGCCTCGGCGGCATCGAGGCGCTCAAAGGCAACGTCCTCGGCGGCGAGGCTGTCGGTGTAGTGCGCCTGATCCGTGACGCCACCTGCCGGGTAGAGGTCGATCCCGCCCGTCCTGGTCACGATCCGGGAACCGCTCGCGGCCTCGACCTCGGCCCAGGTCGCATACGCCCGCTTGGCGAGGCGCACGAAGTCCCGGCGGTGGTACGACAGGCGAATGATCCGCGAGTGATCCTGTGACGCCCCGTTCGGGTGATCGAAGGCGAACTGCTCGAGGCCGAGGACCCGGAGGCCCGGGCGGGTCGACAGCCAGTACGCCGCCGCCGACCCGATCCCGCCCAGGCCGATCACGACGGCATCCCAGTCGCGCTGCATGGCCGGACGCTAGCAGGTCTGTGGCTCCCGTGGCCCGTCGAGCCAGGCCGTGGGGCGGGACGAGCCGCGCCGGGCGGGTCCATCTTTGTAGACTCCGGCCATGCCCGACCGACAGACCGCCAGCGCGCCGCAGCACGGCGTCGTTCGCCGCCGCGACGTCCGCATCGTGGTTCGCGATGGTCTCGAGCTGTCGGCCAACCTGTGGCTACCCGACGCCATCGAACGAGGCGGAAGACACCCAGCCATTCTCGAGATGATTCCGTATCGGAAGGACGACTGGCGCGCGAATGCCGATGAGGCGCGGGGTCGCTACCTGGCGCAGCGCGGCTATGTGCTGTGTCGGCTCGATGTCCGTGGGACCGGACGGTCCGACGGCGTGGCCCTGGACGAATACACAGCCGATGAAACCCGCGACGGATACGACGCCGTTGAGTGGCTGGCCGCCCAGGACTGGTGTACCGGCAAGATCGGGATGTGGGGCATCTCGTACGGCGGGTTCACCTCGATCCAGGTGGCGGCGCTGCGTCCGCCACACCTGCGCGCGATCGTGCCGATGTACGCGACGGACGACCGGTACACGGACGACGTCCA
>CAZOJS010000256.1:0-3915 GCA_964580175.1 uncultured Anaerolinea sp. | reverse complement strand
TGTTTCCGACGAGGCTGCCGTCGAACGCGGCATCGCCGAAACCCTCAAGGTCATGGGCCATATCGACAATTTCGTGGCCAATGCCGGGGTTTCGGGCAAGGGCGCCTATGCCTTTCACGAAATGCCCACCACCGAATGGCGGCGCATGATGAGCGTCAACCTCGATGGCCAGTTCTTCTGCCTGCGCGCCGTCGCCCGCCACATGATCGAGCGCGGCCACGGCGGCTCGCTGGTGACCATGGCGTCGTCGGCGGCGATCGAGGGAGCGGCTCGCTCCGGCCACTACGGCGCCACCAAGGGCGCGCTGGTGTCGCTGACCCGCGCGCTGGCCGTCGAGCTGGCGCGCCACAAGATCCGCGCCAACACGATTTTACCGGGCTGGATCGAAACGCCGATGACCGAGCGGCTGTTCAAGGACAACAAGCCGTTCGCCGAGAAAGTGTTGCCGCGCGTGCCCGCCCGGCGCGGCGGGGTGGGCGCCGATTTCGGCCCGCTGGCCGTGTACTTGGCTTCGGACGCCACCAACTACACCACCGGCCAGAGCTTCGTGGTCGATGGCGGCTACACGATTTTCTGAGTGGCGCGTTTCTGAGTGGCGCGCACAATCCTTGCACCTTATCTCTCGTGACGGCGCTCGCGCGCCTCCTCGGGATGAGGGGAGTATTGCAGCACTCGCCTCACCCTGAGAGCTTGTGAATGAATCGCGGCGGGACGGAATGAGTGCATCGAACGGGTCGGCGCCGGGAGATCGGTTGGGCATGCGGGCGGCCTTGGGAGGCACGGGGCATTGGCGATGCGGCTCAAGCGGGCGCTGGGAGCAGGCTTTGGGCGCGCAGGATGTTGTTGGCGAGGGCAAACCACAGCAGCACGGTGCGCGCCTTGGCGCGGCCCCGCACGGTGAGCTGGCGCAGGTTCCAATGGCGGAACCGGGCATGCAGGCACTCGGCGATGGCGCGGCGCTTGTAGCGCGCTTTGCCGGCCGCGCTCTTCATGCGCCGACGCCACGCAGCCATGCCGGGACCGTCGTCGGCGCGCGGGGCGAAGGGATCGGTATCGTGGCGGCTCTTGCTCGGTGGACAGTGGACTTGGATAGCGCCGTTGGCTGGATCGGCGGCCCATTCGATATCGGCGTTCTTGGTGAAGCCGCCATCGGCCAAATAACGCTTGGGCGGGCGCCCATAGCGGGGCTCGATCCGAGCGAGCATCGCGGCCATCTGGCCACGGTCGGAGCCGCTTGTCTCGACATCGACCGCGACGATGATTTGCGTCTCGACGGCGCTGGCGATCTGCAGATTGTAAGCGGGCCGGAAGCCGCCATCGGCCATCTTCATGACGCGGGCCTCAGGATCGGTGGTGGACGCCCGCGGCGCGCCCTGCTTCTTGGTTTGCTCGGCATTGGTCTTGGCGCGCCGGGCGCGCTCGGCCTCCAGTTCGGCGAGCTTGTCGAGCGCCGCCGCGACGCGGCACTCCCGCTCGCCCGCCGCGCGCTCGCGCGCCGCCTTGATCCGCCGGTTGCTGGCGCCCGCGTCGTCGTCGATCTCGCGCTTGAGCCGCTCGACCAGGCGCCGCGACCGCTTCAGGCATTTATGCAGCGTCTTGCGGCGGCGAAACGAAGCCGCCCCGGCGCTCGCCCGCACCCGCAGCCCATCCTGCGCCAGCGTGTCGAGGTCGATGACCCCCGCCGCCGCCAACGCCGCCACGTTCCGTGTCAGCAGATCGTCCAACAGCGCCGGATAGGCCATGCGGAAGTCGGCCAGCGTGTGATAGTTGACGCTGACGCCGCCGCACAGCCAGCGATAGGCGTCGTGGCAGCCGCACAGCCGCGCCAGCGCCCGCGCGCTGCCCACCCCCTCGCTTGTCGCGTACAGCCACAGCGCCAGCAGCAGCCGCGGCGAGATCGCCGGATGCCCCGGCGCGCCCTCGCGCGACAGCACCCGATCTTCCAGCACCCGAAGGTCGAGGCGCTCGACGTAGGCCCAGATCGCCCGCGCCGGATGATCGGCTCCGATCAGCGCATCGAGATCGGTCGGCCGCAGCTCGATCTGGTCGCGCTGCGGCTCGCGCAGGCGCGGGCTGCCGCCGCCTTGCGCCCGATCCGGACCTGCCACCTCCGGCAAATCGCCGAACAAACCCTCGCGCCCCATCGCCGCCTCCGCACGCTTGCCGATCGCACCGCGCACGGAATCACGGCAAGCCGCGCCGCTCAATCCAAAACCGCCAAACGCCCGAAAGATTCACAGGCTCTGAGGAGGCGCGCAGCGCCGTCACGAAGGGTCGGGTGCGAGAATCGATGCGCAAGAAAAACTACGCCTTGTCCCGGCACGCCGGGCATACGCCAGCCACCTCGACGGTCGAATGCTGGACCGAGAAGCCGCGGTCGGCGGCGGATTGGGCGATGGCGCGGGTGACACGCGCATCCTCGACCTCGACGGTGTCCTTGCACGATTTGCAGATCAGGAATACGCCGCGATGGGCATCGCCGGGATGGGCACAGCCGACGAAGGCGTTGAGCGATTCGATGCGATGCACCAGCCCGTGCTCGAGCAGGAATTCGAGCGCGCGGTAGACCGTGGGCGGCGCCGAAGCCTTGCCCTCGCCGCGCAATTGATCGAGCAAGGCATAGGCGCCGGCCGGCTTGTGACTGCCCCACACCAATTCCAGCACGCGCCTGCGCAAGGATGTGAGCCGCGCGCCGCGCCGGTGGCACAGCGCATCGGCGGCAATTACCGCATCGGCCACGCAGGTGGCGTGATTATGCTCGGGCTTGGCGAAGGCTGTCTGGGCATTGGCCATGTCAGTTCTTGGCGCCGACCGGGGCGCCGAGATCGGCGCCGGTCAGCGCCACGCGGCAGCCGCACACCGGGCAGGCCACGCCCTGGGCGTTGATGTCGAACCGGCGCAAGCGCTCGGCCTGATGCGCCGCCAATGCGGCATTGGCGTCGAGGATCAGCTGCTTGTGATCGGCCTTGCCGCCACAGGCATTGTGATACAGCGCCTGGGCCTTGGCGTCGGCTTCCTCCAGCGTGAAAGCGCGCGCGTTGCGCACCCATGCCAGGGCCGCAACGCCCGCTACGGCAGCCGCCGTGCCGGCCAGCAACGCCCGGCGATCCACAGCGACGGCCTTGCTGGGCTTGCGATCGACCATGACGGACCCCTCGACCTTTCATTGACGCCGGCGCGGGCGAATTGCGCCTAACGGCAAAGCGCATTATAGAGCCTGGATTGCGGCCAAAGAAAGAGCCGCGCGGAAGGTCAGTATGCCCAATGCCTTGCCGAGCCTCGACGAGCTTCTATCCACCCTGGCCTTCGACCGCGACGGGCTGGTGGCGGCCATTGCCCAGCAGCACGATAGCGGCGAAGTGCTGATGCTGGCGTGGATGAGCCGGGAATCGCTGGCCGAGACGCTGCGCAGCGGCCAGGTCTGCTATTGGTCGCGGGCGCGCCAGCGGCTGTGGCGCAAGGGCGAAGAATCGGGCCACACGCAGCGCCTGGTCGAGATGCGCATCGACTGCGATGGCGATGCGCTGCTGCTGCGGGTCGATCAGAAGGGCGTGGCCTGCCATACCGGCACGCATAATTGCTTCTTCCGCGCGCTCAAGGGCGGAAAGGTCGAACGCATTGCCGAGGTGCTGGTGCCGCCGCAGGAGGTTTATGGCGGGAACAAGGGCTGATCGGCTTCCCTTCATGCTGAGCCTGTCGAAGTATTGAGGAGAGGCAGGAGTCTACTCCTCATCCTTCGACAAGCTCGGGATGAAGAAGGGATAGAGTGGCCAATGCTTGATCTCGCCCCCTACCCTTCGTGACGGCGCTTCGCGCCTCCTCAGGGTGATGCGTGCATTGCGCTCTCCCCTCATCCCGAGGAGCCGCGTCCGCGCGGCGTTACGAGGGATAAGATGCCAGACTCGATCCCGCTAC
>CAZOJS010000255.1:0-4162 GCA_964580175.1 uncultured Anaerolinea sp. | reverse complement strand
CGCCGGGCGGATGGCCGAGCCGGTGGACATGTGGCGAGGCACGATGCAGGCGGCGCGCTCCCTGCAGTTCCGCGACGCCCGCCCGGGTCGCCAGGGGTATGTCATCGAATCAGCGCCCGGTCATCCAGGTCTGCTGGCCCTGGCGGTCCCGTGGGACGGTGCCGCGGAGCATGCGGGCTGGCTGACCAACAGTCGCTACCTGGCCCCATTGGTGGCCGTGACCCGCGACGGCGGCGAAGGCCGGACGAGCCTGACCCGGGCCGGCCGCGTCCGGATCGACTATCGCCTGAACGCTGAGGGTATCCGGACCATGCGCCACGCAGCCGTCTCGATGGTCCGCCTGATCCGGGCGGCCGGGGCAATCGAGATTCTCGCCGCCGCAACGCCGATCCTGCGCCACCGAACCGACGACGTCGATGAGCCGGCGAGATTCGACGCGTTCATCGAGCGGGTGGCCAACCTGGACTTCGCGCCGAACCGGGGAACGGTCTTCTCGGCCCATCAGATGGGGACGATCCGGATGGGCAGCGATGCTCGCGAGCATGCCGCAGATCCGAGGGGTCGCGTCCGGGACACGGCCGGGCGCGTCATCCCGGGTCTCTACGTCAGCGACACGTGCACATTTCCGACCGGTATCGGGGTGAATCCGATGCTGGCCGTCATGTCCATGGCAAAGCGAGTCAGCCGGACCGTCCTGGCCGAGGGTCGAGCTCAGAGCTGAAGGGCGCGCGGCGCGTGGCCGATGGCAGCACACCCTCGATCGGTACGCTCTCCACGGCCACTGCCTCCTGCGGGTCCACGGCTGCCGCGAGGCGCAACGCCCGTGCTGAACGCCCTCGGGCGGTGACGATCATGGCGACTGCCGCGATGACCACTCCCGATGCGACCAGCGTGCGGGGAGTGATCGGCTCGGACAGGAAGATGGCGCCGAGCGCGAAGGCGACCACCGGGTTGACGTAGGCGTAGGTGCCGACAAGCGACAGCGGCGCGTTCCTGAGTAACCAGGCGTACGCGTTGTAGCCGAGCAGGCTGCCGATGAAGATCAGATAGACCATCGCCGAGATCGATGCCCCCGAGATCGCCTCCGGATGGAACCGCCCCAGCTCGCCGGTAGCGACGCCCTCCATGAACAGGACGACCGAGCCGACGAGCATCTGGATCGCTGTCGAGGTCAGTGGGCGCCTCGGCAGATCGGCCGCCCGTGCCGAGAACAGCGAGCCGTGCGCCCAGCCAACGGGAGACAGCAGCAGGGCGACGATCCCGACCAGATCGAAGGCCACCCCACCGGCAGGCCAGACGAGGAGCGTGACGCCTGTCAGACCGAGCGCGATCCCGGCGACGACGATCGAGGGCAGCCGCTCCCGGAAGTAGATCCAGCCGAGGACGGCGAGCCAGACCGGCATGAGGGCGATCAGGACGGCGGCGATCCCCGACGCCACGGTCTGTTGGCCGAACGCGACGAACCCGTTTCCGATCCCGAGCAGCAGAGAACCGACGATCGCCGCGTCCCGGACCTGCCGGAATGTCGGGCGGATTCGGAGGAGGTTCCCGCGAATGACCTCGAACAGCAGGAGCATCGTGCCGGCAATCGCGAAACGAATCGCCAGCATCAGGAACGGCGGGATCGTCTCAATGGCAATGGCGATCCCGAGATAGGTCGATCCCCAGACCAGGTAGAGCGTGACCATCGCGGCCCACAGCGCGAAGCCGCCGGTGCGTTTTGGCATAGTCGAATGGTCCAAGATCTGGGCAGTGTAGCGGGAGCGCATCAAGTGCGCCAGTCCCGGCCGTCTGCCAGTTCCCGACGCCTCACGTGACTACGCTGCGGCCATCGCTCCCGAGCCTGGACGGCAGGCCCGGCACGATCGGAACCCGGTTTCGATCGCCGCCGCCAGCGAGGCGAACGTACGGCGATGACGGGCGGTGATCCGCCGTGCGTGGTGGCAGGTCGGCAGGCATACGACCCTGCTCGTCGCCGATCCGACATAGCGTTGGCCCGCCCGCGCGTTGGACTCGAGCGCCGCCGGGTCAAGGCCCTCGGCGGCTAGCACCCTCCGCTTCGCAGCGGGCCCACCGAGGGAGTACTGGCCGATGGTTCCGTCGCTCCGGACGACGCGATGGCAAGGCACCACGAGGGGCACGGGATTGTGGGCTAGCGCCGAACCGACCGCCCGTACCGCCTTCGGGCGTCCGATTTCTGCGGCGATCCACCCGTACGGCCGGACCTCGCCGCGCGGGATCTCCAGCGCCTTCATCCAGACGGCAACCTCGAACGCGGTTCGGCCGCGGAGGTCGAGCCGGATTCGGACTCGCCGGTCGCCCGCCAGTCGTGCCGCTACCGCCGCGGCAAGGCGCGCCGGCACCTCGGTTGCGCGGTAGACCGGCCGCCCGACCCGGGCGACCAAGTGCTCTTCGAATCGCTCCGGGTCATCGGCTCGATCGATCCACGAGATGCCGCGGCCGTTCCAGGCGACGCCAACGCGGCCGAGCGGGGAGTCGACCTCCGCCCAGGCATCCGCCAGCCCGGTCAGGATCAGCGTCCGGCGGGCGAGTCCATCGGGCGCGGGGAGTCGCAGCCCGGCCAATTCCGACGCCAGGCGCTCGGCCTCGGGAAGGTGTGAACCGGTTGCGCGCGCGCCGCCGCCGGTGGTTCCGGAGCTGTTCATGCGGTCTTCTCCTTCGCGGAGTGCTGTACGGCGGGGGATTGGGTCGTCAGGTGGTCGCGGAGGCGCCCAAGGCCTCGATGAATCTGGGCCTTGACGGTGCCCTCAGGTCGGCCCAGTGCCGCGGCGATGTCCGACATCGACATCCCGTCGATGTGGCGCAGGATGATCGCGTCGCGCATCGGCGACGGGAGCGTCAGGAGCGCCTCAGCCAGTTGCCGGCGCGCCTCCCGACGCTGCACGATCTCGACCGGGCCGGACGCCTCTGATGCACGCGGCTCGAATCCAGCCTCGAGAATCGGCCCGAGGCGCGTGGCCGGCCGCCGATCGGCGATCCGGCGGCGGCGGTTCCTGGCCAGGTTGATCGTGATCGTCGCCAGCCATGGACCCAGACGGAGGGCCCTGATCCGTGCCGGATCGTAGGTGGCGAGGGCGCGGTAGGCCCTGACCAGGGCATCCTGGGCCACCTCTTCCGCATCCCCGGCGACCCCGAGTGAGCGATGAGCGATCGTGTACAGGCGGGCGGCATGGGCATCGACGAGCGTTGGAAAACCCCCGTCGAGGTCGGCGGCGAGGCGGGCGACAAGAGCGACGTCTGCGTCCATCAAGCTCCACAACACGGTCCATCGAGATTCCGTTGCAGTGTGGCTCGTCCGTCGAGGGGCGTGCGACAATCGGCCGACGATGCACCTGGATGATCGACACGACGACCTGGTCGCGGCCCTTGGCGGGTTCTACCGCACATGGGTGGTCTACCTCGGCCTCGAGCTCGGGTTCTTCCAGGCAATTCGGGCGGCTGGCTCCGCCGGCGTCTCGACTGACGCCCTGGCCGCGAGCACCGGATCCCAGGCCAAGGCGGTCGCCACCTGGGCCTGGGCGGCCGATGCGCACGGGCTCATCGAGGCCTCGGACACGCTCCGGATCGAGGACGACATCGCGGCGTTGCTCCTGGACGAGGACCGGACTGCCTACCTCGGCGGGCTGTTCGTCCATACGGTCGTGGCGTCGCTGGATTGGGACCGACTGCTCGAGTTCTTTCGGTCGGGCGTTCCTGTCATCACCCGCCCGGATCGGTATCGGGCCACCATCGAGCGGGTCACCCAGCAGGACATCGCGATCTTCTTTACCGAGGCACTGGCGGCGCTACCGAACCTCGTGGCCACGCTCGCCCGGGGAGGTCGCGTGCTCGATGTCCACTGCGGGGGCGGTCGCTGGCTTGTGGCGATGGCGCAGCGATTCCCGAACCTCCGGCTCGTCGGCATCGAGGCGGAGCCGGATTCGCGAGAAAGGGCGCGTGTCCTGATCGATGCTGCGGGTCTCGCGGAGCGGATCCTGATCGAGTCCGTGGAACGGTCCGAGGTCACCCGGCCGGGTCGGTTCGATCTGGCCTACTACCAATACGCGCTGCATGCCCTGCCCGACCCGGCGGGGTCGCTGCGGGCATCGTGGGAGGCGCTGGATCCGGACGGCTGGCTGATCGTCCTGGACTGGCTCCTGCC
>CAZOJS010000254.1:0-8408 GCA_964580175.1 uncultured Anaerolinea sp. | reverse complement strand
CCACGACGCCGACCGAGCGCCTGCACGCGACGGCGCTCTGTCTTCTCGATCGGCACGGCGTGCTCGTCCGCGACGCGGTCATGTCGGAAGGTGTGCCGGGTGGATTTGCGGGCGTCTACGCGATCCTCCGGGCTCTCGAGGATGCCGGACGGATCCGGCGCGGCTACTTCGTCGACGGGCTGGGTGCCGCACAGTTCGCCCTGCCCGGTGCCATTGATCGATTGCGCGCGGTTCGCGACGCAGGCGGCGGGGGCCAGCGCCCGAGCGTGTACGTGCTGGCTGCCGCCGATCCGGCCAATCCATATGGAGCGGCCCTGGCCTGGCCGCGCCGCGGCGACGCCGACCGGCGTCCGCTCGCCCGAGCCGCCGGCGCCTACGTCGTGACCGTGGATGGGCTCGCGGCCCTCTACGTCGAACGCGGTGGGCGGACGCTCCAGACGCTCGCTCCATTCGACGATCCGATCGTCGCCGCGCCCGCCCTGTCAGCGCTCGGCTCCCTGATCGGCGGTGGCCGTGACCGCGAGTTGGTGATCACCAAGGTGGACGGGCTACCGGTGGCCGAATCGGCGCATCGGTCGGGCCTCCTGGCGGCGGGCTTTGTGGCCGGCTACCGCGGCCTCGCGCTGCGTGTCGCCGGAGGCGCGAGCCCAACCAGCACGTCGGTCCGATAGCCGGCCCGCTCGACGGTCCGTCGGAGCCGGGTTGCCCGGGCCCGGGCGGCTTGCGGGGCGGCCCCGTCGGCAATCTCGATCCGGGCGAGCCGATCGACCAGCAGGCCGACCGCGGCCCCGTCGAGCCACTCGACACCGTCCCACTCGTGCACGCCCATGGCTGCCCGCACGATCGGATCGCGGAGCCACGCCATCAGGCGGGGTCGGCCCGCTGCCGGCGCACGGGACGCCGCGATGAGCGCACCTGCGTCCCTGGTGATCTCGCGTGCCGCGTGTTCGGTCAGGCCGTGCCGGTCGGCCAGCGCGGCGTCGAGCGGGGTCTCGAGCCGCAGGTCGGCGATGACCGATGGCCCGACGGCGGCGCTGATCGGGCTGAGGACCAGCCAAGCCTCGAGGATCGCCGCCTCTCGCGGGCTCCGCGCGATCGCTGCGAGCGCGGCACGCCGCCGTGTGGCTTCGGTCACGACGTCGATCCGCGGAGCGCCGTCGATCGCGACGTCGATGGCCGCTCGGAGGGAAGCCGGCGGGGCGATGGACGTAATCTGCGCGAGCACGGCCGGCAGGCGCTCGAGGTCGGCCGTGGCCGCGCGGAGGGCGGCATGCAAGGGCGCCAGTTCCAGGTCGCGGAGCGCGTCGGCGAGGCTCGGGACGGCGCGATCGCCGAGGTTCGCGGCCAGCCGGGTCCAGACCTGCCCGGGTGCGTCGCGGAGTTCCCGGAAGCCGGTCAGCACGTGGCAGCGATAGGCATCGAGCGAGAGTCGCAGGCCGCCTTCGCGGAGACGTGCGGCCGGCACCAGGTACTCGAGGCCGGCCCGTTCATCGCGAAAGCCGATCAGCACGCCGGGCTCACCAGAGATGCCGAGGGCCTCCGCGAGGGACCGGCGGACCTGGCTCCTGGATCCGTCGGCCCGCTTGACGGCGAACGGGACCGACTCGCGGATGGTGCCGGTCGTCTCTCCGAAGCGGTTGTGATAGACGATGAGCGATCGTCGATCGCCGGATCCGTTCGAGTAGGCGTAGACGTTCTCGTCGACCGACCCGTCATCCCGGACCAGGTCATAGAGCAGGAAGTCGTGGGCGTCGGCGAACATCGCCCGGCGATGGACGAGCGGAAAGAGATGCCGCTCGTGCCGGGCGACCAGATCCGCGTCGGGTCGCTCGTCGAGACGCGCCCGTCGGAATTCCATCCCGTACTTCTCCGTGAACCCCTCAACCTGGCCATGGCCGAGCATCGGCAGGCCCGGCAGCGTCATGAGCAGGGTGGTGACGCCGAGGTACTTGTCCCCGGAGCCGAACTGCTCGAGCGCCGACTCCTCGTCCGGATTGCTCATGAAGTTCACGTAGCGCTTGAGGATGTCTGGATCGAACTCGACGGTGTCCCGGATGACCTTGCGGTAGCCGGCGTTGTCCTCGTCCCGGAGCATGTGCATGAACGCGCTGTTGTAGACCCGGTGCATGCCGAGCGTCCGCACGAAATAGCCTTCCAGGAGCCAGAAGGCCTCTGCCAGGAGCAGCGTGTCGGGAACCTCGGCCGCAACGCGGTCCACGACCTCACGCCAGAACTCGGTGGGCATCAGCCTGTCGAAGGCCGCCTTGCGCATGGCATGCTCGGCCCGCGATGGGATGCCGTCTCCCGCGCCAGGCAACGGCCACCAGAGTCGCTCGACGTGCTTCCGGGCTAGGACCATCGCGGCATCGAATCGAATGATCGGGAACCGTCGCGCAACGGCGAGGATCGTCTGGATGACCTGCTCGCGGACCTCGGCCTTGATGAAGTCCAGCTGGGCGGTGTCGTTCCAGGGGAAGCTCGTGCCGTCGTTGCCGTGGTAGACGTAGCGGCTCACGCCCGACGCGTGATCGTGATGCTTGAATACGACCGCGGCGTCGCTGTTGTCCCAGTAGTGGTCCTCGAGGACGATCGAGACGCGCCCATCGGGCGACAGGTCCGGGCCGTTGAAGGTGTACGCGGGGTAGGGCGGCTCCGCGACGGACAGGAACCACTCCGGGTGCTCGATGACCCAGCGCGAGTCGATCCCCATGTGATTGGGGACCATGTCGCTGGCCAGACGAATACCGCGCGCCCAGGCGCGGTCGCGCAGGTTGGCGTAGGCGGCCTCCCCGCCGATGTCGTCGGCAATCCGGTAATCGTCGAGCGAGTAGGCGGAGGCAACCGCGTCGGGATTGCCGCGCCGCCGCTTGATCGTCTCCGATGCCTGCGAGCGCTGCCACAGCCCGATGAGCCAGAGACCCGTGACGCCCCACGCCCGAAGCTGATCCAGGGCGTCGTCCGGGATGGCGTCGAGCGTCCGGATGTCCTGCTCGTAGCGCTTTGACAACTGGTCCAGCCAGACATAGGTGGCCTTGGCCATCAGCACGAGTTTCGGCATCCAGTCGGAATCCGTGCTGAACCGCTCCGCTTCGGCGTCGAGCCCGGCGAATTCCGGGCCCTCGCGGGGCTCGCGGGCACCTGGCGCACCACCGAAGCGCCGATGCATCCCGCGTTCCTCCTCGTCCAGGACTCCGAGGGCGATGTCGAGGCGGTCGAGCAACCCGCCGAGGTCGCCGCCGAGCAGGGCCGGCCAGTTCTCCCTGACGTAGCGCAGCTGACCGGCAAGCGAGGTCGGGGCATGGCGTGCCGGTGCTCGCAGCAGGTCGAGAAGATTCGCGGCCGCCGTTCCGCCATCGCCGGCTCCGGCGACGGGGCCCGCCGCAACGAGCAGTGCCTCCAGCTCGCCGACCGCCCGGGAGTAGACGGGCGAACGGGCCAGGGGCGCGTCATCGACCAGTTCCCGGAGCGGCCCGAGCGCGGGGTTCTCGTTGGCCAGCCGCGTCAGGATCAGCTCGCCGACGATGCTTGCGGCACCCTCGGGTTCAGTGGACCGAGCTGGAAACGACTTCGCGAAGCGATCGAGGATTCGGTCCGCATCGCGGCCGAGGCGGGCGCGCAGGCCCTCCGCCGCGCGCTCCCGGGCGAGGGGGACGCTCGTCGCCTCGAAGCGCTCGACGAGCAGATGAGCGATCTCATGGAGCAGGCTGAGCGCGGCCACGTCGCCGGCCTGGACCGAAGCGCTGCCCGGTGCCCTCGCCGCGTTCATCTCGGCCGCGACGGCGCGAGCCGTCGGGCCGTCGGCGAGGCCGACGTCGCCCCTGCGCCCGGTCGGCGCGGCGTCCAGTCTGTAGCGGATCTGCGCGGCGCGCGCGACCCGGATCGCCGCAGGGTCTGGGTCTTTGCTCATCCGTCGAGGAGTTGCAGGATTCCGCGGATCGGGATGGCGACCCAGCTCGGTCGATTGTTCAACTCATAGGTGAGCTCGTAGCAAGCCTTCTCGAGGAGGAATGCATCGAGGAGGCCTGCCCAGTTGCGGTCGTCGGACGGCAGGAAGGCCGCTCCCTGGGTGGCCTCGCGATAGCCAGCCAGGAAGGAGGCGCCTACCCAGCGATTCCACGCCCGGACCCAGCCCTCCAGCGCGTCCACGTCCTCGGGCCGGATCTCCGCCCCCATTTCGCTGCGCAGCAGCGAGCCATAGCTGGCGTAGTGGAACGAGCGGAGCATGCCCGCAACATCGCGCAGCGCCGATCGCTTGAGGCGCCGTTCGCTCAATGGCCGGGTCGGCTCACCCTCGAAGTCGATGATGACCAGATCGCGGCCCGTGTTGAGGATCTGTTCGGCATGGAGATCCCCGTGGGTCCGGATTAGCATCCCGCCGAACTTGTGGCTGAGCAGGAAGCGCAGACGAGCGTCGATCGCGCCGCGCCGCTCGAGGACCTTTGCCGCGTCCGCGTCCGCGGCCGCCTCGGGCGGGAGCGAGTCGAGGCGACGCGAGAGCAGGTCGAGGCTGCGTCGCGTCGACTCGCTGATCGACAGGAACAGCGACCGCTGGTCGAGCTCGCTGAACGGCTCTGGGCTGAACGCGGCATCGTCCCCCGGCCGTGCCAGGGTCACATGGAGTTCGCCTGTCCGGATCCCGGCCAGTCTCGCGGTCTCGAGATACGTATCGATCGCCTGGTGCACATCCGGTGGTGGCGTCTCGGTCGAGGCCCGGATCAGGCGAGCCGGATCGATGCTCTCGACGTCGGTACGGCGCGGCCCTGCCGCCGCCCGCTCGAAGAATCCGCCGAGCTCCTCGAGGGTGTGCATGAACAGGTTGCCCTGGTTCGGGACGAAGGCGTTGAGGAGGACGGCCGTCATGGCCGTGCCATCGTCCGATTGGTAGTCCATCGAACCGGCAATCGCTGGCGTCTGCTCGAAACCGCGCTCGGTCAGGATCCGACCGATCTCGAGGTCGGGGTTGATTCCGGGCTGAATGACTCGGTAGAGCTTCAGGATCACCCGGTCCCCGAAGATGATCGAGCTGTTGCTCTGCTCCCCGCGGATCGGGGTCGGCGTGAGTGCCGCGGGGTCGCGGCCGACGATGGAGCGGAATGCCTTCTCCGGTCTGCCGGTCAGCTCACCGGCCCGCCCGCGCAGGCGCTTCCTCGAGCCGATCGCCGCCAGTAACGTGGTCATGAACGTCGGATCGAGGGTTGCGTCAACGAGCACGCTCTCCGAAGGTCGCCCGTCCGCTGCGGCAATCTGGGCGATGGCCGCGTGTGGGCTCATCTCAATGACCGGGGCCGCCTCTCGTGGGGTCATGGTCGCGAGGGGGATCAGGTAGAGCTCCGGATCGCCGTCCGTGTACGCCACCTCGGCAAGGAGCAGCGCGGCCGATCGCCCAGCCATGGGGATCGGGATGACGTCGCGGATCGTGAAGCTCTTGATTCGCCGGGTCCGGCTTCGGAACCAGCGTCGTCCACGGACCCAGCTCGTCAGGGCCCCAATGGTCACCGTTGCGCGGTCCCCAGTGAGCAGCGCGGCCACCGAATCGGCCGCCGCCAGGACCGGCAGGCGACCGGGCACGGCCGTCTGGCCGGCTGCGGCGACTACGCCGCCCCTCTTGCCGGCCACGCCGCCATTTCGTACGGCCGTGCTGCCCTTGGAAGCGGCCATCAAATTGATCCCCGGAGATGCAGGACACGGGCCGGCAGGATCGCTGGGTCGATCTCGATCTCGACCTCATCACCATGCCAGGTCTCGACGCCACCCTGGATGAGGTCCTCGACGACCAGGCCGCGTGCGGCATCGAGTCCGAGCGCAGCGAGGTCGAGGTGAAGCGTGCCCCGGCGAACCTCGCTCAGGGCGAGGCTCACGATCGTCAGCACGCGATCCGACCCATCGGCGGACCGCTTCGAATAGGCGACCAGCTGATCGTCGTCGATCTCGTGGATCGTGAGGCCGGTATTCGCCTGGAGGGCCGGGTGCTCGCGCCGGATCCTGTTCATACGCCGGATGAGCGGGGCGATACTCGTCGGGCTGTCCAGGTCCCAGACCCGTTGCTCGTACTTCTCCGAGTGGAGGTACTCCTCGCTGCCCGGCTCCCGCGGCGTGTTCTCGCCGAGTTCATAGGCAGGTCCATAGATCCCGATATTCGACGATGACGTCGCGGCGAGGATGTAGCGCGCCTGGAACATGGACCGGCCGCCCTCCTGGAGCGTGCGGTGAAGGATGTCGGGCGTGTTCGGCCAGAAGTTCGGCCCGAAGAAGTCGGAGACGGGAGGCCGCGAGAGCTCGGTGAAATACCGAGCCAGCTCGTCCTTCCCGGTCCGCCAGGTGAAGTAGGTATACGACTGCGTGAAGCCCACCTTGGCCAGTCGATACATGATCCGCGGCCGGGTAAAGGCCTCCGCGAGGAAGATCACCTCCGGATGGTCCGCCTTGATCCGGGCGATCGCCCACTCCCAGAACGGGAACGCCTTGGTATGCGGGTTATCGACCCGGAAGATGTGGACGCCTTGGGCGATCCAGTACCGGAAGACGCCCTCGAGCGCTGCCCACAGACCGGGCCAGTCGTCCGATTCGAAGTCGAACGGATAGATGTCCTGGTACTTCTTCGGCGGGTTCTCGGCGTACTGGACCGTCCCGTCGGGCCGCTGTCGAAACCAGGTGGGGTGCTCGCGAACCCATGGATGGTCCGGCGACGCCTGGAACGCGATGTCGAGGGCGATCGCAACGCCCCAGGCCTCGGCGGTGCTGACCAGCGCGCGGAAGTCCGCGAGCGTGCCGAGCTCCGGGTGAATTGCCTCGTGGCCGCCGTCGGCGGAGCCGATGGCCCACGGCACCCCGGGGTCCCTGGGCTTCGCCCCGGTGACGTTGTTCGGGCCCTTGCGGAACGTCAGGCCGATCGGATGGATCGGGGGCAGGTAGAGCACGTCGAACCCCAGATCGATGATGTGGGGCAGGCGGGCGACGACGTCACGGAACGTGCCGTGCCGCTTCGGGTCGGGCGAGGCGGATCGAGGAAACAGTTCGTACCAGGTCGAGAAGCGGGCCAGGGCCGGTTCGACGATCACCTCGAGCGCGGGCTCGTGGATGGTCACGTGAGTGCGATCGACATGGGCCCGCATGAGGCCGTGGAGTTGGTCGTCCAGGGCACGGCCTGCCGGATCGCCGGTGGGTCGCGCGGCCCGCAGTTCGGTCGCCCAGAAGGCGAGGCTCCTGCCATCGTCGGGTGCGCCGAGCGCTCGGGCCCGGGCCGCCGCGCCGTCGATGAGTCCGGCGCCGATCCGCAGGTCGATGCCGACGTCCTGTCCGGCCTCGAGTCGCTTGGCCAGGTCGCGGCGCCACGTCCCCCACGCATCCGTCCAGGCCGCGACGGTGTACGCGTGCCGGCCCAGGGATGCGAGCCCGAACGAGGCTCGCCAGCGGTCGTTGCCGAGTTCGTCCATGGCGAGCTCGGTCCACGCTGTCTCGCCAGGCGCTCGATGCATGAGCACGACCGACACGACGTCATGTCCGTCCGCGAAGGCGTCCACCTCGACGGTGAGCACATCGCCGATGACTCGCTTTACCGGGAAGCGGCCGCCATCCACGCTCGGCGAGATGGCCTCGATGATGGCGCGTCGGCGCCCGTCGTCGGGCAGTCCGACTGACGATGAGTTCGCTCCCGGGGCAGCAGCGTTCACGCGCATCAGATCGAGGATAGGACCTCCATGGGTCGCCCATCGGGGTGCATGCCGACCGCGGGATGGCGGGTCCGCTGCTCGCCCTGACCCTAGGCCACGGTCGGAGGGAGTGTCAAACGCGGCCGAGTTCCCGGAGCACCACGATCGATTGACCGGCAACGTCGATCGTCGCCCCCGCCCGGATCCGCCGGCCGCGGGTCGGGAACGGCCGTGCGGCCGCGGTGTCAAGCGACAGCTGCCAGGCCTCCGCTCGCATGCCGTTCGGAATCGTGAACCCGCGCTTCTCGCTTGACGGGTTGATCGCCAGAAAGAACGAATCGTCGACGATCGGCAGCCCGTCGACGTCGACCAGACCCTCGCCGGAGATGAACACGCCGATGCCCTGATCGAGAGGGTCGTGCCAGTGCTCGTCGCCCATCCGATCTCCGCCGGGCGCGAACCACTCGATCTCGTGTGCTTCATCGCCGTGGATCGGGCGGTTCTGGAACCAGCGCCGCCGGCGAAACGCGGGGTGGTCCCGGCGGAACGCGATCAGCTGGCGGACGAAGGCCAGCAGGCCGAGGTCGGCCTGCTCCCAGTCGAACCAGGACACCTCGCTGTCCTGGGCATAGCCGTTGTTGTTGCCGCCCTGCGTCCGGCCGATCTCATCGCCACCGAGGAGCATGGGCACGCCCTGGGACAGGAACAGGGTCGTCAGGAGGTTGCGCTGGTGACGGACCCGCTCGGCCAGGATCCCGG
>CAZOJS010000253.1:0-16368 GCA_964580175.1 uncultured Anaerolinea sp. | reverse complement strand
CGTCCGTCCGTCGCTCGCGGCGCCCACCACCGCGATCCTCGGTCTGGGCTTCTTCCTGCTCGACATCGTCGGATCGATCCTGAACCTGCCGGACGCGGTGATGGAACTCGCGCTAAACCGGCACCTCGGGCGCCCGATCCTCGGCGACTTCGACGAGGCCGGGCTCGTCGCCTGCCTGGTGCTCGCCTTCGGCGGGCTCGCCGTGTCGGCGATCGGCATCCGCCGGCGCGACGTCGGCCGGTAGGGAGGCTTGCCACCGCTCGCCGTCGCCCTCGTCCTCGTCGCCGCGGTACTCCACGCAGCCTGGAACGTCCTACTCAAGACGTCAGGAGATCCGCTCCGAACGGCCGTCCGCCTCCAGGCGATCGGCACGGCCGTCCTCGTGCCCATCGGGGTCGTGGCCTGGGTAGCGCAGGGCCGTCCGCCGCTGGATCCGGGCGGCGTCGGTCTGGCGCTCGTCTCGGGCGTGCTCGAAGCCGGCTACTTCGTCTTCCTGTCGGCCGCCTATCGACGCGGCGACCTGTCCCTGGTGTATCCGCTGGCCCGGGGCAGTGCGCCGCTGCTTTCAATATTTGTGGGCCTCGGGATCCTGGGCGAGCGACTCTCGGCGCCGGCGCTCGTGGGTGTTGCCTGCATCGTCGGCGGGATCCTGCTCGTGGCACGCCCGTGGCGAGCCTTCCGGGCAGCCGGCCGACATCACCGCGGGGCCATCGGGTTCGCGCTTCTGACCGGTGCCACGATCGCGGGCTACTCGACGGTGGACCGAATCGGCGTGCGGATTCTGGAGCCGTGGCTGTACGGCTCGTTCCTGGCCGTCTTCGCCACCGCGATCCTGACGACCGTGGTCGTGCTGGGGAGGCGGTCCGGCATCATGGCCACGCCTCCCATGCTCGATCGACCGACGCCCATCTGGCGGGACGCCGTGGCCGGCGTCCTGTCCCTGACGGCGTATCTGCTGGTCTTGTTCGCCTATGCGCTCGCGCCGCTCGCCGCGGTGGCCCCACTTCGAGAGTCGGGGATCGTGATCGCCGCGGCCTGGGGCGCGCTCCGGCTCGGTGAAGCAGTTGGACGACGCCAGGCGGCCTCCCGAATCGGGGCCGCGGCCCTGGTGGTGGTTGGAGCCGTGCTCCTGGCGCTTTCGGACTGAGGCCGCGCGGCGGCCGGCATGCGCTCGCAGCCGAACCGGATTCAGGCCTGGGCCGGTGGGGCCCCTCGACCGAATAGTCTGCGCTGGCCGAACCGGCTGTTCACGAGTGCGACGCCCGCGATGACGAGGGCCGTGCCGAAGAGCACCCGCGCGTCGACCGTCTCCTGGAAGACCAGGGCGCCGGCGGCAATGCCCACGACCGGCAGGATGTAGGCAACGAGTGAGGTCCGCGTGGCGCCGAGTCGCGCCAACAGTCGGAACATGACCAGGTAGGCGAAGCCCGAACCGAGGACGCCGAGCCAGACCACGGCACCGATCGCGCTACCGGACCACGAGACGGCAAATGGGTCCTCGAACAGGAACGCGATGACGCTGACGATGACGAAGGCGAAACCGACCTGGAACAGCGCCGGGATCATTGGCCGAAGACCACGAACGTTGCGGCGCGAGTAGACGGCCCCGATCGCGTACGAGAGCGTCGACCCGATCAGGGCCAGTTCGCCGACGAATGAGCTCTCGCCTGCTGACCCACCGAGACTTCGACTGACGAGGACGATCACGCCGCCATATCCCACGATCAGGCCCACGAGGCGATTCACGGTGATCGGCTCGTCGTCCAGGAACAGCGACGCAATGACGATCACGAACAGCGGCACCGCGCCGTTGAGGATGGCAGCGAGCGCCGAGTCGACAGATCGCTCAGCGGTGGTGATCAGGTAGAACGGCAGGACGATGTTGATGATCGACATGACTACCAGGTGCCCGTAGATCCTGGGATTGCGCGGGAGGGGCTCTCGAGCCACCACAACGACGGTCGCGAGGATCGTCAGCCCGATCCCGAGCCTGGCAGCAATCAGGGTGAACGTCGGGAGGGTTTCGACGCCGATCTTGATGAAGACGTAGCTCGTGCCCCACATGGAGCCGAGGAGCAGCAGCAGCAGCCAGTCAAGGCGGGTGGGACGCGCGATCATCGGCGCATCATACGCGGTTTGGCCTAGTGCGCTGGGCCAAGAATCCAGGCAGATCCGGTTGCCCTCCTGCGATCCGTGCCTCCCTCCGGACCCGCCCCACGTGGCGTGATCCTCGGCTTCGGCGGCGCGACGGCAGCTCGACGCGCGTTTGCCCGGTAGCATCGAACCCGACATGACGATGGCCAACGCCCCGAACGATCCCGATGCGTCGGACCTCCGGGCGCGCCTGATTCGTCTGGATCCGGCTGCTGCGGAGCGGCCGGACGAGATTCGGGTCATCCGGTCGCCAGCCCGGGTCAATCTCATTGGCGAGCACACGGATTACAACGATGGTCTGGTGCTGCCCGCCGCGATCAGCCTCGAGATCCGGGTCGCGCTCGTCCCGACGGACGACGACCGGGTGGAACTGACACTCCTCGCGACGGGCGAGCGCGGTGTGCTCGACCTTCGCGACCTGGGGCCGAGGCGCGGGACATGGCTCGACTACGTCGCCGGCACGGCGTGGGCCCTCAGAGAGGGCGGCATCCCTATCCGGGGTTTCCGCGCGGTCCTCGAATCGACGATCCCATCCGGAGCCGGCCTCTCATCATCGGCCGCCCTGGAGCTCGCGGCGGCCTGGGCGCTCACGGGTGGCGAGGAACCCGGCCTCGAGCCCATGGCCCTCGCCCAGACGGCGCAGCGAGCCGAAAACGAGTACGTGGGTGTCATGTGCGGGCTCATGGACCAGTTCGCCGTGACCCTGGGCCGAGCCGGCAGCGCGCTCCTGCTGGACTGCCGATCGCTGGACTGGCACGAGGTACCAATCCCGGGGGAGCTCGAGATCGTCGTCTGTCACTCGGGCAGCCCTCGACGCCTGGAGGCGTCGGCGTACAACGCTCGCCGTGCCGAGTGCGCCAGGGCGGTCACCGCGATCGCGGCCTGGGAACCCGGCGTCGAGTCCCTGCGAGACGTCGGCCTCCAGATGCTGGAGCTCCATCGCGACCACATCGACGACGCGGCCTACGCTCGCGCGGCTCACGTCGTCACCGAGAACGAGCGGGTCCTGGAGGCGGAGGCGGCCCTGCGCGCCGGTGACCTGGACGCCGTGGGACGCGTGTTCGCCGCGTCCCACGCGTCCCTGCGTAATCGGTTCGAGGTGTCGTCGCCGGCGCTCGATGCCCTGGTGGAGATCGCCGTCGGGACCCCGGGAGTCGTCGCGGCGCGGCTCACCGGTGCCGGATTTGGCGGCTGCACGGTCAACCTCGTCGAGCGAGGCCGCTCGGACGAGCTTCGCCTGGCCGTGGAGCGCGACTACAAGGCCCGGACGGGGCTGACGCCGCAGATCTTCGTCGTGGACGCCGCCGACGGTGCCGGGTGCTTCCCGCTGCCGGGCGCGCGGGTGAGCCCGGGCGCGTAGCCCGGCCGACGTCGGTACGTCGCCGGTCAGTCGGCGGTGAGCACCCAGAGCCGCGCGGAGAAGTCACCGCGAGTCGTGACTGGCGGCGGATCGGCCGGCTCGAGCCCGAGCCCGACCCTCATGAGGAGGTCGCCGCCGCGCCGCACAGCGTTCCCGGAGTCAAGGCCGCCCGGACCGCTCCACCCGACCACCTGGTACGCAGCCTCGGGATCCAGGCCGCGAAGACGGAGCCGGTCCGGAAACGGGACGGGTCGCTCCAGGATCCTGACATGGGCAACGATCGCCGTACGCCGGTCTGGCGCCGCGACCATCCAGGCGGCATCGTCCGCGCCCAGCGGGCTCCGCAGGCGGATGAAACGCCCATGCTGGAGCACGTCGCGGTATTGCTTGTAGAACGCGACCTGGGCCTTGATCTCCGTCCGCTCGCTGTCAGTGAGCGTGCGCGGGTCGAGCTCGTATCCAAAGACACCGAAGAACGCCACGGCGGCTCGCGTGCCGATCGGCGTGACCCGGCCGACCTGGTGATTTGGAACGGCCGAGACATGGGCAGCCATCGAGCTCAGTGGGTAGACGTGTGACGTACCCCATTGGATCGCGAGTCGCTCGATCGCATCCGTGTCGTCGCTCGTCCAGGTCTGCGGTGCATAGGCGAGCATCCCCGGATCGAAACGCCCGCCGCCCCCGGCGCACGATTCGAAGAGAATCTCGGGGAAGCGCGTCGTCAGCCGGCGCCACAGCTCGTACGTCCCGAGCATGTAGCGATGGAAGAATTCGCCCTGCCGCTCCGCTGGCAGCGAGCCCCCGTAGGGCTCAGTGATGTTGCGGTTCATGTCCCACTTGATGTACCGGATCGGGGCGCTCGAGAGGACATCCGCGATGGCCTCCTCGAGGTGGTCCACGACCTCCGGCCGCGACAGGTCGAGGACGAGCTGCTGGCGCATCTCGGTCCGCGGCCGGCCCGGGACACCGATCGCCCAATCCGGATGCTCCTCGAACAGGCGGCTCCGCCGGCTGACCATCTCAGGCTCGATCCACAGGCCGAACTGAAGGCCCAGGCCCTCGATCTCCGCTGCGAGCGGTCGGAGGCCGCCGGGCAGCTTGCGCTGATCAACGGTCCAGTCGCCAAGCGAGCTGTCGTCGCTGTCGCGCCGCCCGAACCAGCCGTCATCGAGGACGAAGAGCTCGATGCCGAGGTCCGCGCACGCCCGGGCCATGTCCAGGAGCCGGGTGTGATCGAAGTCGAAGTAGACCCCCTCCCAGCTGTTCAGGAGCACGGGCCGCGGGCGATCACGCCATACGCCGCGGGCCAGCCGTTCGCGATAGAGGGAATGAAACGCCCCGCTCAAAGCCTCGATTCCATCGCCAGACCAGGCCAGGATCGCCTCCGGCGTCACGAAGGTTCCGCGCGGCTCGAGCACCCAGCCAAACCCGTCCGGGTGGATGCCGATGCGGGCGCGCGTCGTGCCCCGGGAGCCCACTTCGGCCTCCGCCAGGAAGTTGCCCGAGTAAACGAGCGACAGGGCGAACCCCTCGCCGTGCACCTCGGACGTCCCGGGCCGGAGCAGGAAGAGCGACGGATCCTGCTGGTGGCCGGTCGCCCCCCGGAGGCTGCCGATAGAACGCCGGCCCGGCAGAAGCGCGGCGCGATGAGGACGGCGTTCGCGCGCCCATGCCCCGCTGAAGGCCAGGAGCTCCCACGGTCCGGCAGGTAGGTCGACCGCCGCGCTCATCGCCGTGCGGACCATGAGCGGCCGGTCACCGGTGTTCGTCAGGCGCATCGACCGGGCGAGGATCGGACGGCTCTCGAACAGCGTGAGAATCAGCGTTGCCCCGAGGCCGCTGATCTCGTCCACCAGGTCCACTTCGACCGTCGTCGCCTCGGCGGCGTCGTCGACGTACGTTGACGGCAGCCCCGCCAGGACCGGCTTGCCCGGGCTGACCCGGTGCCCGGCATAGACCAGATTCAACACAGTTGCCCCGTCCGGTCCCTCGACGACCAGCGCGCTGATTCGGAAGTCGCCGATGCCCGGCGTCGGGACGAGCAGCCCGATCGACTCATCGTCGTGGTTCGTGAACCCACGTAACCCCGCGGGGCCCAGGTGTCGGTAGGACGCGCTCGGGTCCAGGGGAGCCCCGAAGTGGAGCTGCACAAGCCACCCGTTCTCGACCACGGCGAGGACGAGGCTGAGGTGCCCGTTGTGAAGATGGAGCTCGCGGTTCGCGTCGCTCCAGGTGATGGGCATCAGTCGGTCTCCGGGATCGGCTCGATGGTCCAGCTCCAGGTGTGGGGTCCAGTGGGGACGAGATAGTCGGGCAGCGTATCCGGTCCGCAACTCGCGGTCCCGAGGCCGCGGTGCACAGCGTCAATATGGATCACGGTCTCCGGGCGCGGCGTCAGCTCTTCTCGATGAGTCGCCGACGCAAGGTCGATGGCCCGGAAGTGGGTTGCCGAGGCCTGCCGCGGGCGGTCGAGAGTAATCCGCAGCCCCGCGCCGGTGGGCCGGCGGAGCTCGAGCCAGCGAGTGTCGGCGTGACCACCGTTCTCCTGCGGGCGCACGTAGGGAACGTACTGCCCGGCGACGGTCGAGTGCCAGCGGCCGATTGTGCCCGCCCTCCTGCGGTCGGGGTAGGTCTCCTCCAGTCCGCGGCCGTACCAGGTCAAGGCGACGTGGCCCGCCGCGAGCTCGAGAACCGTCCCGACCCGGGCAAGGTCGTTCAGCTCCGCGGGGATCTCGACGGTCTCGGTCACCTGGAGCGCACCGCCGTCCAACGCGGCGAGCCGCTGCTCGTGCGCGATCTCGACGCCGGCTCCTGTTCGCCAGGCGAGCTTGACCACGAGCGCGTCCGGCGCCTCCTCGATCGAGACGAGCCGCCGCTCGAGGCGATCCACGCCCCAGGCTTCCCAGGTGTCGGCGAGGCCACCGATCCGGTCATTGTCCGTCGGCGCCCGCCAGAGCGAGAGGTGCGGCCCATCGGCCAGGCCCTTCATGTGCAGCCGTCCATCCGGTCCGAGGATCGCCCGTTCGGGTGCGCTGCCGGCAGCGCCCGTCGGCGGTTCACCGGGCGTGAGCAGCAGCTGTGCCGACCCGACCTCGAACCCGGCCGGGGCCCACGGGGCGTCGGCCCGCGTTGCGAAGCAAATGGTCAGCCACCGTTCGCCGGAGGTAGGTTCCGGGGGCCCCGGCCAGCCGTCGAGGGACACCTGTGCCCGCCCGCCGGGCCCGACCGCGGGCAGCGTCATCGAACCGAGGGCCAGGATCCCCGTCTCATCGTCAATCTGCCAGTTCGCGGATAGCCAGTCGAGCGGTTGGAAGTCGGCCCGGTTCTCGATCTCCACGATGCCGACGGCTAGGTCCGCGGCGGTGGCCTGGACGCGCACGGGCAAGGCCATCGCCCGATGCTCCCAGAGCGCCGGTTTTGCGGTTCGATCCGGGAATGTGATCCCGTCGATGCAGAAGTTGCCGTCGTTGGGCTCGTCCCCGAAGTCGCCGCCGTAGGCGGTTCGTTGGCGCCCATCGGCCAGCCGCTGATCGAGCCCGTGGTCTCGCCACTCCCAGATGAAGCCACCCTGCAGGCCGGGTGTTCGCTCCATCGCGTCCCAGTACTCGGCAAGCGTCCCGTTGCTGTTGCCCATCGCGTGCGAGTACTCGCACATGATGAGCGGGCCACGCTGGCGACCCGATTCGGCGTGCGCAACCAGGGCGGCAATCGACGGGTACATGGGGCAGATGATGTCCGTCACTCGCTCGCCGCCGGTCCACTCGAAGCGGATCGCCCCCTCGTAGTGGAGCGGACGCGATGGGTCGACGCGCCGGACCCAGGCCGCCGCCGCATCATGGTTGGCGCCGTAGCCCGACTCGTTCCCGAGCGACCACGCGATGACGGACGCGTGGTTCCGGTCTCGCAGGACCATCCGGGAGACGCGGTCGACCCAGGCGCCAAGGTAGCCTGGGTCGTGGCACAGCGAACCCCAGAACGCATGCGACTCGATGTCGGCCTCGGCGATGACGTACACCCCGATCTCATCGGCAAGATCCAGAAAACGCGGGTCGTTGGGGTAGTGCGACGTGCGGACGGCATTGAAGCCGAAGCGCTTCATCAGGATGAGGTCGGCCTGCATGTCCTCGAGTCGGATGACACGGCCCGTCGCGGGATCGAAGTCGTGCCGGTTGACGCCGCGGATCAGGGCCGCCCGTCCGTTGATCAGGAGTTCGCTTTCAGTCACCTGCACGGACCGGAATCCGACCCAGACGCCGGCCTCCTCGATGGCCCGCCCGCCCGGGTCGAGCAGGGTGACGGTCAGCCGATAGCGCGTCGGAAGCTCGGCCGACCACGGCATGATGTCCGGGACGACGGCCTCCAGACGGGCAACCGCCGGCGTTGCCAGGTGGGCCGCGATGGTCTCCTCTCGGGCCACCGCCTCGGCCGCATCAAGCCGGATGCCGGCGGCCGCTTCGGCGATCACTTCCAGCTCGCCCCGTCGGGGCGGCCCGTCGTACCAGCCGGCGTGGGATCGGCGGCCGTGCGGCCGGAGCGCCGGCACGTCGGCCACGCGTCGGATTGGTGCCCCGATCCCGGGTCCGCTCAGCTCCGCCTGAACTCGCCAGCCGTTGACGCGACCGCCATCCGGCCACCGAACGGTCGCCGAGACCTCCAGGGTGCCGGATGCACCATCCGTCGTCAGACCAGCCCGGATGTCGAGATCGGCGAGATACGTTGGCTCAGTCGCGTAGAGGCTGACTGATCTGGTGATCCCGCCATGCCACCACTGGTCTTGATCCTCGATGAACGTGGCGTCGGACCACTTCACGACGACCAGGCGGAGATCGTTCGTCCCGGGCCGAAGGCGATCCGTGAGGTCGAATTCGGCCGCCAGATGCGAGTCCTTGCTCATCCCGATCTCGACGTCGTTCAGGCTGGCGATGAGGACACTCTCCGCGGCGCCGACCGAAAGCACGATGCGGCGGCCCGCCCACTCGTCAGGGACGACGAACGAGCGCTCGTAGACGCCCGTTGGGTTCTCCGCCGGCGGAGTCGGCGGCAAACCCGGAAAAGGCATCTGAACGTTCGTGTAGATCGGCACGTCCGAGGTCCCCTGCATCGTCCAGCAGCCCGGCACCTCGGCCTCGCGCCAGTGATCGCCGAGGGGCTCGTCCGGGCTCCCCAGGAGCTGGAACCGCCACGTTCCGTCGAGGCTATGCCGATCTTCGTGCGGCACGGCGTGCATTGGCACTCGACCGCGACCGACCAGGCCCGGGTCCGACCAAGGCCGGCCGGCGCTCATGCGCTGCCGACTCAACCCTTCGTTGAGCCCAGCGTCAGACCGCTGATGAACTGCTTCTGAAGCGCGAAGAACACGATCAGCGTGGGAATGGCGACCATGATCGATCCCGCAGCGACGAGGTTGTAGTCAGTAAAGAACTGCCCCTTGAGGTTGTTCAACGCGGACGTGATCGGGAACTTGTCACCGGTCTTCATGAGCGTGAGCGCCCAGAAGAAGTCGTTGTAGATCCAGGTCACCTGGAGCGTCGCGAGGGCGGCCAGGGCCGGACGCGTCAGCGGGAGGATGACGCTCCAGTATGTCTTGAGGACCCCGGCCCCATCGACCACCGCGGCCTCGTTCAGCTCCTTGGGGATCGTCTTCATGTAATTGCTGAGGACGAACGTGCAGAAACCGAGCTGGAACGCGACGTGGATCAACGTGATCCCCAGGTACTGGTCGTACAGGCGCCCGTTGTCGCTGAGGAATTCCGGCAACCCGAGCGGTACGAGGAAGATCCGGAAGAGCGGGGTGATGATGACCTGGGGAGGCAGCAGGTTCGCCGCAGTGAACAACATCAACATGGCAACGTTGAGCCGCCACGAGTAGCGCGACACGGCGAACGCCATCATCGACGCGAGCAGGAGCACCAGGATCACGGCTGGGATCAGGATGACCACCGTGTTCACGAAGTACTTGACCAGCTCGCCCTTCGTCCAGGAGTTGAAGAAGTTGTCCAGGTTGTATGCCCCGCCGACGGAGACGTAGCCGCGCGGATCGCCGCCCGTGTCGGCGTACGGTCGGAGCGAGGTATAGAGCACCCAGAGGATCGGTGCGAGCCACAGGAGGCTCATGAAGATGAGGAACGCGTGGAGCAGGGCTCGGCGAAGACGCTTGGCAGGCCAGCGACTGGCAGGCGTGATTCGAGCTACTCCGGCTGCCTGCGTCACCCGTTGTCCTCCCGGAGCGCACGGAACAGGTAGAAGATGATCGGTCCGACCGACACGAACAGCAGCACAACGGCGATCGCAGAGCCGAACCCGATCCGGCTGGTCTCACCGATGATGTTGTTCGTGACGAGCGTCGAGAGCAGCTCGAGACCGTTGAGGCCCCTGTTGGTAATGAACGCGAGGTCGAACGCTCGAAGCGACTCGATCACGGTGATCACCAGGATCACGAGATTGATCGGCCGCAACACCGGGAAGACCACCCGGAAGAAGGTCTGTGACTCGCTCGCGCCGTCGATTGACGCAGCCTCCCGCAGGGACGGGTCCACGCTCTTGAGCCCGGCGAGGTAGAGGATCATCACGTATCCGACCTGCCGCCAGCTGGCGGCCACCAGGATGGCCCAAAGATTAAGGCTCGGGTCGCCCAGCCAGGAGATCTGGTTGCCCTGGGCCGTGCGGCCCAGGAGGTTGTTCAGGAGGCCCTGCTCCGGCGCGTAGATCAGCTGCCAGATGAAGCCCACGATCGCCAGCGAGAGGACGACGGGCATGTACAGGGCACCCTGGTAGAACCGGGTTCCGCGGATGTTCTTGTCGAGCAGCACCGCCAGGAACATCCCGAGCGGCGTCGCAATGAACAGGAAGAAGACCAGCCAGATGACGTTGTGGGAGACCGCCGGCCAGAACGGTTTGTAGATGTTGATGAGGTCGGTGTAGTTCTTGAGGCCGATGAACTCGATCCTGTCAAAGCCGCCGATGCCGTTCCAGCTCGTGAACGACAGGAGGATCGACGCGAGCGTCGGCAGGAGGACCAGGACCGCGACGAGGGTGGTCGGGATGGCCACCATCAGCGCAATGGTGATCTTGTCAGTGCGGGTGAGCAGGCTGAAACGGCGCCGCCGCGTGCGGCGTGAAGATGACCCAACCCCGCCGGCCGCGGCCGACGGGGTGGGGGTCGCCGAGGAGGATCCTCGGACGGTCATGTCAGATCAGGTTCCGTGCGCTCACTGCGGGGGCAGCGAGTCGTAGTAGGCCTGGATGTCGCCCAGGAACTTGTCGAAGTCCTGGTTCGGGTCGGTCAGGAACGAGATGAGGAAGCCCTGCATCCCGGACGGGCCAGCGAAGTCGGCCCGCGCGTCGCGATCGAGGAACTGGGCGATGTTGCCTGCGGACTTGAGGACCTCGGCCGACATCTTCTGGACTTCCGTGTAGTTGCTGGTATCGGCGAGCGGCGAGACCGCCACGCTGCCGATGCCGGGGCTCGTCACGTATGCGACCTGTGCTTCGGGCGTGGCGACGCAGCGGAGGAAGGCCTTCGCCGCTTCCGGGTTGCCCGGGTTCGCGCTCAGCATGAACCCGTCGATCGGGGCGTCAATGGCGTTCTCGCCGTCGTACGCCGTTCCGAACAGCGGGAAGGGGAAGAACCCGACGTCGCTCGCGGCGTCGCCGGCCTGCTCCACCGCGAATGTGCCGAGGAAGTACATCGCGGCCGCTTTGTCAACGAGGGCGGCCTTGGCAGCATCCTGCCAGGTGCGGCCCGGCGCACCTTCCTGGAAGTACGGGAGAAGGTCACGCCAGGTTTCGAACACGGCCTTCACCTTCGGGTCACTCCACTTCGCGCGGCCTTCCATCAGGTCGATGTGGAAGGTGTACCCGTTGATGCGCATGTTGAGGATGTCGAAGGTGCCCATGGCCGGCCAGCCATCCTGGTCTCCGAGGGCGAGCGGCACGATGCCGTCGGCCTTGATCTTGTCGCCGAGGGTCTTGAACTCCTCGATGGTCTTCGGGATCGTGTAGCCCTTCTCCGCGAAGAGGCTCTTGCGGTAGAGGACGACCCACGGGTAGTTGTAGACGGGGACGAAGTAGGCCTTGCCGTCGGCGCCAAGCGAGGCTGCCTTGAGGCCCGGGGTCAAGTACTGCTCGATGTCCGCCCACACGTCGTCGACGGGCGACAGAAGGCCCTGCGCCGCGAAGAAGCGGACGCGGTTGCCGGCGAACCACTTGACGACGTCGTCAGGGGCGCCCTGCAGGTATGAGCTGATCTGGTTCTGGAACGTGTTGTGATCGTTGACGTTGACCTTTACCGTCAAACTCGACATGCCCTCGCAGTAATCGACGATCGCCTGGACGGCGTTCTTCGGGTTCTCGTCGCTCTCGTTCGAGCCGAGTGTCGTCTCGCCGAGGCCTGCGGGCGGGGCCTCGGTCGCCGGGGCTTCGGTCCCCGGAACGGGGGCCTCGGTCGCCGGCGCCTGGGAGGCGCCACCGCCACAGGCGGTCGCAATCAGGACGAGGGTCGTGCCGAGGACAAGGATCCGGCCGGACTTCGTCCGTCGCCGGTCAGACGCGTCGGCCGTGTCCCCCGGCCTCCGCGACAGTCTGTGATCTGCCATTACAGCAATTCTCCTCCAAGCTACGGTCGCCACGGGTCGGCCAGGACGCACACAAACCGACATGACCAAACACGAGTTTGGGGTGCTGTCCGTCGCATGTCAAGGATTATCTGAGGATTGTCGTGCGAAGTCTTCATAAGTCGTTGACATTTGAGCGCTCCTGCGCGAACCTTTGAGCAATCGGCTATCGCTGGAGTTGGAGGACCCAACAGCTCGTGCTCGCTCGCCAGCGTCAAACGTACATCCTGGAGCGCGTCCGAGAGGACGGTGCGGTGCGGGTCGCGGAGCTTGCTCGCGACCTGGCTGTTTCCGACATGACGGTCCGGCGGGACCTGGAGCTCCTGCATCAGCAGGGCCTGCTCGAGAAGGTCCACGGTGGCGCCACCGTGACCAGTGGGAGCTCGCTCTTCGAGCCCGGGTTCGTCGTCAAGTCCGAGCTTCAGCTGGCGGAGAAGGACGCGATCGCCGCGGCCGCAGCGGATCTTGTCACGACGGGCATGGCGATCGCCCTGTCCGCCGGCACCACGACCTACGCCCTGGCGCGTCGACTCACCGACATCGAGGGCCTGACGGTGGTCACGAACTCGGTGCCGGTCGCGGATGTTCTGTACCGGATGGGCCGGCCCGACCAGACGATCATCGTCACGGGCGGGGTGCGCACGCCGAGCGACGCACTCGTCGGGCCATTCGCGGTCTCGGCCCTCCGGACGATCCACGTCGATCTCGTATTCATGGGCGTGCACGGCATGGACCCACATTCCGGATTTACGACTCCGAACCTGCTCGAGGCCGAGACGAACCGAGCCCTCGTCGAGGCCGGGCGCCGCCTCGTCGTCCTGGCCGACCACACCAAGTGGGGTGTCATCGGGATCAGCTCGATCGGACGCCTTGACCAGGCGGACGTGTTGATCACGGACGCAGGGCTGGACGAGGATGCGTGCGCGGCGCTACGTCGCGAGGTTCGCGAACTCGTCGTGGTGCATGAGAACGGCGTTCCTCCCGCGGTCGCGCCGCGCACGGACCCGACCGGCGTTCCTTCCCCCCGGTGAGCGACATCGGCGAGCCGCGGAGCGACTCATCATTCGATCGACTCCGGAGCGAGCCGCACCGCCGCTACAACCCGCTCCTTGATGAGTGGATCCTCGTTTCGGCCGGTCGCACGAGTCGCCCCTGGCAGGGACGGCGCGAGTCTTCCGGTACCCAGGCCTTGCCTCCATTCGACCCGAGCTGCTACCTGTGCCCCGGAAACGTCCGAGCGAATGGCGAGCGAAACCCGACCTATGACACGACCTTCGTCTTCACGAATGACTTCTCGGCCCTTCGTCCGGGCACCTCGACCGAGCGTATTGAGGACGGCCTCCTGCGGGCTGAAGGCGAGGAAGGCGCCTGTCATGTCCTGTGTTTCAGCCCCCGCCACGACCTGACCCTGGCGCTGATGTCTGCGGATGCCGTTCGCCACGTGGTCGATGTCTGGGCAGATGAAACCACCCAGCTCGGTGGCACGTACCAATGGGTCCAGGTGTTCGAGAACCGCGGCGAGATCATGGGTGCGTCCAACCCGCATCCTCATGGGCAGGTCTGGGCCGGTACAGCGCTACCGCGCGAAGCGGTCAAGGAGGACACCGCGCAAGCACGTTACCGGGCCGAGTCTGGCGGGCGGCTCCTCCTCGACTACGCTGCCCAGGAGTCGGCTGGCCCGCGGGTCGTCGAGGAGAACGACGACTGGGTAGTCGTAGTCCCGTTCTGGGCTGCCTGGCCGTACGAGACGCTCCTCCTGGCCCGCCAGCCCGTCGCTCGGCTGCCGGAGCTCAAGCCGTCGCAGCGCGATCATCTGTCAGACATCCTGATCCGCTTGTTGACCCGCTACGACAACCTCTTCGGGTTGTCATTCCCGTACTCCATGGGCTGGCATCAGGCGCCGTTCGGCGCCGGATCGACGGACCACTGGCAGCTCCACGGCCACTTCCTGCCGCCCCTGCTGCGCTCCAACATTCGCAAGTTCATGGTCGGCTATGAGTTGCTCGCCGAAGCCCAGCGGGACTTGACTGCCGAGCAGGCCGCGGAGGAACTCCGGGCCGCTTCTCCGGTGCACGTCAAGGCCGCTCGCGGTCGCGCGCCGAGCGAGCCATCCGTGCCGAGTGCTCCCGGCGCCGGGGCGGGGGTCGGCTGAGTTCCCCGCACAGCTTCACGAGGTACGATCCGCGCGGAGGTGCCATGCAACGCTGGGGCGGACGATTCTCGGGCGGGACGGACGAGCGCGTCGTCGATTTCACGCGCTCCATCGAGGTCGATGCCGCGCTCGCGGCCGACGATCTCGCGGGCTCGATCGCCCACGTCCGTGGGCTCGGGCGAGCCGGGATCCTGAGCGACGCCGAGGTGGCAACCCTTGTGGCTGGCCTCGAGGGGCTGCTGGCTGAGGTCGCGGCCGGGACGGTCGAATGGGATGCGGCGCTCGAGGATGTCCACATGAACCTCGAGGCTGCGCTCGAGGCGCGCATCGGGCCCGTGGCGCGGAAGCTTCACACCGGCCGATCGCGTAATGACCAGGTCGCCACGGACCTGCGCCTGTGGACTCGCCGGGCGGTCGATCGGCTCGACGGCGCGCTCCTCGGCATGGAACGGGCCCTCGTGGGCCTGGCCGAGCGTGATGGCGACGCGATCCTCCCCGGCAGCACGCACACCCAGCCTGCCCAGCCGGTCCTGTTCGCCCACCACCTCGTGGCGTACGTGGAGATGTTGGAGCGCGATCGAGGGCGGTTCGCCGATGGCCGCCGGCGCCTCAACGTCTCGCCGCTCGGCTCCGGCGCGCTGGCCGGAGCGGGCTATCCACTGGACCGGGAGACGACGGCCGCCGAACTGGGCTTCGAAGGTGTTACCGCGAATTCCATCGATGCCGTGTCTGACCGGGACTTCGTCGTCGAGGTCCTCGCGGCAGCGGCGATGTCCATGGTCCATCTCTCACGACTGGCCGAGGAGATCACCTGGTGGTCCAACCCCGCGTTCGGGTTCGTGCGCGTCTCGGACGCCTTCTCCACCGGCAGCTCGATGATGCCGAACAAGCGAAACCCGGATCCCGCGGAGCTTGTCCGCGGACGCACGGCGGGCGTGATCGCGGCCCTGGCCGAGATGCTGACCATCCTGAAGGGGTTGCCCTTGGCGTACCAGCGGGACCTCCAGGAGGACAAGCCGCCGCTGTTCCGCGCGATCGGTACGCTCGAAACGTCGCTCGCGGTGATGAGCGGGCTCATCGACACCCTTGCGGTCCACGCTGGGCGGATGCGCGAAGCGACGGATGAAGGGTTCACCACGGCGACGGCCGTGGCCGATGCGCTGGTTGGTCGCGGCGTGGCATTCCGGAGCGCCCACCACATCGTCGGAACGCTGGTTGTCACCGCGGAGACGCGCGGCGTGCGGCTTGACCAGGTCACCGACGACGAAGTGATTGCGGCGCTCAAATCGGTGGACGATGACGCGGCGACGCGCCTTCGCGCGGACCCGGGTATCGGAGCCGCCCTCAGAGCGGCGGCCGGCGTCGAACGCGCCCTGGCTGCTTCCGATGTCCTCGGTGGAACCGCACCCAACCGCGTGCGCGCGGCCCTGGCTGCCGCTCGGGAGCGGATCGGGCCGGACTGACCGCGCCTCGGGCATAGGCCGCTGATTCGAGGGTCCTGTGGCTGGTACTCGCATCCGGATCGGCCTGCGGTACGATCCGCCAAACCCGGCTGGAGGCTGTTCTTGCTCACAATCGATACCATTCGTCGCGCGCCCAAGGCCCTGCTTCACGATCATCTCGATGGTGGGCTGCGCCCGGCGACGATCGTCGATCTCGCGGCCGAATACGGCTACAGAGGCCTCCCCACCGCGGATCCGGGCGAACTCGCCTTGTGGATCCGGCGCGGTGCGGACCGCAAGTCGCTCGAGTTGTATCTCGAGACGTTCGTCCATACCGTCGGCGTGCTCCAGGAGCGCGACGCGATCGTTCGGGTGGCTGCCGAGTGCGCCGAAGATCTCGCCGCTGACGGCGTCGCCTACGCCGAGGTCCGCTATGCTCCCGAACTGTCAACCGAGCGATCGTTGACGCTCGATGAGGTCATCGAGGCCAATCTCGAGGGCTTTCACCTCGGATCCGAGCGCGCTGCCGCCGCGGGCCATCCGATCACCATGAAGGTCCTGGTCACGGCCATGCGTCAGGCGGCCCGCTCAGTCGAGGTGGCCGAAGCGGCCATCCGCTGGCGCGACGCCGGTGTCGTGGGCTTCGAC
>CAZOJS010000252.1:0-3101 GCA_964580175.1 uncultured Anaerolinea sp. | reverse complement strand
CCGCATGAACCGGTACGGTCGTCACACACTGGCCGCATTCGATGCGTAGGATGCGAGCCTCGTTGCCGGCTCTCGACGCAACCGAAGGACCTCAGGATGCGCCGAAGGTCCTTCGCGGTCACGAGATCAGAAGAGTTGCGCGCGCCGCTCAGAAACTAGGCCAGCACTCCGCTCGGAAAGTAGACCACCTGCGGGGCGTTCATTCTACGTGGTTCTGACCTGACGACAAGCGGTCTACCCCCTCCTTTTCAGGGTCTGTCACACAGCGGGAGCCGGCCTGGGCCGGCGAGCGCCCACCCCGTACCGCGGAGATGGACGTGGCGATGTGGGCACGGTCGCTCGACGGGATCACGATGGGTCCTCGCGGGGGCGGCGTTTGCGCATGCGGTAGCTCTTGCCTTTCGTGGTGAGCACGGTCGCGTGGTGCGCTAAGCGATCGAGCAGCGCGGTCGTCAGCTTCTCGTCGCCGGCAAAGACGGTGACCCATTCGGCGAAGGCGAGATTCGTGGTCACAACCGTGGCGCGCCGCTCGTAGCGGTCCGTGAGCAGATTGAAGAGCAGCTCGCCGCCGGTGCGGTCGAAGGGCACGAAGCCCAGCTCATCGACGATCAGCACGTCGGCGCGCAGGAGCCGCTGCTGGAGACGCGTGAGCTCGCGGCTGTCGCGCGCTTCCACGAGCTGGCGCACGAGGTCGGCGGCGCGGGTGAAGAGCACGCGGCGTTTCTGCCGCGTGGCTTCGACGCCGAGCGCGATGGCCAGGTGCGTCTTGCCGGTCCCGATGGGGCCGGCGAAGATCAGATTCTCTGGCGCCGTCACCCACTCGCCGCGGGCGAGGGTGTGGACCTGGGTCGCGCTGACGCCCTCGGCGGCGGCGAAGTCAAAGGTGTCGAGGGTCTTGATCTCGGGAAAGCGCGCCTCCTGGAGCCGCTGCCGGATCACGGACTCGTGCCGCGAGGCTTGCTCGGCACTCAGGACCTCGTGCAAATAGTCGTCGTGGGGCCAATGCGCGTCACGGGCCTGCCGCGCGAGGCCCTCAAACGTGCGCGCGATGCCCGGCAGCTTCAGGGCCCGCGTCTGCGCCACGACGAGATCGCGCGTCAGGGCGGCGCTCATCCTGCCACCTCCACGAGCCAGCCGTCGTAGTCGGCGGCACACCCGCTGCTCACCTCGATGTCGCGCAGTGGCGCCGGCACCGCGTCGGGCGCGACGCACGTGAGCGACCGCGCCGGCGTGAGCGCGAGCAGCAGCGGCGTCCCCCCCGCGAGGGCCGCGGTCAGGGCGGGCACGACGACCGTGGCGCCCTGCGTCTCGAGCTGGCCGAGGACGTTGGCGAAGAGCCGCGCGGCGTCGCGCGGCCCGTGCGCCTCGTGGAGCTGATCCCAGATGGCGGGGAACGGCGCGCCCAGATCGCGCAGGAGATCCGGCAGGACCTGGCGCACCGCCTGCGGCTTGCGCGCGAGCTCCGCCAGGTAATGCCGGTAGTCAATCGACCGCTCGCCGAACCGCTTCCGCGGATGCCGGATGGGCGTCCCGTCACGCCCGACGATCGTCACGGTCGTGGCGCCGACGCGGACGACGAGGTCGAGCCCGGCCCACCGACTCGGCACCGAGTAGACCGCGCCCTCGAGCCGTACCAAGGCGCGCGGGGTCACCGTGGCGAACGTCGTGGCCTCGGGTGCGAAGGGCCGCGGCGCGCGCCGGAAGAGGCGCTGCTCCTCGGCGAAGCGCGCCCCGATGGTCTGCCCGGCCGCATCGCGGGTGGTCGCGAGGCGCGCATCCATGCGGGCCAGCAGGGCGTCATTGATGCCCGCGAGCGTCGGCCCGCTCGGAATCGGGACCAGCGCTTGGAGCCGCACGGCCTGGCCGCGGGCCTCGACCCCGCCCTTATCGTGGCCCTCGCCCGGCCGGCAGAAGCAGGCTTCGAGCAGGTAGTGCGAGGCGAGCGCCGCGAACCGCAGCGTCAACGCCCGCGCGCCGCCGACCAGGATCCGCACGACGGCGGCCCGCAGATTGTCGTACGCCACGCGCGCCGGTACGCCGTCGAAGTGCGCAAAGGCGCGGACGTGCCCGTCGAGAAAGCTAATTTGGTCCTGCCGCTCGTAGATCCACGCGAAGTCGCGGCCCGAGTACATCAGCCGCATCAGGAAGAGCCAGGCCTTGCGGCGGGTCCCGTCGACGTCGACGAGCACCTCGAAGAAGTCGACCTCGGCCAGATCGCCGGGCCGGTACGTCAACGGTACGAAGACCTCGCGCCGCTGCCGCTTCCACTCCGCGACCGCGTCCTTGACCACCGTGACGCCAACCTGGTGCCCCTCGGCCACCAGCATCCCGTGCAGCCGCGTGGCCGTCAGCCGCTGCTTGCCGCCCGTCCACTGCGCCGATTCGGCTAGCAGGGTCTCCACCCGCGCCCGGACGGCCGCCCACACCGGCCGCGCCCGTGGCTCCGTGGCCGTCCGCCTCGGCGCCCCCTCGCCGACGTACTTCCGCACCGTCAGCCGCGAAATCCCGAACGCCTTGGCCACCTGCCGCTGCGAGCGGCCCTCCACCAACACCTGGTGGCGAATGACATGTACTTGGTCCATCCTGAGCATCCTTTCAGGGGACCCGAAGCCCAACGCTTCGGCAACCCGCAATCAGGCCCTCAGGTGGATCACTTTCCGAGCGGCGAATGGATCATTTTCCGAGCGGCGCGCCCAGCCAGCCGTCCCAGCAACTCGACGGGGTCGAACACGACGTCTGTCGTCCCATCGCGCCACGGCTGCCGGAGCTCCAGCCGCACCTGACCCTCGGCGGTCAGGTGCAGTCGCTCCTCGGTCACCGGCGGTCTCAGCGCGTAGCGGCACACGCGCTCGAGCCGATCCCGCTGCCCGGCCGGCACGACCAAGCCCGCATGCAGATCGAAGCCGTTCGCCCGCGCGTGACAGCCCTCGGGCGTGGGCACATCACCCTCCTCGGCCGGGTCGCCCAGACGACGAAGGCGAGCCCCGCGATGCGGCCCCAGCGCCACGAGGCCCGGCACCGACGCCGCCGCGAGCCCGGCCAGGACCGGCGCGTCGTCCCGCCACGCATCCGACGCCGAGCCTGAATCATCGCCCTCCCCG
>CAZOJS010000251.1:0-3442 GCA_964580175.1 uncultured Anaerolinea sp. | reverse complement strand
CGGGCAGTGCCCGTGCGTGTCGTTGATGCACGGCCCGCCGTCGTTGGCGCCGCCGACGCACGTTTTCACGCACTTGGCCGATGGGCCGCCGCCGCTAGCTGGGGGCAAGGCGACGCACACCGCGTCGGTCGCGCAGGCCGTAGTGCCGCAGGTCATCAGCGACGGGCATGGACACGGACCGCTGAACGCATACGCCTTCTGCTTCACCGCGTCCACCACCGCCACGATGTCCAGCGCGTTAACGTCCGCATTCGGATCCGGCGCGTTGGGCTGCATCTGGGCCACCGACTTCGGAAGGGCGCCGGGAATGTGCTTGAAGTGGTTTACCAACTGCGCCACGTCGAGCACATCCGGTTGCGTCGTGGTCCCCGGCGGATTAAACACCCCGGTCACGTCTCCGGAACGCGCCGTGGCAAGCACCAAGACCTCCGAGAAACATTCCTCGTCCAGCGTGTCCGCGCAGGCGATGTCCACGAACTGCGCGGCGTATCGCGAGCTGGGAACGATCTCCGCTCCGAGCATGTTCACGTTGGTTTCCAGGCTCCAGTCGAAGAAGGCCGGCGAGCACTGCAACCTTGAGGCTCGGTAACTTCCTATCCCAGGAAGGTCTTGCGCCTCCAGGAAAGTTCCGGGAGGACCGGCCCATCGCTCACAGCTACCCATTTCGCCTGCGGCCGTACAAGTCGCTTCTTCGTAAGCGCTGAAGTTCGGCGGTGGGAATTGCGGGAGGTTCGGCGGAACCGGATTCTGCAGGTCCGTCAAACGCACGCGCATCGCCAGCAAGGGCCCGCCCGGTCCGGCCGTCGTCGCCGGGGTACCGTCGTAAGCAGCGGAGATATGTCGGTTCTTACCCGGCACGCTCGTATCTGCCGCGATCGGCTTGCCGTGTACCGGCACGCAACGGCAAGTGTACTCAAGCCCACCGCCACCGCCTGGAACCGGGATCTTCCGCGGCACACACTTGTTATTGGGAGGCGGAGTCGGGCAGCCGCCCGTACATACCGGCACAAGAGAACCGGATTGTGGCATTTCCGGATGGCACGGATCGCCGTCGATGCACTCGCATTCCACGATCTCGCATCCACGCGGGTCCGGCGGCGGGAAGCACTGAATCTTCTTGGGCTTGCAAACCACGCCCGGCGGGCACGTGTTATTCGTGCACGACTTCTTATCCAGCTTCGGCTCGCAGACCTGTGCAGCGACACAGTCGCAACACACATCCATTGTGCCATCTGGGTTGGTAGTGGTTGTCTGCACGCATTTCTGACCAGGTGGGCAGGTATTGGTGCACTTGAACGGCGCGTTGGTCGCCATCCGTATAGTCCCCGTAGTCGAACCCGACCTCCCGGAAAGACGGGGGCTTGCCGGATTTCCCACAAAGTCGATCCGGTAGGTGATGTCAAAGAAGCTGTCCACGGCCCAATTGCCGTTGGGCAATCGCGTCAGCGTTGTGTGGCCAGGGCTGGGCAGAGCGAAATCGTTGCCCGCGACGACCCGCAGGAGATCGAAGTCTGGATCGCCAATATTGCTAATCTGCCCAAACAAGCGGTGCATTTGCGTTGGGAAGGACTGCACCGGTTGACCCGGCTTCTTGACTCCCGTGTGCGTCTCGAAGGTCGTATTGGGGATGGTCACGATTCGATTCCATCCCGCGAGAGTACCGGTCCCGGTCAATTGGAACTCGAGGTCGGAGTCGGTACACTCCTTCTCGCCGCCCAAATCGCCGCCGTCCTCCTTGCAATCCACAAGAGTCGAGAACGAGCAGACCCCGCCTTCCTGATGGTTGCAGATAAAGTTCTTATGGATCGGGGCCAGGTGGATCTCCGTACCCGCAGGCAAGCCATCGATGATCTTGTGAACTTCATCGGGACTGAGGTAATCACAGCCCACAGGCGGCAGGTCGACCGAGCCGCTGCCGTTGTCAACAACTTCGCAGGGCCCACCAGGTCCGGCCACTGGGCCAGGTTGCGGTCCAACTTCCAGGTGACAGACGGCCGGATCGTCACACGCGCAGTCCGTCGCCATCACCGTCCCGTTTGTGTTGTACTTAGCGCAATGCGCGATGCACTTCTCCGGGGCCGGGCAGGTGTTGGGCCGACATGCGCCGGTCGTCGGATCGGTCTCGCAGACCGACGCCGCCTCGCAATCGCAGCAGACCTTGATCGTTCCGTCCGCCAACGGTGTGCGAGTCTCGTTGCAAACCGTCCCCGGCGGGCAGTCGCCGACGCACTTGAACGGCTTAGTGGCCATTCGGATCGTGCCCGTCGTGCTCCCATGCATGCCCGCGAACGGACCGCCCGGAGCACCGATGAAGTCGATCTCGTAAAACACGTCGAAGAAGCTGTCGACGGCCCACGGACTGCCGGGACCGCCCATTCGCACCAACGTCGTGTGACCCGGGCTGGGCATGCCGAAATCGGTCCCCGCCTTGATCTTCAGCAGGTCAAAGTCCGGATCGCCGATAGGCAGCGCTCCCTGGAGCCGGAACATATCGGTGTCGAACGACTGTACCGGCATACCCGGTGTCCGCGGACCGGTGTGCGTTTCCATGCGCACCGGCATGGAGATCATCCTCACGTAAGTCGACGGACCGGCCGTGCTGGCCGCCAGGTTTCCGCGCATGTTCAACTCGAGCGTCGAGTCGTGACACTCCTTGGCCCCATCGGTGGGGTCGTTAGGCTCTTGGTCGTCGCAGTCCACGCCCGGTGGGATGGGGAACGAGCAGAAGCCGGGGTCAGTCGGTTGTCGATTGCAAATGAAGTTCTTGTGGATCGCGCCGATTTCGATGGTCACTCCCTCGGGCAGACCCCCGACAAGCTTATGGAACTCGTCCGGACTGAGGTACTCGCAGCCGTCGGGCGGCAGCTTGACCGTGCCGGTGCCATCGTCGACCGCTACACAGTCGCCGGATGGAGGCGTACCCGCCACGTTGCCACCGGCGGCGCTAGCGGCTCCTCCGCCTACCGCAGCGTGAAGCTCCATGTGGCAATCGTTGGGGCCGACACAGTCGCAATCCGAGAGCGTGACCTTTCCGGTCAGCGGATCGAGGATCACGCACTTCTTCTGGCACTTCTCGGGCAGCCCGAGCGGACCGACCGGACAGGTGATCGGGTTACAATCCGATTTCAGCGAGTTGGGTTCGCAAACCGGGTCCGGCGGGGGCGGTACACAAATGCACTCCCACAGATCGACCACGCCGTCGCCGTCGGTGTCAGCGCCTCCCAGTTCACACGTATCCAGCGGATCCGGACACTTGTTGGGGCAATACGGCAGCCCGGCCGCGTTCAGATCGACGTGGCAGTTCTGCGGTTTGCACTCGCACGCCACGATCTTGCAATTCGAGGTGCCCGGCTCGCACCATACCTTCTTGGGTATGCACTCTCCCCCGGGCGGAACCGGACACGCCTGCACACAGGCCGTGCCCGTGGCATTAGGCTCACAT
>CAZOJS010000250.1:0-49284 GCA_964580175.1 uncultured Anaerolinea sp. | reverse complement strand
GGCAAGACGAACACGCCCGAGTTCACCTGGTCGAACGAAACCGACAACGATGTCTATGGCCGGACGTCGAACCCGTATGACCTCTCCCGTACCCCGGGCGGCAGCAGTGGGGGACCGGCAGCGATCGTGGCAGCCGGCGGTTCGCCGTTCGACATCGGCAGCGACACCGGCGACAGCATCCGCCAGCCCGCGCACGTGTGCGGAATTGCAGGAATCAAGCCGACCAGCGGACGGGTCCCCAGGACGGGCCACTGGCCCGGGTACGAGGGGCTCTTCCAATCATTCACGCAGCTGGGCCCGATGGCGCGACGGGTCGAGGACCTGGGCCTCCTGCTCCCCATCATGGCCGGCCCAGACGGAGAGGATCCCCACGTCATGCCCGTGCCACTCGGGGATCCTCGTGCGGTCCAGATCAGCGGGTTGCGGGTGGCGACTTTCGGAGACAACGGGATCCGAACGCCAACCCCGGAAACGACTGCTGCGGTCCAGTATGCGGCGAAGGCACTCGCCGATCGTGGTGCTCGCGTAGAGGAGCGGGTGGCCCCAGGGCTTCAGGACGCTTGGGAGTGCTGGGGCGGGCTGATCCGTGCCGACGGGTTCGCGTGGCTCCAGCGGTTCATCACCGCCGCCGGCACGCCCGGCATGGGCTCGTATGACACGAGGGATTGGGTCACTCGGCGGCCGCCCATTCCCTCCGACCAGCTCACCGCCCTGATCGAGCGCGCCGACGAAATTCGCGCCCGACTGCTGGTCTGGATGCGAGCGGTCGACCTGATCGTCTGCCCGGCCATGCCGCTGCCAGCGATTCGTCACGGTGAGAGCACGGAACCGTGGTTCGGCGATACCTACAGCGACGTCCACAACCTCACGGGTTGGCCGTCGGTCGTGGTGCGAGGCGGAACGTCCCCCGAGGGTCTGCCGATCGGAGTTCAGGTCGTGGCGCCACCCTGGCGCGAGGATCTCGCGCTCGCCGGGGCCGCCGCCATCGAGGCTGACTCCGGGGGTTGGCTGCGACCGCAGTTCTGAGCAGGGGCCCCGAGGGTCGGCTTCCGCTGCCGAGACTTCTTCCGATGGGCGCTGGCTGGAGAAACCGCAACGGCCGGTGCGGACAACGGGGCTATCCGCCCGAGACGGCGGGAATGATGTGAACGCCTGCGCCGGGCGGCACCGGGGTGCTGAGTGCCGCGAGCTGGCCGGCGACGAACACGTTGAGATGTGTCCGGATCGTGGGACCACTGTCCAGGACGCGGTTGCGCAATCCAGGGACCTGACGATCGAGGTCATCGATCACTTCGGCCACCGTCGCGCCGCACGCCTCAAGGCGTCTCGAGGCACCGGGAAACAGTGCAACCAGGGACCGCGGCAGGTGAACGATGGCGGGCGCCGGCGCTTCACTCAAGAACGGCGGCCTCAACGGACCAGATTGGTGGCAGGTTGTCGGCAATGAGATGCCAGGACCGCCCTTCATCGGAACTTCCGTACAGGTGCCCGCTGGCGGTGCCGAAGTACACCCCGACCGGATCGAGGCGATCGATTGCCATCGCCTCTCGGAGCACACTCAGGTACGCCTCCTGCTGCGGCAGTCCATCGCCGGAGCGAAGCCAGGAGTTGCCGCCGTCGTGGGTCCGCCAGACGCCGGCGCTGCCGTCGGGCACATAGCGGCCGCGATCGGCACCGTTGAGCGGGATCGTCCAGACCATCAGTGCGTCCCGCGGGTGGGCAGCCATCGGGAAGCCGAATTCGGAAGGCAGCCCGGGCGTGATTTCCTCCCACACCCGGCCGCCGTCCGCGGAGCGGTAGACGCCGCAATGGTTCTGCTGGTAGAGGTGCTCGCCCCCATCAGCCGCCATGACCAGCTTGTGGACGCACTGCCCGAACTCGGGATACTGCACCGGCGCGAAATCGGCGCGGACGCCGCCATTCCTCGTCTCCCAGGTCGCTCCGCCGTCCTGCGTTTCGAACGTGCCCACCGCCGAGATGCCCACCCACATCCGCCGGGAATCGGTGCGATGGGGAACGATCGAATGGAGGATCAGGCCGCCGGCTCCGGGCTGCCACTCCGGGCGTGTTGGGTGGTTGGTCAGGCCCTCCACGTGTTCCCAGGTCGCCCCGTCATCCCTGCTTCGAAAGAGGCCCGCCGGCTGGACCCCGGCGTAGATGGTTCCGTGGCTCGCGGTCACGTTCCAGACGGCCGTCACCTTCGGGCCGTCCTCGCCGTAGGTCAGGCCCTCGCTGGAGTGGGTCCAGGAAGCGCCCAGGTCGGCACTCCGCCAGACCGCGGCGCCGTACCAGGGGCTGGCACCGCCCGCCAGCAGCGCACCGGAATCGGGATCGACGGAGATGTCGTGGATTGGCCAGCCCTCGCACAGCGGGCCACGAAGGCGCCAGTCGCGCCGGCCTGCATCGCCTTCGAAGATGAAGGCACCCTTGGGCGTTCCGATGAGCAGGGCGAGTCGCTGGGTCATCCGATCCTCCGGTCCGCGGGCGGGTCGCCTGAGAATGTACCCGAGATTGCACGGCACCTGGACGCCCGATCGACGGGTCGGCGGCCTATGATCAGCCGCAACATGGAACCCATCGATCTCGCGATTCGGAATGAAACCTACCGCCTGTTCGTCCAGCTCGGCAGGGCACCGTTCGTGGGGGAGGTGGCCGCGGCGAGCGGTCTTGCGGAGTCAGCGGTCCGAGACGGGTGGGCGCGGCTCCACGAAGGCCACGCGCTCGTCCTTGACCACGGCGGCGAAATCCGGATGGCCAATCCGTTCTCCGCGCAGCCGACCCCTTTTCGGGTCGAAGCCGGAGGGCGGTCCTGGTTCGCCAACTGCGGCTGGGACGCGTTCGGGATCGGCGCTGCACTGAAGGTGGACAGCACCATCCGCGCGGAGTGTGCGGATTGCCATGCGCCACTCGAGATCACGGTCCGTGACGGTCTGCCGGATGACTCAAATCTCGTCTTCCACGTCCTCGTGCCGGCGGTCTCCTGGTGGCAGGACATCGGCTTCACCTGAAGCACGATGCTGCTCTTCCGGTCGGAAGCACATGTCAGGGCGTGGCTCGCAGGCCGTGCGAGCGGGGCAACACTCCCGCTCAGCAAGCTCGCCGAGCTCGCAAACGCGTGGTGGAGCGACCGGTTGGATCCTGACTGGCAGCCGCGCACCCGCGAGCAGAGCCAGACGATCCTGGATGGGCTCGGACTCGGAGGGCCGTTCTGGGAATTCGGGTGACGGTGGAGGGGCCGAGTCCGATCAGCCGGTCCTAGGGCGTACGGTCGCCACCGTGCCGGTGCGGACGGTTCCCGCCGTCGCGTGAAAAGCGGACGTCCGACGGCCGCGAAACTTCCGCCGGCCGATGCCAGCGTAAGGGCCGCGACAGCTCCCGGGTGATTTCTCCCTTGGCCTCGAGATCGAGCTGGACGGCCTTGCACCACCAGCCGACCCTGGCCCCGCCTGGATACAGCTCGGCCGGCAGTTTAGGTGTGACTGCCACGCGCATCTGCCCCTCGGTCATGCCCGGCGCCGCTTCGGGCAGCACGCCGAGCAGGGCGTCGCGCATGGCGCTGTACATGCCCGCATCCACAGGCGTGGTCTTGCCCGGATGATTGACGTTCTCGATCCTGATGCGCTCGGGTTTCGGGCGGGGTTTCTGTGGGGCCATTCGATCCTCCGGCACTCGAGAGTACCGCACTATTCGCCGTCCATTCGACTCGGACATCCGCCGCGCCGTTTGCTAGCGTCAGGTGATCGACGTTGAAGTAGGCGCGAAGGAGGTCTGGGATGGGTGCAGGGGTGCTCGAAATGCGGTTAGTCGTGACGGCGCCTGACTACGAGGCCGCGCTCGCGTTCTACCGCGACACCCTCGGAATGGCCGAGCTCGCGGCCTTCAGCACGACCGAAACCCGGGTCGTGATCCTTGATGCCGGGCGCGCCACGCTCGAGATCGCGGATCCGCCGCACGCGGCATATGTGGATCAGATCGAGGTCGGCCACCGGGCTGCGGGGCACCTCAGGGTGGCACTCCAAGTTGCGGATGCAGTCGGGGCAACCGCAGCGGCGCTCGCGGCCGGGGCCGAGTTGATCGCGCCCCCGACCGAGACGCCGTGGCGCTCACGGAACGCTCGGCTGAACGGGCCGGGCGGGCTCCAGCTCACGCTGTTCGAACAACTCGAGCCGGAGTTCCAATGAGCGGCCGGCGCGCGCGGTCACTTCCCGAACGCAATTGCCGGGATCGTGGTCCGCAGGCCCCGTGTCGAGTGCTGCCGGCGGCTATCCTTCTGCGATGACCGCGACCTACCAGGTGCCCGGCGCAAGACTCATTGAGCGCGAGCACACCGTCCCCCTTGACCACGGACGGCCGGACGGCCCATCGATCGTCGTATTCACCCGCGAAGTGGCCTCGCCCGACGGCCTCGAGAAGCCCTATCTCGTGTTCCTCCAGGGTGGCCCAGGGTTCGAGGCGACCCGACCGACGAGCCCGCCGACCGGCTGGATGAAGCGGGCCCTCACGGAATATCGCGTGCTCCTGCTCGATCAGCGCGGAACGGGCCGATCGACGCCGGTCGGATCGGCGATTCCCGGCGACACGCCGGAGGATCAGGCCGCGTACCTGACGCACTTCCGCGCGGACTCGATCGTTCGGGACGCCGAGCGGATCCGCGTCGAGCTGGGCGTTGAGCGCTGGAGCGTCCTTGGACAAAGCTTTGGTGGGTTCACCTCGATGACCTATCTCTCGATCGCGCCGGATGGGCTCCGGGAGGCGTTCATCACGGGTGGGCTGTCGCCGATCGGGCGACCGGTCGACGACATCTACGGCGCGACATACAGGCGACTTCTGGCGGCAAATCGCCGGTACTTCGAGCGCTATCCGGATGACCAGGCGCGCGTTCGAGACATCCTGGGCCGGCTGGACTCTGGAGACGTTCGGCTGCCGTCCGGTGACCGGTTGACCGGGCGGCGATTTCGCCAGCTGGGCCTGTGGCTTGGCGACAGTGCGGGCTTCGAGCTGCTCCACCACGTGATCGAGCTGCCCTTCGGGTCAAGAGCGTTCCTCCACGATGTCGAAGCCGGCGTCCGGTTCAGCCGCAACCCGATCTACGCGACGCTCCATGAGTCGTCGTATGCGGACGGCGTTGCCACGCGCTGGTCGTCGCAGCGTCTGCTGCCCGGCGAGATAGCCGAGGAGGGCTACTTCACCGCGGAGCATGTCTTCCCGTGGATGTGGGAGGACTACGCCGCCCTGCAGCCGCAGCGCGCGGCCGCGGAGATCCTCGCGGAGCATCCCTGGCCGGCGCTCTACGACGCCGACCAGCTCCGACGCAACGACGTTCCGGTGGCCGCGACGATCTATGTCAACGATCTGTACGTGGAGCGGGACTTTGCGGAGCAGACGGCGGCCACGATTCGAGGTCTGCGGACGTGGCAGACGGACGAATTCCAGCACAACGGGCTCCGCGCGGACGGTGAACGCGTCCTCGATAGGCTCATCGACCTGGTGCGGGGAAAGGCCTGCTAAAGGACACGGATTGGACCTGCGGGTTGTCGTCCTCACGGTGGCCGCTGCGGGTCAGCCCGCGTGGCCCTCGCCCAGGCGTTCCCCGGCCTCGATCCGCACCGGCAGGCGGTTCTCAGCCGGGGTCAGCGGACACGAGAAGCGCATGTCGTAGACGCAGGACGGGTGGTAGGCCAGGTTGAAATCGAGGTCGTAGGTGCCGTCCTCCTCGGGCTCAAGGTCGAGGTAGCGGCCCGCACCATAGGTCTCGGCGCCCGTCGTCCCGTCCAGGAACGGCACGAACACTGAGCCAGGTTCACCGGCCTCGAAGGTGTACGCGGTCAGCCAGCAGGGGACCGATCCAACGTTGAAGCGGAAGGTGCCGGCACGTTCTGCGGGCCGTAACTTGTTGTCCGACGTCGGGATCGTGAAACTCGTGGGCTCGTTGCCGACATACTGCTCGAGGCGCAGCCCTTCGAAACGGAGCGCCTCGTCGATGGCGAAGTAGGGGAGACCCCCGAAGCCGGCCCGTTCCGCTGCCGGCAGGGGGCTTCCGGCGCCGGTCCGGAAGTAGTCGTCCTTGTCTTCGCGAAACCCGCGAACCGCATCGCCGTACTCGACCGGCTCGTGTTCGTGGTGACCGTGCGCGTGGTCGTGTGCGGGCTCGTCATGATCGTGGGTCATCGATGGCTCCTGCGGTTTCGCGCCATTGTGGACGAGGCTTCCCGTCGTCGCTGGCGGCGTACGATCGCCAACAGGGCGATCCAATGGAACTCCCAACGCACGAGGTCAAACGCTAATGGCTTGGACCGGCGAGCCGGCGTACCCGGATCCCGACGGCGCGCTCGAGTCCGCCGCCACGCGCTGGCGGGCACAGATCAAACCCGCCCAGCTCCGGCGCCTCGTCGAGTCCCTTCCCGCACCAAGGAGCCGACTCCACGCTCCCGAGGCCATGGCGGCCACGGACGCCCTCATCCTGGACGCATGGCGTGCTGCCGGCTGGGGCGTGGAGCGTCAGGAACTACACCTCAGGGATGTCGTTGGGGGACTCGATTACGAAGTCCCTGGCCGAGCCCCGAGGACGCCGCACATCTACGCGCGCCTGGACGGCGCGAACCTGATTGCCGAGCTGCCCGGCGAGGCTCGCGAGGCCATCGTCATCGTGGCCCACCACGACACCGTCAAGGACGCACCGGGTGCCGACGACAACGGGGCCGGCGTGGTGGCGCTGCTGGAGCTGGCGCGCCTCCTCGAGGGCCGCCGCTTGCGGAAGACGATCGTGCTGGCGGCGCCCGACTTCGAGGAGATCGGGCTCATCGGTTCGGGGCCGCTCGTCCCGTGGCTCACGGACCGCTACGGAGTCAGTGCCACCATCGTGTTCGACCCGATCGGTTACATGGATCCAACGCCCGGGACTCAGACCGTGCCGCCCGGCATTGACAGGCTCTACCCGGGTCAGGTGGCACGTTTGCGGGCGCGGGGAGATGCCGGCGACATGGTGGTCGCGGTCTATCGGCAGAAATCGGCCGGACTCGTCCGCGAGTGGGCGCGCTGCCTGGCTGCAACGATCGGTCGAGACAGGATCCTGCTGCTCCGTGACCCGGTCGACCTGCCCATCGTCGGGCGCCTCGCTGCGAGGGTCCCCGTAGCCCGCAACTTCTCCCGGAGCGACCACGTGCACTTCTGGCGAGCCGGTCTGCCCGCGATCCACGTCACCAACACGGGCAACTTCCGCAATCCGAACTACCACCGCCCCACAGATGCGCCCGAGACGCTCGATTACGAGACACTCGCCGACATCATCGCGACGACGGCCCTGCTCATCGAGCGACTTGCAGCGTAGGGCCCTCTCGCCAGGCGCTACTTGTCCGGCATTCGGAGCGTGAAGAATTCCACCAGGGCCGATGCCGCCGGCGGGTCCAGGTTGCTGAGGCCGACGACGACATAGCCGAGCTCCGGGAAGATTCGGAGCTCGCCGTTCATGCCCGGTGCTCCGCCGCCGTGACCGTAGCTGAACAAAGTGCCATCGCCGTTGATGCCGAAGCCGAACCCGTACTGCTCCGGGTTCGGGCGGGTCGCTTCGACGAGGGACGCCTTCGAGATCAACGCGCCCGACTCCAACGCCTCGGCGAACCGCAGGAGGTCGCCGACGGTCGAGTAGCCGCCACCCGCGGCCGTGCCGCGCCACGGCAGGGTGTCGGTGTTCGGCGCCCAGGAACCGCCGGGGGAGGACCTCATGTACCCGCCAGCACGGTTCGGCACGTCCTCGGATTCGGGGAGCGAGTCGGTGGCGGTCATGCCGGCCGGGCGGTACACGTTGTGGCGTACGTAGTCGTAGTACGACTCACCGCCCACTGCCTCGATGATCGCGCCGAGCAGGACGAACCCGTAATTGGAGTACTCGAAGCGCGCCCCCGGCTCGAATGCCGGCCCCCGTCCGCCGAACAGGGCAACATAGTCCTCGTGCTCGCGGAGGGTCAGGCGGTTCCGATCGAACTCCGGACCGAAGATGTCGCCGGTGCCTCCCGTGTGCGTGAGCAGATGGCGCACGGTCACCTTCCGCGCCACGTCATCGTTGGGATAGTCGCGCAGATACGTGCCGATTGGATCGTCCAGCGCCAGCTTGCCCGCCTCCACAAGTTGGAGGATCGCGACCGCGGTGAACATCTTGTTCATCGAACCGAGGCGGAATCGTGTGTCGAGCGTGTTCGGCGTACCGGCATCGCGGTCGGCCAGACCCCAGGCGTCCTGGAGCAGGACGGTCCCGTCTCGAGTCACGAGCAGGGCACCGGAGAACTCGTCCGCGCCGGCACGGTCCTCGGCGCGGGCGGAGAGGGCTGCCAGCGCGTCCGCTTCGGTCAGCCTGTGCAGCACGAGATCGATGGCGCTCGTCGCCTCGGGTGTATCCAGGAGCTGGATGCCGCCGACCGAGGCCGGATCGATCGGCTCGAAGCCGATGTTGTCCACGCCGACCCGAAACGGCCCCACGTTGTCCGTTCCTGCAAGGCGGAGGCGTACGGATTGGCCGGCCCACGGAGACACGTCGACACTCACCTCGGTGGGCTCGAGGCGGGTGCGCGCGCCGGGTTTGGTCTGAAAGATATTGACCAGGACGTCGCCGGTCGCGACCGAATCGATCGGCGCCGAGGGATCGATGAGGTCGATCCTGAACTGCTGGTTCTCCTCGGGCAGGTCGTGGGCCAGGGACTGCGGGCTGCTGAACGGTGCGCTGCCCACGTAAAAAACAGTCATGTGGAGGGTCAGCTGCCCCTCCAGTCTGAGGTCCCGGTAGAGGATGCGCGTCCCCGGGCCGTCCATGTCCGTGACGGCCGCATAGGTTCCCTGGGGCGGGTCCGGCACATTGAACGTAACGTTTGGATCACTCAAGGCGGGGTCGGGTGCCTGTTTGCCGTCCGTATAGATGAACCACCGGCCAGCGCCGCTGCCGACCGCACGCCAGTCAGCGAGCGCGCCGGACTCGAAGTCGTCCATGACGATCGATCTCACCGGATTGTCCGGGCTCGCTGAATGGTCCGTGCTCGCCGGATCGTTCGATGCTGATCGATTGGCACACCCGGTGAAGATCAGGCCACCTGCGACGAGCGCGACGAGCACCGCACCGGCCGTGCTGCTGCGGCCCGGGACCTCTCGCATGTCCGGCTCACCTCCACTCGCCGCCCCCCGCCCCAAGGCCGGTCAGGTCGGCAGATCCCTCCATGAGTATGGGCGTCCCGAGGTCGGCAATGGTTCAAAACTTTTCCACGAACCGGCCTGCCAGGCGGGCCCGACCTGTGTTCTTATGTGCGTGACCCGATTCCAGCGTCCAGATGAGGTCCAGGGATGCAGCGTCCTAATCCAAGGGTAGAGCGGCTGGCGATGGCCGCCGCGCTCGTGACGGTGGTCCTGTGGGCGTCCGCATTCGTTGGAATCCGCGATGCCGCGAGTGCCTTCGGGCCCGGCTCGATCGCCCTGGGCCGGTTGCTGATCGGGAGCGCAGTGCTCGGGATCCTGGTAGCCGTTCGCGGCTGGCGCACGCCGACACGCCGCGATCTCGCCCTGATCATCGGGTCCGGCATCGCCTGGTTCGCCTTCTACAACCTCGTCCTCAACGAAGCGGAGCGGACCGTCGACGCGGGCACGGCCTCGATGCTCACGAACGTTGGGCCCATCTTCATCGTCCTGTTCGCGGGGTTCTTCCTCGGCGAGAGGATGCCGTCGCGGCTCCTCGCGGGGATCGCGATCGCATTCGCCGGGGCCGTCGTCATCGGGGTCGCGACCTCGGCCGCGGCCGGCGAGGGCGCCTCGGGTGCCGAGGCGCAGTGGGGGATCGTGCTCTGTCTCCTCGCGGCCCTCGCATACGCCGTCGGCGTGACCCTGCAGAAGCCCGCACTGCGAAACGTGCCCGCGCTCCAGGTGACGTGGATCGCGTGCCTGACCGGGGCCATCGTGTGCCTGCCATTCGCGCCAACGCTCGTCACGGAGCTGGCCGCCGCACCGATCGGGATGACCGCCTGGCTCGTGTACCTTGGCCTCTTCCCGACCTCGATCGCATTCACCACCTGGGCCTACGCGCTCAGCCACACGCCCGCAGGCCGACTCGGATCCACGACCTACCTCGTCCCGCCGATCGCCATCGTCCTCGGCTGGATCATGCTGGCCGAGGTGCCGCCCGTCGTCGCAATCGCCGGCGGGGCGCTCTGCATCGGTGGTGTCGTCGTTGCCCGTTCAAGAGGCCGACCGCGACTCCCGGTTACGAATGGCGCCTGAACCGCGACCCGGGGTGTTCGTCCCGGTCGGGGCCGCGGCGACGCGACGACGAGTGCGCAGCTCATTCCCGTATCCTCACGACTCGATCACAGTCGATCAGGGGAGGCACTGATGCTGGCGGCAATCCAGGAGCGCTACGGCTCACTCGATGTTCTCGAGCTCCGCGAGGTCGATCGACCCACCGCCACCGAGGACCGCGTGCTCGTCCGCGTCGTGGCCGCGTCGGTCAACCGGGCAGATCTGGATGGACTTGCGCCCAAACCGGGATTCGTTCGCCTCTTCACCGGCCTGCGATCCCCGAAGAACGCGCGGATCGGCCTTGATGTCGCCGGCGTCGTCGAGACCCTGGGACCCTCGGCAACCCGGTTCCAGGTGGGCGATCGGGTCTTTGGAGACTTGTATTCCTATGGGCAGGGCGCGTTTGCGGAGTACGTGTGCCCACGCGAGAAGGCCCTCCAGCCGATTCCACCAGACATGTCATTCGAGGTCGCGGCCGCGCTTCCACACTCGGCGATCCTGGGGCTCCAGGCGCTTCGGCTTCGCGACGGCCGTACCATCAAGCCCGGCGACCGGGTCTTGATCGATGGCGCGTCGGGCAACGTTGGGCCGTTCGCCGTCCAGATCGCGAAGTCGATGGGGGCCGAGGTCACCGGCGTCTGCCGAACCGCAAAGGTCGACTTCGTACGGTCCCTCGGGGTCGATCACGTCATTGACTACACGGAGGTTGACTACACGAAGACAGGCGAACGCTACGACTGGATCGTCGATGCTGAGTCTCATCATTCGATCCTCCGGGCGCGGCGTGCGCTCAGGCCGGGTGGTGCCTACGTGACGCTCGGCGGCTCTGCGTTCACGATCCTGGTGGCCATGCTCCTCGGCCCGCTGATCTCGAGGTTCAGTGACCGCTGGTCTGGCCTGCTCCTCTGGTGGTCCCCATTCAAGGCGGCCGACGTCGAGACCGTGACCGCCCTCATTGCGGCCGGCAAGCTCGCGCCGCACATCGATCGGCGCTTTCCGCTCAGCCAGGTTATCGAAGCGCTCCGCTACCTCGACGAGGGTCACGCCCGCGGCAAGGTCATCGTTACTGGCTGAGCGTGCGCTGCGGTCCGGCCTAGGCGTCGAGGGCAATACAATCGCCCCCATGAGCGAATTCCTGGGCGACACGATGAATCTGCTGCGACGGACGCCGGAGCTGCTCCGGACGCTCCTCGCGGGCCTGCCCGACTCCTGGACGCAGACGCCCGACACGGCCGAGGGTTGGCGGCCCCAGGACGTCGTCGGCCACCTCATCAGCGCCGAGCTCGACGATTGGATGCCGCGGGTACGGCGGATCCTGGAGCACGGTCCGGCCCTGGCATTCGACCCGTTCGATCGGTTCGCCCACACCGAGCGGGACCGCAACGCGTCGCTCGACGAGCTGGTTGAGCGCTTCGCCCAGCTCCGCAGCGACAACCTCGCACAGTTTCAGGCGACGGTGACCACCGCCGACCTCGACCGGCGCGGCCTGCACGCGGTCCTCGGCGAGGTGACTCTGCGGGAGCTGCTCGCGACGTGGGCAGTCCACGACCTCGACCACATCGCGCAGGTGTTCGCGGGACTCGCGGGCTCCCGGGATGCCGATGTCGGCGCCTGGAAAGTCGTCCTCGGCCTCCTGCTCCGGCGCGACGACCCCGCGGCCGTGCCCGGCTGACCGCGCCCGAGACACCGCCGCCGCGGGCGGTAGCATGGCAGCTCAACCACGCGGACAGGGAGCGCAGACATGACCCAGGATCGGATCGGGACCCTGCAGGCGAGCCTGCCCTTCTACGCGTGGTACGCCGGGTCGCCCCACAACGCCCGCGCCGGAAGGCCCGGCGTGATGGACCTCCTGTTCGGGAACCCGCACGACATGCCGATCCCCGCGTTCGTGGAGGCCGTCCGTCGTCACGCCGAGCCGCAGGATCCATCGTGGTACGCGTACATGTTCGACCACCCGGCGGCGACTGCCGTCGTCGCAGCCGATCTGTCGGCCCACACCGGGATGGCATGGCTCGCCGAGGACGTCGCGATGACCACCGGCGGCTGGGGCGCCATCGCGCTGGCGCTCCGCATGCTCACCGAGCCAGGCGACGAGGTCATCTACTACGACCCGCCGTGGTTTTTCTACGACATCCTCGTCCGCGGGGCGGAGGCGGTCCCGGTTGTCCTGGCCCTCGAGGCGCCGCGGTTCTCGCCGGACCCGGCGCAGCTTGCGGCCGCGATCACGCCGCGGACCCGGGCGGTGCTCATCAACACGCCGCACAACCCATCCGGGCGGATCCTCGATGCCGGAGAGCTCGACGGGATCGCCGAGGTTCTCCGTGCTGCATCGGCCCGCTTCGGCCGGCCGATCTACCTGCTGAGCGATGAGGCCTACCGGCTCATCGTCTTCGACGGACGGCGGGCACCAAGCCCGGCCGAGCACTATGAGCACACCCTCGTCCTGTACTCGTATGGGAAGCAGCTCCTGGCACCCGGGCAGCGGATCGGCTACCTGGCGATCTCACCGTGGATCCCGGATCCCGAGCCCCTCCGAGCAGCGGCGACGGTGACGCGCTTCGTGAACAGCTTCGGCTTTCCGAACAATGTCCTCCAGCGCGCATTGCCGGACTTCGCCCACCTGTGCATCGATCTCCGAGCCATCGAACGGCGACGAGACCGGCTTGTTGCGGTCCTCGAGGAACACGGCTACCAGCCCACGACGCCGGAGGGCACGTTCTACATCATGGCTCGCAGTCCCGATCCCGACGATGAGGCCTTCGTGGCGCGAATGGCCGCCGCCGACCTGTTTATCCTGCCCGGGACCACGGTCAAGATGCCGGGCTGGTTCCGCATCTCACTGACCGCGTCCGATGCCATGATCGAGGCGGCCGCCGAACGATTCGCCACGGTGCGCGTCCGCGTCGGCTGACCGCCGCGCCGACGACCCACGAGCCCCGGAGCTCGCGCGGCGGCCTCGTCCCGTAGAGCAACGGGTCAGACGCGCGCCAGGAAGTCGAGCACTCGCTGGTGAGCGCGGCTGCACCGCGGCTTTGGTGGGCGGCTAGACTTCGAACCGATGCGCGAATGCTTCGAACGGAGTCCCTGATGCACGAAACCGAGCGGATCGTCCGGATCTTCCACGAATCGTGGGATCTGCGCGATCCGGAGCGCGGTGCGGCCGTCATCGCCCCGGACTGCCACTTCGAAGACATGGCTCGAAGTGAGCTCCTGCCCGGGCCTGAGGGCTACAAGCGCGACTACGAGCGCTGGCGGGAGGCCTTCCCGGACGGCGAATGCAAGGTCCTCAACGTGATCGTCCAGGACGACTGGGCCGTTGTGGAGTACATCAATCGCGGGACGCACACCGGGCCGCTGCACTCCAGTCTCGGGACCTTCCCGCCGACGGGTCGCCGATCGGAAGTCCGCTATTGCAGCGTAATGCGTGTGGCGGACGGGATGGTCGTCGAAGGGCGCGACTACTACGACGCGACGACCATCGTTCGGCAGCTGGGCCTCGTGGTTGGACAGGGGACATGACCGTCATCGATTGGCTGCTCGACTCCGGTCCGAATTCCGACCTTGCACGCGAGTTCCGCGCAACGATCGACTACCTCACGACGAGCCTGGCACCGTCACCGCCCGTGGCGCCGCCGACTGGGCGTCACCCGACCGCCGTCCGCCGGCCCTGAGGCGCGGAGCTCGATCGCACGATGGTCAGGGTTCCCAGATGGTTAGTCCGACATGTGGCGCCATGAGCGGGAAGTCACGGTCGGTCGAGAGCATGACGAGGTCGTGGCGGACGCACAGCTGAGCGAGCAGCACATCGATCGTGCCGACTTGGATCCCATTCCGACGGCACGTGTTCCGTGACTCGGCAGCCTCGACATGGTCGGTCCTGTCGGGGATGAGCAACGGCAACGACGCAAAGCGATCAACGATCGCGTCGCGCGCTTTGGGTCCTCGGAAACCCTGGAGCAGTTCCTGGAGCACGAGCCCGGTCGTGAAGACGCCCTCAGCGCTGTCAAGGGCATCGCGCAAGCGCCGGACACTCGGCAGGCCACTGGTCTGGTCACGTCGTAGCGCCAGCGACCAGACGCTCGTGTCAACAAAGAGATTCACGAACGCGAACGATCTGCCTTGTAGTCGTATGCCGGATCCCAATCCAAGGCGCCGAAGAGCTCCACCAGCCGCTTCTGCTCATGTCGAGCGACGAACTCGCGCAAGGCGCGCGTGACCGCGGCTGTCTTCGTGCGCTCACCACTCACCTTGACGGCCTGATCCAGGAGGCGTGGGTCGATATTCAGGTTGGTCGGCATGTGCGGATGGTCGCACAAACAGCCGCACAACGTCAACCGACTGAGTTGCATCAGCCGCGAGCGGCCATCGACCCCACGTTGACCACTAGGGTTGTCTAGCGGATGGGAGCCAGAAGGTCCATCCAGAGACTGATCACCTTTTCGATGGCGGCAGACATAACTTACCTTATCGGTAGTTCATGCGGTGCCACCAGGCCTTGAGGGACCGACGAATGCCACGGGTCTGCTGCGATCTGGAAGATCAGGCTGCGAGGATGTCGATCTCATAGCGGTTGAACATCACGTCACGAGTCACGACGAAGGCGCCGAGGCGACGCGCCTGTGCAATGAGCATGCGATCGAACGGATCGCGATGGTGCTGTGGGAGCCGCGCCGCGCTTGTAGCGTCAGCGGCAGTAATCGGCAGAACGTCGAAGCCCACACGCTCGAACTCGTCGAGCAGGTCAACCTCGATCCTGATCTTGCCGAGCGCGCGCTTGATCTCGAGCTCCCACACGGACCCGACCGACACCACGACGTCGTTGGACGGACTTTCGATGGCGCTCCGGGCTTCCTTCGTGAGCGATCCGGGCGCGGAGACCGCCCACAGGATGGCGTGCGCATCCAGGATCAGGATCATGCCTCGAAGTCGCGCGCGATTTCTTCGTTGAGCTCCGGGGAGTCCCAATCCGGCGCGAGCCAGATCTTGTCGCGCAGGGTCCCGAGCTCGCGTGGTCGAGTCTGACGGCCGAGCGGCACCAGCCTGGCCACGGGCCGGCCGCCGCGCGCGATTACGATCTCCTCCCCTGCCTCCACCCGCTCGACAAGTCGTGAAAGATGCGTCTTGGCTTGGTGGATGTTGACGGATTCTCCCATGGAGGAACCCTAGACCGACCAGTCTGGTTAGTCAAGGTTAGTCTACTAATCCTCCCTTCCACCACGATCGAGCTGCCTGGGAGCAACTCGGGTTCCCTCGACATCAGGCCCTAGGATCGTGCCGGGGTCGCAACGTTGCTGCCGGTCAGGATGACCAGGGCCGGGCCATCTCGGCGGCTGTCGGCCAGCATGCCCGCCCAGGAGGCTGCCGCAGCGCCTTCCGCTGTAATGCCGGTCGCCGCTGTCAGTTGCGCCTCGGCCGCATGCAGCTCCGCCTCGGACACGAGCAGAAGCTCGTCGACGCGCCCGACCATCATGTCGAGCGCTTCTGGGATGGGCACCCGGCAGGCAATGCCCTCGGCGTAGGTGGCGGATTCCGGCGTCTCAACTAGCTTGCCGGCATCCCAGGACAGGACCATCGACGGCGCTTCTGACGCTGCAATGCCAACGATTCGACACTTCGGGGCAGCGTGGCGCAGCCAGGCGCCGACGCCAACGATCAAGGCACCGTTTCCGAGCGGGACATACGCCGTTGTGAGTGCTGGCAGGGCACCGGCGGCCACGCCATCCGTTACCTCGAGAGCCAGGGTCGCGGCGCCGGCCGCCACGCGCGCATCGGCCCCGTCGAGCAGCAGGAACGCACCGTGGCTGGCCGCGTAGGCCTCCGACGCCTCTCGGGCTGCATCGAAGTCCCTCCCCTGCTGGATGACGGTCGCGCCAAAAGTTCGAATGCGGTCGAGCTTGGTGGGATTCGCGTGCTCGTCGGCAAAGATGACGGCCGCGGCGCCGTGCGCGCGCGCAGCAAATGCCACGCCCTGACCGAAGTTTCCGGTCGACGCGGCCACGACCGCCCGATCGGGCCCGATGCTCCCCTCCCCTGCCAGGCCCGCGATGGCAAGCCAGGTGCCGCGTCCCTTGAACGCGCGGATCGGGTTCACCGTCTCGACCTTCAGGACGACGTCGATCCCGGCCAGGTCAGACAGGCCTTCGTGAACGAATTGCGGGCTGTTCCGGAAGGCTGGATGGATCCGCTGGTGGGCAGACCGGATCGCATCGACTTCGAGCTCGGGATCGTGTCGGGCGCTGAACGGCACGGTCACATCCTGTGCTGGGGACAGCAAAACGCCCGAAGGAACCGCCTCTCGACCTGTGTCCCCTCCGCCACCAGAGCAAGCTCCGGGGCGGGACCTGTGCAAGCACGGGTGGGTCCACCGATCGTTTGGGGCCCCTTCGGGCAAGACCTAATCTACGGGCGGGCCCAGGGCGACGGAAGGGGCTTTATCCACTAGTTTTCGAGAACCGAGTCCGAATTGAGGATCTCGTCCACATCCGATCCACGACCGGGTCGGGCCCCGCGGGCCGGGCCCATCGACACGGCGGACCACAAGCCCGGAGGTCTGCGTCCGCACACCCGGACAGGCCCTCATTGCCCCCGGAAAGCTGGACGCGTCCAGCTCGACCGTCGCTCCCGGCCGGGGACACGAAAACGCCCGGAGAAACCACTCCCCTTCCCGATCCATCCCGCCTGGTGCAAGCACCCTGCGTTCTGTGGTCCATGCAAGCATCGACCTGATCGTTCTGGTTCGTTGCCTCTCCGGGCAAGACGTAATGTACCCTGCGGCCACCCGGGTCCGATACCCACTTATCCACGACATTTCGCGATTCAATGGCCATTTCGAGGGTCCCGTCCACAGCTCGTCCACGATTGGGGCGGAAGGGGCCCTCGGGGTGGGCGACTCGCCGCACTAGCCTGCGCGTACGATCCTCGGGACGGTCGACAAGGCGAGCCTCTCCTCGAACCGTTTGGCCGCTGCCTCCAGCGTGGCGAGATGCGCCGCCAGGGCCCACCGGGCCTCTTCCGCCGCGGCGTCCAGGCCCGTCAACTCGAAGATCTTCCAGTGGTTGATGATCGGGACCAGGACCTCGTCCCGATGGATCCGGATGTCGTAGATCCCCGCTTTGGCGATGGCGGCCGCCTTGCGCAGGAACCCGGGGATGCCGTGGCCAGGCATCTGGAACGCCAGCACCTCGGCCACAATCGCCCGGACGGCTCGTGACGGCTGGATCCGCAGCGCCGCGCCCAGGATGTCGCGGTAGAAGACCATGTGCAGGTTCTCGTCGGCCGCGATCCGGGTCATGATCCTGTTTGCGACCGGATCGTCGGAATAGCGCCCGGTGTTCTTGTGGGAGATACGGGTCGCCAGCTCCTGGAACGCCACGTACGCCAGGCCGCGCAGTGTGTCGATCGTGTCGCGATCGTAGCCATGCTGGAGCTGCGTCATCCGTCCCCGCTCGAGCGCGATCGGATCGAGATTCCGGGTGACGGTCAGGTAGTCGCGCAGGACGATGGCATGGCGCCCCTCTTCGGCGGTCCAGCGACCGATCCAGTTGATCCAGGCACCGTCGCCGGCCCCGAACATCCCGTGGATGAGCCGGTGGTAGGCGGGCAGGTTGTCCTCGGTGAGGAGGTTCACCTCAAAGGCCGTTTGGGCTACGCCGGTCAGGCGCGGCTGGTCAGGGGTCCAGGGCTCCTTGTCGAAGTCGCGCCCGAGCCGGTACGGGATGACATCGTGGGGAAACCATTCCTCGGCGACCCGTGCGTGGCGGTCGTAGAGGCGGGCCGCCTCGGGCTCAAGCTCGATCAGCAGGGCCAGATCGTCGTGCAGATCTCGTGCGATGGTGTCTGTCAAGGGAGAACTCCGGGCCGAGGTGCCCGAAGCGGACACCATCTCATCGACCTGTACCAGTTCAGGGTACCCGCGATCCCCAATGCGTCCCCGTGGGAAGTGTGCGTCCCTGCACCCTACGCCTCGAGCGCTTCGCTCCAGCTAGCGGCGGCTCGTTCCAGCTCGTTCGCCAGCACGGGTGCAACGCGACCGGTAACCCGGACGTCGCGAGGCTGATAGTCAAGCGCAATCGTGCCGCGCTCCCGGATCCGGGCAAGCAGTTCGCCGGCGGCGTAGGGCACGTGCACGTCGACCTCGACCCAGAGCGACGCCAATAGCGCCGACAGCGCGCCCTTGAGGGTGTCCATCCCGTAGCCGGTCAGGGCCGACACGAACACACTCCCGGCGATCGCCGGGGCCGGGGTGTTCCCATTGGCAGCAGCCGGAGCGAGCAGATCAGCCTTGTTGAACACGACGAGCCGGGGCTTGTCGCCGGCTCCGAGGTCGTCGAGGACCTCCTGCACCGTCGCCCGGTGCTCCCTGAAGTGGGCGTCAGAGGCATCCACGACCTCGAGCAGCACGTCCGCTCGATTGACCTCCTCGAGGGTGGCTCGAAAGGCATCGACCAGCTGATGCGGCAGTTTGTGGATGAACCCGACCGTGTCGGTCACGATCGCCGATTGACCGTCACCGAGCTTGACCTGACGGCTGGTCGGGTCAAGCGTCGCGAACAGTTTGTCCTCGGCAAGCGCGACCACGGACCCGACGAGCGTGTTGAGGAGCGTTGACTTGCCCGCGTTCGTGTAGCCGACGATGCCGACGGTCGCCATCAGCCGTCGATCGCGCCCTCGCGCGGTGGTGGCCCGGTTCTGGCGGACCTCCTCGACGCGGGCTTTCATCTTCTTGATCCGATCGCGGATCAGGCGGCGGTCCGTCTCGAGCTGCGACTCGCCAGGGCCGCGGGTGCCGATACCGCCGCCGGTCCGGGACAGGTGCGTCCACAGACGGGTCAGGCGCGGGAGCTGGTACTCGAGCTGTGCCAGTTCAACCTGGAGGCGACCTTCGTGGGTCTTCGCGTGCTGGGCAAAGATGTCAAGGATCAGCCGGCTGCGGTCAATCACTTTGACGTTGAGCAGCGACTCGAGCGATTTCTGCTGCGAGGGTGAGAGCTCGTCGTCCGTGACCAGGAGGTTGAAGCTGGTCTCCGACCTGGCCGACACGAGCTCCTCGGCTTTGCCCTTGCCCACATACCAGTTCGGGTCGATGTGGCGTCGGTTCTGCCATTCGGCCCCGACGACCTCGGCGCCCGCCGTGGTGACGAGGTGGGAAAGCTCGACCAACGAGTCCTCCGCTGTCCAGCCCGCGTCCGAACCCGTGTCGACCGCGACCAGGAATGCCCGCTCGACAGGCGGCGTCAGATCAATCGAGTTACGTTTCGGCACGGCCGGAAGGATACGCGGGGTGCGGCATCAGCGCCGATCGAGGTTGCCGAGGAGCCGCCGCGCGGTCTTCAGGGCCACCGTGTCCGCGGTGCCGATCGTGGCATCCAGCCAGGCGATGTCCGGCTCCGCACGAAACCAGGTTCGCTGGCGCTTCACAAAGGCCACGTTGCGCTGCACGTTCCCGGCAATCGCTGCCTCGCGGTCGATCTTCCCGTCCAGGACGGCCCAGGCTTCGCGATACCCGATGGCGCTGAAGGCCGGCAAGGCGGGATCGAAGCGCTCTCGCAGTGATCGCGCCTCCTCGATCAGGCCGGCGTGGAACTGCGCACGGGCGCGGGCGCCGAGCCGGGCGCGGTGCGTTGCGGCCTCGACCGTCAGACCGATCCACGCGAGCGGCCCTGCGTACCCGCGCGGGGCCGGCAGCGGGCCCGCTCCCCCATCGAGGGTCGCAATCTCCAGCGCCCGTACGACACGGCGGTGATTGCGCAGGTCGATATCGGCAGCCCGCTGAGGGGCCAGTTCCACGAGACGCGCGACGAGCGCCGGGAGCCCACCGGCCAGCAGCTCGGCTTCGAGGTTCGCCCGCACCGTCGCGTCGGACGGCAGGGCGATTGTATCGAGGCCACGGGCGATGGCCCGGAGATAGAGGCCCGTTCCGCCGACGAGGATCACGATGCCGCCGCGCTCGGCGATCGGCGGCAGCAGCGCGTTCGCGTGGTCCGCGAAGTCGGCCACGCTGAACGGCTGATCCGGGTCCACCAGATCGAGGCCATGGTGCGGGATGCCCTGGCGCTGCTCAGGTGTGACCTTTGCCGTGGCGATGTCCAACCCGCGAAAGACCTGCCGGGAATCGGCCGACATGATCTCGGCGGCCACACCTTCGGCCTGGAGGGCCCGTGCGACGCGGACGGCGAGTCCCGTCTTGCCGGTACCCGTGGCACCGGCGATGACCAGCAGCGGCGGGGCGCCGGTCACGCGACCGGCGTGCCTCGTAGTGCATACGGTCCGGCGTGTTCGACGCGGACCGTGACGAGCCGTCCGACCCAATCGGCCGGACCCGCCAGGTGAACCAGCTTGTTGCCGCGCGACCGACCGGACATTGCCACCTCGCCCGGACGCGGTTGCACGCCGCGTGGCGCACTCCCCTCCCCCGCCGGCTCGGGGTCATCGTGCTCGTGCGTACGGGGGCGGGCGACGCGCTCGACGAGCACCTCGACCTCGCGTCCGAGCCAACCCTGGTTCCGCTCGAGGCCGATCGGTTCCTGGACGGCGAGCAGCGTATTGAGGCGGCGGCGCTTGTCCGCCGCCGGAACATCGTCCGCGAGGTGCGTCGCCGGGGTGCCCGGCCGCTCCGAGTAGGCCGCCGCGAAGACCTGGTCGTAGCGCACGGTCTCGAGGAATCGGAGCGTGCGTTCGAACTGCGCCTCGGTCTCGCCGCAGAATCCGACGATCACGTCGGTGCTGGTGGTGATCCCGGGTACGGCGCCACGAATCCGGTCGAGCCGCTCGAGATAGTGCTCCGTGGTGTACTGGCGGCCCATTCGCCGCAAGACCTCGTTGTCGCCCGACTGGACCGGCAGATGCAGCGATTCACACAGGGATGGGCAGTCCGCCATCGCTTCGATCAACCGATCGGACAGGTCCCACGGATGCGACGTGATGAACCGAAGCCGCGGGATCGCCGGAACGCCGTCGTCCGCACGGATCCCGTCGATCGCCCGGATCAACTCCGCCAGGTCCGGCTTCGAGCCGAGGTCGAGGCGCCGACCGGCCCAGCGCTGGGTCTTGATGTGGCCAAAACGCTGGTCAGGCGGCAGGTCGTGACCGTAGGAGTTCACGTTCTGCCCGAGCAGCGTGACTTCCCGGAAGCCGGCCGCGGCTATGGCACGCGCCTCGCTGACGATCTCGTCGTAGGGCCGGCTACGCTCTGGGCCGCGGCTGAACGGCACGATGCAATAGGTGCAGGTCTTGTCGCAGCCGTAGATGATCGGGATCCAGGCGGAAATGGCCGATTCTCGATGGACGGAGCCAGCGGCGACCGCCGACGCGCGTGTGGCCGAGAGGTGATCGGCCACGCCGACGACCGTCCGACCGACGACCGTCGTTGCGCCAACGGCTCCGACTGGTGCCTGGGCCGAGACCAAGCCAAGCCGGTCCGCCAGCTCCGGCTCCTCGTCTGGGCGCAGAAAGAGGTCGACGGCCGGATAGCGGCGCTCCAGGCCATCCCGATCCCGCTCGCGAACGGCGCAGCCCGTCAGCACCACGCGCAGGGACGGATTGGCCGCCTTGAGACGCTGCAGATGGCCCTGCCGGCCGATGACCTTGGTCTCGGCGAGCTCCCTGATCGCGCAGGTGTTGATGACGACGAGATCGGCCGATTCCATGGTCGGCGCCTCGGTGGCACCGGTCGCGAGGAGGCGTCCCGCCATCTCCTCCGAATCACTCCGGTTCATCTGGCAGCCAAGCGTCCAGACGAAGAAGCGCGGCAGCGCCCGCGACTCAGGCCGGAACTCACCCAGCCGTACGTCGGCCGGCGACATCGCGGCGCGGGCGGCCGACGGCGCGGGCGGCACGATCTCGAGGATGGGGAGAGTGGCCCGTCGTGGGCGCGGAGCTTCTAGCACCGGCAAACGATACCCTGTCGCCATGGAACTGCTCACCAGCCCCGAGACCTGGATAGCCCTGCTGACGCTCACCGTCCTCGAGATCGTCCTCGGGATCGACAACATCGTGTTCATCTCGATCCTGACCGGCAAGCTGCCGCTGGAACAGCAGGCTCGGGCGCGGAGGATCGGTCTCGGCCTGGCCATGGGCATGCGAATCCTGCTGCTCGTCACCATCTCGTGGGTCATTGGGCTGACGGCTCCACTGCTCACGGTGCTGGGCCAGGAGCTGTCCGGACGGGACCTGATCCTGATTGGCGGCGGCCTATTCCTCCTTGCCAAGGCGACGCTGGAGATCCACGAGACCCTCGAGGGCGACGAGGCCCACGAAGTGAAGAGGGGCAGCGCATCGTTCGGCGCCGTGCTGGTCCAGATCGCGTTGCTCGATGTCGTGTTCTCGCTCGACTCGGTGATCACGGCCGTGGGCATGGCCGACGAGGTGCTCGTGATGATCGCGGCGGTCGTGATCGCGATCGGGGTCATGCTCGTGGCGGCGGGCCCGCTGGCCTCCTTCGTCTCGCGCCACCCGACCGTGAAGATGCTGGCGCTGAGCTTCCTGCTGCTGATCGGCATGTCGCTCGTCGCGGACGGCCTCGATCTGCACGTCCCGAAGGGCTACGTCTACTTCGCGATGGGCTTCTCGGTCTTCGTGGAGATGCTCAACCTGCGGCTCCGCCGACGCGAACCGCCGGTCCACCTGCGCCCGTCGTTTCTCAAGGAGATCGTCGTCGACGACCAAGTAGCAGACGAAGCCGTCGCAACGCCAAGGGACTGATCGCGCCGCGGGTCAGCGCCCGAGCGCAGCGCGAACGCGGTCGGCGACCTCGGGCGGTACGTCCAGCCCGGCATGGGCTTCGCCGTAGGTTTCCCGATCGCCGTGGTAGTCGGATCCGCCGGTCGCGACCAACCTCGTCCTGGCGGCGAAGTTCATCATCGCGGCCACGGTTCGTGCATCAAACGTGCGGTAGTAGACCTCCAGGCCGTCAAGGCCGGCCTCCTGGAGCTCGTGGATCACGTCAGGCCGGTTCGGGGCGTCGGAGAAGTGGGCGAGGGCCGCGAGGCCACCGGCAGCCTTGATCGCCCGGATGGCCTCGATGGGACCGAGCCCTTCGCGCGGCACATAACCCGGGCGTCCGCGGGAAAGGTATCGGTCAAAGGCCTCCTCGACGCTGCCCACATAGCCCTTCTCGATCATCGCCCTGGCCGCCCGTGGTCGACCGAGTGCATCGTCCGCCCCTGTCGCGGGGAGGACTTCGAGTGCGTCATCGATTGGGTATCCGATCGCCGCCAGCTGGGCCACCATCAGCTCGAACCGGACGCGCCGCCTGTCCCGTTGCAGCGACAGCGTGGTCTCGAGCCCATCGTCGTCTGGATCCACACCCAGACCGAGGATGTGGACCTCGCTTTCCTGCAGGTCGGGTCGGTTGGTCACCGCATTGAGCTCGATCCCCGCCAGCAGCTCGAGGCCGGTTGGAAGACTGCCTGCGGCCAGCACCTCGCGGACGCCTGCCAGGGTGTCGTGGTCGGTGATCGCGAGGAGCCGGACGCCGGTCGCCGCAACCGCCGCGACGAGGGCGGGCGGCTCCAGCAGACCGTCCGAACGTGTGGTGTGCGTGTGAAGGTCGATCGTCGCGGGAGCCGCCGGGACGGGGGACCTGGCGGGCAGGTCGTGCCGTCGTCGACGCGCCGTCACGCTCAGCCTTCGTGGAGCCGGCTGATCCGCTCGATGGCCAGCGCCCGCCCCGTGGCCGGATCGACGTCGACCTGAACGGCATTGAAGATGACCGGGCCATCGCCGACGGCGAATCGGGTCGGAAGCGCGTTGATGAACCGCGGCAACACCGTCCTTGGATCAAACCCGATCACGCTCCAGATCGGACCGGTCATTCCCAGGTCCGTCTGGTAGGCGGTTCCACCGGGCAGGATCCGCTCATCGCCGGTCACCACATGCGTGTGCGTGCCGACGACCACTGAGACGCGGCCGTCGAGATAGACGCCCAGGGCGTTCTTCTCCGACGTGATCTCGCAGTGGAAGTCGACGAGCCGGATTGGCGGCAGCGGCTCCGAGGATTCATCGAGCAGCCTGTCGGCCTCGGTGAACGGGTTGTCGATCGGTTGCATGAAGGTTCGGCCCTGGAGGTTGATGACGGCGACCTCGGTCCCCTCCTGGGCGTGGTAGGTCCCCCAGCCCCTGCCCGGAACATCGTGCGTGCCGTAGTTGAGCGGCCGCAGGATCCGGTCGTTCTTCTCGAGCGACTCGTAGATCTCGCGCTTGTCCCAGATGTGGTTACCGGACGTGATTACATCCACGCCATGCGCGAAGAGGGCATCGGCCGTCGAGGCGGTGAGGCCCATGCCACCAGCGAGGTTCTCGCCATTCGCGGTGACGAAATCGATCCCCCGCTCATCGCGGATGCCGGGCAGCAGGGCCTCGACCGCCTGCCGGCCGGGCTTGCCGATGACGTCGCCGATCAGCAGGACGCGGCACGCCCCAGGCGGTCGCGGAGCATTCCCGTTCGGCGGATTTCCGAGCCGGACACGGCCGGCCTGGCCGCCCGACTCCGCTACTTCGCGTACTCCACGGCGCGGGTCTCGCGGATGACGGTGACCTTGATCTGGCCGGGATAGGTGAGCTGCTCCTCAATCTTCTTGACGATGTCTCGGGCCAGGCGCATCGCGGTCAGGTCGTCGATCTCCTCGGGGCGCACGAGGATGCGGACTTCTCGCCCGGCCTGCACCGCAAAGGAGCGCTCGACCCCGGTGAAGGATTCGGCGATCGCCTGCAGGTCTTCGAGACGCTTCACGTAGGTGTCCATCGATTCACCCCGGGCGCCCGGCCGTGAAGCGGAAATGGCATCCGCGACCTGAACGATCGGCGCTTCGAGGCAGGCGTACTCGACTTCCTGATGGTGCGCCGCAATGGCGTTCACGACCTTGGGCGGCAACTCTGCCTTCAGCGCGATCGCGGCGCCGATGGCCGCGTGCGGGCCCTCGACCTCGTGATCCACGGCCTTGCCGATGTCGTGGAGGAGGCCGCCCATCTTGGCGACCTGGATGTCTGCGCCGATCTCGGCAGCAATGACCGCGGCGAGGGCGCTGGTCTCGACCGAGTGCAGGAGGACGTTCTGCCCGTAGCTGGTGCGGTACTTGAGACGGCCAAGGAGCTTGATGATGTCCGCCGGAAGGCCGGGCACGCCGGCATCGTAAGCGGCCTGTTCCCCGGACTGGCGGATGATGGTGTCCACTTCGGCCCGGGCCTTGGCGACGACTTCCTCGATCCGGCCGGGATGAATCCGGCCGTCACCCATGAGCTTCATGAGGGACACCCGGGCGATCTCGCGACGGACCGGATCGAAGCCGGACAGGACCACCGTCTCGGGCGTCTCGTCGATGATCAGATCCACGCCGGTCGCCTGCTCAAGGGCGCGAATATTGCGACCTTCGCGACCGATGATCCGGCCCTTCATCTCGTCGTTCGGCAGGTGAACGACGGTCACCGTGTGCTCGGCCGTGTGGTCCGCTGCCACCCGCTGCATCGCGGTGACGATGATGTCGCGCGCCTTCTCGGTCGCCTCGTCGCGTGCGCGGCGTTCGATCGAGCGAGCGAGTTTGACCGCGTCATGCTCGGCCTCTTCGCGGATTGCCTCCAGCAGCACACCCTTGGCATCGTCGGCGGACATGCCGCTGATTTTCTCCAGGGCGGTGACGCGATCGGCGTTGAGTCGATTGAGGTCCTCGCGCTGGCGCTCAAGGTCCAGCTCGCGCTCCAGGAGCTTGCGATCCCGCTGCTCGAGCATGTCGGTCCGCTGGTCCAGCTGCTCGTCACGAGCCGTCAGCCGACGTTCCACGGAGCTCAGCTCATTGCGGCGAGAGCGCGCCTCCTCCTCTGCCTCACGGAGGAGCCGGATCTTGTCCTCTTTTGCCTCGAGGATCAGGTCCTTCTGCTGGGTCCGGGCGTCGGCGACGATCCGACCGGCCTTCTCGAGAGCGATCCTGACCGACTGGTTCGCGAATCGGCTTCGCGCGACGAAACCAACGGCGATACCGCCGGCCAGCGCCACAAGGGCGACGGCAAGGTATTCCATCTGTTCCTCCCATCCGGCGGCGAACCGCCGGACGTCTGACATCGTTCAACGGGCCACGCGGATCGGAGCTGTCTCCTCGGGCTCCGCGCAAGCCGTGCCGCGTAGCCTACTACGGACTGGAGCGCGCCGATTCGGGCCGACCGGTCAGAGCGGTCGCGCCGACCGACGGCTCATCACGGCTCCGGGACGGCGCCGAACGATTCGTCGGTCCGGTCAGGCCCGTCAGCACCATCCGAACCGGCCAGATCCTGGATCTCGAGCGCCCAGCGCGCTGCCACCCTCGAGGCGACCGACGAGTCGAAGCCGTTCCGGGCCAGCAGCCCGTAGGCCCGCTCACGACGAGCACGCAGGTCGGCGACTCGCGCAATTGATCTGCCGCGCCGGGCCAGGAGCCGAGCGGCGGCGGTTTCATCGGCCGAGGCCGTCGTTGCGTCCTGAGACCCAGGGTCAGGGGCTTGGGCGTCGGCCAGGGTCCGGCGCAGCTCGAGGACCGACTCCACGACGGCCCGGTCGACGCCGCGCTGTGCCAGTTCAGAGCGCAGGGCACGCTCGCCGCGCGGGCGCGCCCGATCCCGCGACTCCACCCATTGCCTCGCGAAGGCCGCATCGTCCAGCATCCCCAGATCGGCCAGGCGATCGATGGCGGACGCGACCAGGTCATCCCGATACCCGGCCATGGTCAGCCGTCGACGAACCTCGGCGATCGAGCGCTGGCGCGCCTCGAGAAACCGGAGCGCTGCGTCGAGGACAACGGTCGGGTTATCGACCTCGGCCCGACGGGCGCGCCGATCGGCAAATGTCTCGCGACGCGCCCCGGCGGCCGTGCTACTCGGCCTCGGTGATGCCCTCGACGGGCAACTGGACCTCGTCAACCCTGCCCCGGATCTTGGCCTCGATGGCGGCCGCGATCGGTGCGTTCTGCTTGAGGAAGTCCTTGGAGGCCTCGCGGCCCTGGCCGAGTCGCGTATCCGCATAGGTGAACCACGAGCCGGTCTTGTCCACGACGCCCATCGCGACACCGACATCGAGCAGGCCGCCTTCCCGGGACACGCCTTCGCCATACATCACATCGAATTCGGCGACTCGGAACGGGGGCGCGACCTTGTTCTTCACGACCTTGACCCGGACCCGGTTGCCGATCGAGTCCGTGCCCGACTTGATCGTCTCAATCCGTCGGATGTCGAGGCGCACGCTCGCGTAGAACTTGAGGGCCCGTCCGCCCGGTGTTGTCTCCGGGTTCCCGAACATGACCCCGATCTTCTCGCGGAGCTGGTTGGTGAAGACGAGCGAGGTATTCGAACGACTGACCGCCCCGGTCAGCTTGCGCAACGCCTGGCTCATCAGCCGGGCCTGGATGCCGACGAACGAGTCGCCCATTTCGCCTTCGATCTCCGCCCTCGGCACGAGTGCCGCGACGGAGTCGACCACAACGACGTCGATGCCACCGGATCGAATGAGTGTTTCCGTGATCTCGAGCGCCTGCTCGCCGGTGTCCGGCTGGCTGACCAGGAGCTCGTCGACGTTCACGCCGCAGGCCCGAGCGTAACTGGGATCCAGGGCGTGCTCGACATCGATAAAGGCAGCGACGCCGCCGGCGCGCTGTGCCTCCGCGATGACGTGCTGGCAGACGGTTGTCTTGCCCGATGATTCGGGACCGAAGATCTCGGTGATGCGACCGCGCGGAATCCCGCCCACGCCGAGCGCCAGATCGAGGGCGATCGAGCCCGTCGGGATGAACTCGACGTGCTGTCGCGCGGTGGCGCCGAGTTTCATGATCGAGCCCGTGCCGAACTGCTTCTCGATCGAGAGGATGGCGGCTTCGACCGCCTTGCCCCGTTCGCTCGCGGCCCGCTCAATGGTCCGCTCGGTCGTCATGGCCATGTCCCAATCACGCTCCTGTCATTGCTGACGCCGATGGAGCGGACGAGGTTGTCCGCGCGACGGGTCAGGTTTCGTCTCGGTCTTCGTCCGCGCGTGGCTTCCGCGGCTTCCGATACTGCTCGACGTTGGTCGGCGGCTCGGAGAGCGGCTGGAGCTTCGGCAGGCCGGACCTGTCCTTCGGCTTCTTCTTGGCTTCCTTGGAAGGTCTGTCTCGAGAGCCCATGGAGGGTTCCTCCGCTCTGGAATGACGGTATCCAACGGTGGTTCACGCCGGCTCCACTGCGGCTTTGCCGCCGCTCGTCGGGCCCGCGTGCGCCCGCAACGAGGCGAGCGATTCGGGAAAGGTTCCGGCCCGCAGCGCAGTCCGGATCCTGCCCATGAAGTCTAGGGTGAAGGTCAGGTTGTGACAAGTTGCGAGCCGGTAGGCCAGGAGCTCCCTGGCTCGGAACAGATGGGCCAGATACGCCCGCGAGAACCCGCGACAGAGCCGGCACTGACAGTCCTCCTGGACCGGACGAGAGTCGTCCAGGAACGCCGTGTTACGTAGGTTCAGGCGGCCTCCGGGAACCCACAACTGGCCGTTGCGGGCGACCCGCGCCGGCAGGACGGAATCGAACAGGTCGATGCCGAGCCGAACCGCCTCGAGGATGTCGGCCGGCGAACCCAGCCCCATCAGGTAGCGCGGCCGCGGATCGCCATCGAGGATCGGGACGACGACCTCCAGTGCCGCCGCTCGCTCGACCGGTGTCTCGTCGCCGGCCAGGCCGCCGATGCAGATGCCGTCGAACGGAAGGCTGGCAATGAATCTCGTGGAGCGCTCACGGAATTCCGGATCAACGCCGCCCTGGATGATCCCGAAGAGGGCCTGATCCGAGCGCACGTGCGCGGTCACGCAGCGGGCCGCCCAGCGATGCGTCCGTTCCATCGCGTCCTCCACCTCGTGCCGAGGTGACGATGGATAGACCGGATGATCGAACGCCACCGCGATATCCGGCCCGAGCGCTTCCTGGACGCGGATTGCGAGTTCGGGCGTGAGCCGGTGGGTGGCACCGTCGATATGGCTCCGAAACGTCGCACCGTCGTCGTCGACGACGCGCGCATCGGCAAGTGACACGACCTGGTAACCGCCGGAATCGGTGAGGATCGGCCGGTCCCAGTTCATGAACTTGTGGAGCCCGCCGAGCCGCTCGATCCGTTCGTGCCCCGGACGCAGGAACAGGTGATAGGTGTTGGCCAGGACGATCGACGCACCAACCTCGCGAAGGTCGTCCGGGTCCAGCGCCTTGACGGTCGCATTCGTGCCGACCGGCATGAATTCGGGGGTATCGATCACCCCGTGCGGCAGTTCCAGACGCCCAAGGCGGGCCCGTGACGTGCCGGCTCCGCCGGCCTGAGCCAGCACGGTGAACCGCAGCGGTCCAGGCGCCGCCGGGATGGCCGTGGACGCGGGCGACGCGATCTCGAGCTTGGTGCCGCTCGCGACCGCGAGCTCAGCGATCCCCAGCTCCCGTGTCGTCCGCCCACAGGCTGGGCATGTCCGGCTCGGCGCGGCGCGGCGGCGGGATCTCGTAGCCGAGGCCGGACAGATGCGCGCGGGCCAGCTCGGTGGCGATCCTGCCCTGCGGTGTTCGATCCAGGAATCCCAGGCGGAGCAGGAACGGCTCGTAGACGTCCTCGATCGTCTCGACCTCTTCGGACAGCACGGCGGCGAGCGCCGCGACCCCGACCGGGCCGGACCCGAACTTCTGGACGATCGCGGCCAGCAGCTTGCGGTCCGTCGAATCGAGACCCTCGTCATCGATCTCGAGGAGTCGCATCGCCTCGCGCGCGACCTGCTCGGTCACGTGGCCGTCGCCATGCACCTCGGCGTGATCGCGAACGCGCTTGAGGAGGCGATTGACGATCCGGGGTGTCCCGCGCCCACGGCGCGCAATCGCGGTTGCCGCGGCCGGCTCGAGCTCCACTGAGAGGATCCGGGCAGAGCGCTCGACGATTTCGGTGAGATCACGCTCGTCGTAGAAATCGAGCCGATAGGTTGCCCCGAAGCGGTCCCGCAGCGGCGAGGAAATCCGACCTGCCCGCGTCGTCGCACCGACGACCGTGAACGGCTTCAGCGTCAGCCGGAGGGACCGCGCGGAGGGTCCTTTTCCGATCATGACGTCGAGCGCATAGTCCTCCATGGCCGGATAGAGGATCTCCTCGACGGCGTGATTGAGCCGATGGATCTCGTCGATGAACAGGACGTCCCGCTCGTCCAGCGAGGTCAGGATGGCCGCCAGGTCCCCCGCCCGCTCGATCGCCGGGCCGGAGGTGTAGCGGACGTTGACCCCGAGTTCGCGCGCGATGATCGTCGCGAGGGTGGTCTTGCCGAGGCCGGGCGGTCCGTACAGGAGGACGTGGTCGGCGGCCTCCTCACGAGCGCGAGCCGCGGTCAGGAGCACGCCGAGATTCGTCTTGACCTCACGCTGGCCGATGTACTCGCCCAGCGAGCGCGGCCGCAGCGAACCCTCGATCGCGATCTCTAGCGGATCCCCGGTATCCGCCGCCAGCAGGTGAAGAGCATCGTCCGTCACGTCGGGCATTCTACCACCGTGTGCGCCATATCGTACAGATGTTCTACTACACCGCGGCCGCGGTCGTGGTGATGTCGCAGGGGCAGGTCAGTCTCGGGCGAGCCCTCGGAGGGCCGCCTTGACCCGCTCTTCGAGGGTGCCGCCGGCACCGGATCCCGCCAGCGCGGCCCGAGCGGCCTCGCGTGCCTCCGACAGGGAGTAGCCGAGGGCCTGCAGGGCAGCCACCACGTCCCCGTCACCGCTGCCGCCGCCCGGGAGCGCGCCGGCTGCCGCGATCCCGGCCGCCGCAACCTTCTCCTTGAGCTCAAAGATGACCCGCTCGGCAAGCCGCTTGCCGATGCCCGGAATCGACACCAGGACCGCCTGATCCTGGAGCATGATCGCCAGCTGCAGCTCGGCCGTGGGACGGCTGCTCACGATGGCCAGGGCCACCTTTGGTCCTACGCCCGTGACGGTCAGCAGGAGGTTGAAGAACCCGAGTTCCTCGCCCGTCCTGAACCCATAGAGCGCCTGTTGGTCCTCGCGCACGAGGTGGTGCGTATGCACCTTCACGCGGCCGCCCTGTCTGACCGACGAAAGCAGGGCCGGTCCCGCGTGGACGCGGTATCCGATGCCGCCGACCTCGATGACCATTGAATCAGCCGAGATCGCCCCGACAATGCCCTCCAGCGACGCAATCACGACCGGACGCCGCTCAGCGCCCGCGCCGCGTGGTGGTGCTTCTGGCCCGTTCGCGGGCGATGGCCGCATGGACCGCCCGCTCGTAGCCCGACTCGCCGCGCGCCAGCGGGGCCACCGCGGCGCGATCCATGACCGGCGCTCCGGGCGCGGCCGGCCCGCCTGCGCGTTCGCTGTTGGCCGCCCAGATCGCTACCGCCAGCGCATCGGCGGCATCGTCCGGGCGTGGGGCCTGGGCCAAACCGAGGCAGACCGCCACCATGGCGCCGACCTGCTTCTTGTCGGCAGTCCCGGATCCCGTGACGGCCAGCTTGACCTCGCTCGGGGTCGCCTCGCGCACCGTCGTGGAGGCCGCCGCGGCCGCCAGCAGGACGACGCCACGGGCCTGGCCGACGGCAAACGCGGTCTGGGCGTTCCTCGAGAAGAACAGGCGCTCAACCGCCACGATGTCGGGCCGGTGCCGCTCGATCAAGGTCTCGAGGTGCCGGTAGATCAGCAGCAGGCGGTCCGGCAGGCCTTGTTCCGGGCTCGTCTCGAGGCATCCGACGTCGACGAGACGGAGCGAGCCGCCGGTGCGTTCGACAAGGCCCCAGCCGAGGGCCGCTGTTCCCGGGTCGATCCCCAGGACGATCACCCGGCGATCTCGGCGAAGACGTCCTCTGGAATGTCGAAGTTCGCGGTCACCCGCTGGACATCATCGAGGTCCTCGAGCATCTCGATGAGGCGGAGGTTCTGGCGGGCGCGATGGGCATCGAGTTCGACGGTCGTCCTGGCGATCATGGTCGACTCGGCGGATTCGACCGGAATGCCGCCAGCCTCGATCGCCGTGCGCACTCGCTCCAGGTCCGCTGGGTCCGTATAGACCTCGATGACTGAAGGATCCGATGTGTCCACGTCGGCCGCGCCGGCGTCGATGGCAGACAGGGCGATGTCATCGCGGTCGCGCCCGCCCGCCGGGATGGAGATGAGCCCACGCGGCTCGAATTGCCAGGCGACGGCGCCGCTGCCGGCGAGCTGACCGCCGGCCTTGGTGAACATGGAACGGATATCCGAAGCCGTCCGGTTGCGGTTGTCGGTGGCTGCCTCAACGAGGATCGCCACGCCGCCGGGGCCGTAGCCCTCGTAGGCGATCTCCTCGAACTGATCGCCTTCGCCAGCGCCAGTGGCCCGCTCAATCGCCCGCTTGATGTTGTCGAGGGGCATATTCACGGAGCGCGCCTTGTCCATCGCCAGGCGCAGCCGGAAGTTGGCGTCGGGGTCACCGCCGCCGGAGCGCGCGGCCACCATGATCTCGCGGGCAACCTTGGTAAACAGGGCGCCCCGTTTGGCATCGTTGGCGCCCTTCTGGCGCTTGATGGTCGACCACTTGGAATGTCCTGACATCGGGCGGGAGTATACCGGACTATCATGCCCAGACCGCCCGCGGCGCACCCTCCGCGGCCTCCTTCGACTGATCGCGAGCAGAGAGGACCGACCGTTCCATGACCATGAAGAACGTCGACCTGCCCCACCTACGGAGCGTCGTGCTCGCCGGCCATGCCGGTTCCGGCAAGACGACGCTAGGCGAACAGCTGCTCTTTCGAGCCGGTGCGATCAACCGGCTGGGACGCGTCGATGACGGCACCTCGCACCTCGACTTTGAGCCGGAGGAACAGAAGCGGCGCGAAACACTGAGTCTCGCCGTCGCCACGTTCGAGACCGATGGGACGCGGATCACGGTGGTCGACACGCCCGGCTACCTCGACTTCGCCGCCGAGGTCGTATCGGGGTTCCACGCCACGGACGGTGCACTCCTGGTGATCGATGCTGCAGGCGGCGTCGAGGCCGGTCTCGAGAACACGGTTTCCCTCGCGCGAGCCACGAACACGGCCACCTGCTTCTTCATCAACAAGTGCGATCGTGAGAACGCGGATCCCACGGCCGCCCTCGATGCGCTGCGTGCGGCCTTCGGCAACAAGGTCGCCCCGCTCCAGCTGGCCATTGGCGCCGGGGACACCTTCTCGGGCTACGTGGACCTCGTTCATCGGCGGGCCTATCGCTGGGACGGCACCAAGGACGCCGAGATCCCGATCCCCGCGGAGCTCGAGAGCGAGGTTGCCCGGCGTCGCGACCAGCTCCTCGAAGCAGCGTCGGAAGCGGATGACGAGGTCCTCACCAAGTACCTCGAGGGCGAGGAGATCACGGACGCGGAACTCGAGGCGTGCCTGCGCAAGGGCGTCAAGGAATCCGTCCTCGCCCCGGTGCTGGTGGGGAGCGCGGCGGTCGGCATCGGGCTTCGGGCGCTCCTCGACGCCCTCATTCGGTACCTCCCGTCCCCTGCCGACGAGGCTCCCGCCACGGCCGCCGACCGAAGTGGCGCAAGCGTTGACGTCGCGCCCGACGCCGGCGGCCCGCTGCTCGTTCGCGTGTTCAAGACCTCGGCCGACCCGTTCGTCGGTCGGCTGACCTACCTCCGTGTCCTGTCGGGAACGCTCCACTCCCAGTCCCACGTCTGGAATGCGACCCGCAACGAGGACGAGCGGGTCGGTCAGCTGTTGCTGCTGCACGGCAAGGAACAGGAGGCCGTCGGCGAGCTCAAGGCAGGCGAGATCGGGGCGGTCGCCAAGCTGGCCGCAACCGCGACCGGCGACACCCTGAGCAGCAAGGAGCATCAGCTCGTCCTCGCCCCGCTCGACTTCCCCAGGCCGACCCTGATGGTCGCCATCGAGCCGCAGACAAAGGCCGATCTGGACAAGATGGGTCCGGCCCTGCAGCGGATGCTGGAGGAAGAAACGACCGCCCGCCTGGAGCGCAGCGACACCGGCGAGCAGATCCTGATCACCATGGGTGAGGCGCACACGGCGGTCATCATCGAACGCCTGAAGCGGAAGTTCGGCTCCGCGATCGTCACCAAGAGTCCTCGGGTCCCGTATCGGGAGACGATCCGCGGCAAGGCCCAGGTCCACGGGCGCTACAAGAAGCAAACGGGTGGGCATGGCATGTTCGGCGACGTCTGGCTGGAGCTTGAGCCGAACCCGGGAGCCGGGGTGGTCTTCGCAGAACGGGTTGTCGGTGGGTCTGTCCCGAAGCAGTTCTTCCCCGGCATCGAGAAGGGCATCCGGGAGACGGCGGCGGAGGGCGTCATCGCCGGCTACCCGCTGTCCGACTTCAAGGCGACCCTGTACGACGGGTCATTCCACAACGTGGACTCGAATGAGTTGTCGTTCAAGATTGCCGCGTCGATGGCGCTGAAGGACGGCGTACACCAGGCCAAGCCGGCCCTCCTCGAGCCGATCATGACGGTGGCGATCCACGTGCCCGAGGATTTCCTCGGCGAAGTGAACCGCGATCTCAACGGCCGCCGCGGACGGGTCCTCGGAATGGACACGGACGGCGCGATGCAGGTCATCAACGCGAGCGTGCCCCAGGCGGAGCTCTTTTCGTACGCAACGGAGTTGCGCTCGATCACCGGCGGTCGGGGCACGTTCACGGCCACCCTCGATCACTACGACGAGGTGCCGGCCCACCTTGCTGAAAAGGTCATCGAACTCCATCGCAAGGAGGGCGAGGCCGCGGGGGGCCACTGATCGGCCGTTCCGGCATCGCGGCCACTCTACGGGCCGACTCCGGCGGCCTCGAGTGCCGAGCTGAGCTCCAGCGTTCCGTCGTACAGCGCACGCCCAACAATTGCGCCGGCGCAGCCGATCGTCCGCACCGCCCGGATGTCCGCGACGGATCCGATGCCGCCGGCGGCGATGATCTCAGCCGGCCGGAAGGCGACCGCTTGTCCCAGGATCACGAGGTCGGGTCCATTCAGCATTCCGTCGCGCTCGATCGCGGTCACCTCAAAGGATCGGACACCGACCTCCCAGAGCTCGCCCATGGCACGCTCGAGCGGGACCCGTAGTCCCTCGGCCTGCCAGGCCTGCCCAACCGCATGACCGTCGAGAACATCGAGGGCGACGACCACCCGATCTGAACCATGTCGCTCCACCAGCAGGCCGGCGAAGTCCGGATCAGCCAGTGCTCCGGTGCCGACCACGACCCGCGCGGCGCCCAGCCCGAGGGCGACCTCGACCGCCGCGCTGGTCCGGAGACCGCCGGCGGTCTCGACGCGCGCCCGTACTCCGGCCAGCTCGACGATCCCGCTGATGACCTCGCCGTGCACCGGACGCCCGACGCGCGCACCGTCCAGGTCGACGACGTGCAGCCACGTCGCTCCCCCATCGAGGAAGCTTCGGGCTACGGCCAGCGGATCTCCGGAGAAGGCCGTTTCCCGGGCAAAGTCGCCGCGTTGGAGCCGGACGACCTTGCCGCCGCGCAGGTCAATGGCGGGAAGCAACGAAAAGCTTGTCATCCTTCTCCGTCCCTGCTATTGTGTTAGCACACTACTACAGTAACACGTGCTGTAGGGGCCAGCCCCACTCCGAACCCGCACCGTGAGGTCCACGCGATGGCCGCCGACGAATCCTGGAGAACCGACGAGACGGGCGCCCTCTTCGACGCAATCCTGCTCCTGAACGACCGCACCGAAGCGGACCAGTTCTTCCGCGACCTGTGCACCCTGGGCGAGCTGCGCGACCTGGCCATGCGCTGGTCGGTCGCCCGGCTGCTCGATCAGGGCCTCCACTACGCCGAGATCTCCAAGCGGACGGGGGCGAGCACCGCGACGATCACCCGGATCGCGTCGTGGCTCCGTCACGGTGAAGGAGGCTATCGCCTGCTGCTCGACCGGACGGCGGCCCGGTGACGCGCGACCGCCTCCGCCTGGCAATTCCGAACAAGGGGCGCCTCGTCGATCCCACGATCGCGCTCCTGCATGGCTCCGGGCTGGTCTTCGAGGAGCATGATCGGAGCCTGGTCGCGCTTGTCCAGAACTTCGACCTGGACATCCTGTTCGTGCGGGCGGCGGACATCGCCGAGTTCGTCGCGGACGGTGTGGCGGATCTGGGGATCACCGGGGCCGATCTTCTGGCTGAGTCCGGCTCATCGCTGCCGGTCATGCGACGTCTCGGATACGGGCGCTGCCGGCTGGCCGTGGCCGTCCCGACGAGCAGCCCTGTCGCACGCTCCGAGGACCTGGTCGGGCAACGTGTCGCGACCGCACACCCCAACATCGCGCGTGCCTTCTTCCGGCAGCGGGATCTCGACGTCGAGGTGATCGCCCTGTCGGGTGCCGTCGAGGTCGCGCCGCGGCTCGGGCTGGCCGAGGGCATCGTCGATCTGGTCTCGACCGGGTCGACGCTGGCCATGAACGGCCTGCGCAGCGTCGAGGACGTCCTCGCTTCCGAAGCCGTCCTCGTGGCCAGGCCGGACCTGTCCGCCGCTCAGGAACGAGGGATCGCGGGCCTGGACACGATGATCGGCGCAGTGATCGCGGCACGGGACCGCAAGTACGTGATGATGAACGCGCCCGCGGACCGGCTCGCCGAGCTCGAAGGACTCCTGCCTGGACTCGAGTCGCCCTCGGTCATTCCCCTGGCCCACGAGGGGATGATCGCGATCCACGCGGTCGTGGGCGCCGATGACGTGTGGGCCCTGCTGCCCCGCCTCAAGGCCGCCGGCGCGTCCGGGATCCTGGTCCTGCCGATCGAGAAGATCGTGCCGTGAGTCCGGTCGGACAGCGCCCGACCCAGCCGCACGTGATGACCGCGATTGCGCGTCTCGATCTGCGCGCCCGCGGGGCCGCCGCCGCGTCCGATCCCGCCGTGGTGGCACTTGCCAGGCGGGGCGCCGTTCCCGATCCGGCCGTCCGGGCCGCCGCCCGGGCCATTCTCGCCGCCGTCGAACAGGGCGGCGCCGGGGCCGTCACGGCAGCCAATACGCAATACGGCGGCGGCCAGCGAGATGGTCGGCTGGTGCTCTGGCGTGACGAACTCGCTCGGGCCGCCGGGGACCTCGCCCCTGCCGTTCGTAACGCCCTGGACGTGGCCATCGAGCACGTGCGCAAGTTCGCCCTGGTTCAGCGGCCCACGACGACGACCGTGACGATCGAGCCGGGGGTCGAGATCGAGCGACGCTGGGTTCCCGTCGGGCGTGCTGGAGCCTACGTTCCGGGTGGTGGGGCCGCCTATCCGTCGAGTCTGGTGATGACCGTGGTGCCGGCACAGGTCGCCGGCGTCGGCTCGATCGTGGTCGCCAGTCCGGCTGGGCCGGACGGGCTCGTTGACCCTGTTCTGCTCGGCACTGCCGGCATGCTCGGGATCGACGCAATCCTGGTCGCGGGCGGGGCCCAGGCCATCGGCGCCCTGGCATTCGGGCTGCCTGCGCTGCGCATCGCCGAGGTCGATCTCATCGTGGGGCCGGGCAACGCCTGGGTGACCGCCGCCAAGATTGAACTGGCGGGCCGGACCGCGATCGACCTGCCGGCAGGCCCGTCCGAGGGCCTGGTCCTGGCGACACCTCCGGCCGACCCGGACCGGATTGCCGCAGATCTGCTCACCCAGGCGGAACACGGTCCCGACTCGCCGGCGATCCTCGTCACGACCGACGACGCCTTCGCCGAGGCCGTCGAAGCGGCCCTATGGGCTCGGGTGGCCGTCGCACCGCGCAGCGGCGTCCTCGTTGAGGCCCTCCGGCGGCACGGTCGGGTCATCCTGGTGAGCGACGTCGACGCCGGGATCGCCGTGGCGAATGCGTATGCCCCGGAACACCTCTCCATCGACGTACCCGACCTCGAGGCAGCGGTCGCCCAGGTGAAAAATGCTGGCTCGGTCTTCGTGGGACCGTGGGCACCCGAATCGGCCGGCGACTACGCAACCGGCGCCAACCATGTGTTGCCGACCGGCGGCCTGGCGCGGGGCAGCGGGGCCCTTGCGGCCGAGACATTCGGGAAGTTCGTCCAGATCCAGCGGATCACGCGCGACGGCCTGGCGTCCCTGCGCCCGACGATCGCGACGCTCGCCGAGGCGGAGGGGCTGTTCGCTCACCGTGACGCGGTCGAGGCCCGCTTCCCCGGCGTTCCGCTCGGACTGCCGACCGCCATGCCGCCATCGGATGCACCCCGATGACACCGACGCCGGAGACCTTCATGTCGCCGACTGCGCCCGCGGGCTACGCCTGGGAGGCAACGGACGAGGAAGTCGCCGCCCGGTATGGCATCCCCCAGGGCTCGGTCGCCCGATTCGATCTCAACACGTCCCCTGCCCCGCCCGAGCTCGCCGTCCGACTCCTGAATGCAAATAGATTTGATCGGTCGATCTCTGAGTACCCGCCCTCGGACTACCGACAGCTGATCGACGCCGCCGCACGAAGGTACGGCGTGGGTGCGGACGAGATCCTCGTAGGTGCGGGTGCGGATGAGGTGCTGGATCTCATCGCCAAGGCATTTCTCCCGATGGGTGGCAGCGCCGTCATCCCGACGCCGTCCTATGCCATGTATCGCGTCAACAGCGAGCAGCGGGGCGCCGCCGTGCGCTCCGTGCCGCGCCTTGGTCCCGATGCGGGGTTCGCCCTTGATCCGGCTGCGGTTCGGGTGGCCTCCCGGGGCGCCCACGTCGTGTGGTTGTGCAGCCCGAACAATCCGACGGGACTGGCCGAACCGGACGGTGCCATTGAGGCCCTCCTTGCCGACCTTGCGGCCGATGGCCGTGCCGCAGGCGTGGCGTCGCCGATCGTCGTCCTCGACGAGGCGTATGCGGAGTTCGTTGATCGCTCACTGGTGGGCCTGCGCGCGCGCTTCCCGCGGCTGATCGTGATCCGGACTGCCAGCAAAGCGTATGCACTGGCCGGCCTGCGGGTGGGTTTTGCCCTCGCTCGCCCCGAGTTGATCGCCGCGATGGCGCCCTACCGGCCACCCGGTTCCGTGTCGGTTCCATCGGTCGCGATCGTCGAGGCGGCCCTGCGGGATGACGACATCCTGGTTGAAAACCTTGCCCGCGTGACTGCCGAAAGGTCACGCCTGACTGCGGGCCTGGTCGCCGCGGGCTGGACGGTCCGACCATCGGTCACGAACTTCCTGCTGGTCGACTTCGGGACGGCGGTCCGGGCCGCCGCCGCAGCGCAGCACCTCCTCCGCCGCGGCCTGGTCCCACGGACGTTCGGTGCCGACCACCCCCTGGCTCACTGTCTTCGACTGACCATCCGGAGCATCCCCGAGAACGATCGCCTCATGGCCGCCGCGACCGACCCATTGGAGACCGACTAAATGACCAGCCCGCTCGGCGCGCTCGAGATCCTCGACTCCGGCTCCCGCATGAGCGCCCTTCGGCGCGTTACCCGGGAGACCGACGTCTCCGTGCGCCTCGTGCTCGATGGTGAGGGGCGGGCCGACGTGTCCACGGGCATCGGCTTTCTCGATCACCTCCTGACCTCGCTGGCGCATCACAGCCTCCTGGATCTCGAGATCAGGGCCACCGGCGATCTGGAGGTCGATGAGCACCACACGGCCGAGGACGTTGCCCTGGTGCTCGGGGCGGCGCTCGACGCGGCGCTCGGGGACCGGGCCGGCATTCGACGGTTTGGTGAGGCCTCGGTACCGATGGACGAATCCCTCGCCAGCGCTGCCGTCGACGTCGGAGGTCGGCCCTACGCCGTCGTCGACCTGCCGTTTCGGGCCGAGCGCATCGGCACCCTCCCGACGCAGTTGATCGAGCACGCCCTCGAGGCGTTCGCCCGGACATCCGGGTGCACGCTGCACGTCCGCGGCACGGGTCGCAACGACCATCACCTGGCCGAAGCTGCGTTCAAGGCGATCGCCCGCGCCCTGCGTTCGGCCTGCGAGCCCGACCCGCGCCGGGCCGGCATCCCGTCCACGAAGGGCATGGCCCGGTGATCGGCGGGCCGGGTGCTGGCGGAGGAATGCATGGCCCGCTCCGCGTGGCCGTGGTCGACTATGACGCGGGGAACCTCGTCAGCATCGACCAGGCTCTCACGTTCGTCGGGGCCCAAGTACGGGTCGCGACGTCAGGCCGGGACCTGGACCACGCCGACGCCCTGATCGTGCCCGGCGTCGGGGCCGCAGCACCGGCGATGGACCGGCTGGCGGCAGCCGGCTTCGTCGAGCCGATCCGCCGCTGGATCGCGCTCGGCCGGCCATTCCTCGGCATCTGCCTGGGAATGCAGCTCCTGTTCGAGCGCAGCGATGAGGATAATGCCGAGACGCTCGGGATTCTGCCTGGCCGGACCGTGGTGCTTCCCGACGCCCCGTCGCTCCCGCACATCGGCTGGAACCAGGTGGTACGGCGGCGGGAGCACGTGCTGTTCACCGGCATCGAGAACGGCGCCGACCTGTATTTCGTCCACTCCTACGCCGGCGCTCCGGTGGGCGCCGCGGGAGAATCCGCCATCCTCGCCGAGACGACCCACGGACGGCCGTTCGTCTCGGCCATCGAGCGCGGCAACGTGCTCGGGGTCCAATTCCACCCCGAGCGGAGCGGTGGCAACGGGATCCGGATGCTCGGCAATTTCGTGCGCTGGGCGACCGCCCTGTCGGCGGGCGCGGGGGCCGAGCGCAGTCCGGTCGGTGCCGGCGGCACCGCCGGAGGTGACTGAGATGCTTCGCTGTCGGGTCATCCCCTGCCTGGACGTGGCGGGCGGTCGCGTCGTGAAGGGCACCCGGTTCGTCGATCTGACCGACGAGGGCGATCCCACCGAACTCGCAGCCCGGTATGCGGATGAAGGGGCCGATGAGCTCGTGTTCCTCGACATCACCGCGTCGAGCGACGGACGGGCCACGATGCTGGAGCTCGTCGAACGTACGGCTCGGCGCGCGTTCATCCCGCTGACGGTCGGCGGCGGGGTGCGCTCGGACTCGGACATGCGCGCCGTGCTGCGGGCGGGCGCGGACAAGGTATCGCTGAACACGGCTGCGGTCGGAGACCCCGATCTGATCAGTCGATGTGCACGTCGGTTCGGGCGGCAGGCCGTCGTCGTTGCGATCGACGCTCGTCGGGCTGGCGGGACGCCGGATGCGTCGCCGACCTGGGAAGTGCTCGTGCGCGGCGGGCGTGACACGACCGGGCGCGATGCGGTCAGCTGGGCCGTCGAGGCGGCCGGGCTCGGCGCGGGCGAATTGCTGGTGACCTCGATCGATCGAGACGGCACGCAGAACGGCTTCGACACCGAGTTGCTGCACGCGATCTCATCCAGGGTGGAGGTCCCGGTCATTGCCTCGGGTGGCGCGGCTGGGCCGGATGACTTCGTGCGGGCAGTGGCAGAGGGTGGTGCCGCCGCGGTTCTCGCGGCCTCCATCTTTCATCGCGGATTGCACTCCATCGAGGCGGTCAAGACCGCGATGCTGGCCGCCGGAATCCCGGTCCGGCGCACGTATCGGATGGCCGGATGAGCGACATCCGACCCAGCTACGATCAGGCGGGGCTCGTGCCGGTCGTGGTCCAGGACGAGGCCGACGGCAGGGTCCTGATGGTTGCCTATAGCGACGCGGCCGCCCTTGCCGCGACGCTTGCGACCGGGGAGATGCACTTCCACTCACGTTCCCGGGATCGCCTCTGGCGCAAGGGCGAAACGAGCGGCAATGTCCTGGCGGTGGTCCGCCTGGCGCTCGACTGCGACGGGGACGCCCTCCTCGCGACGGTCCGGCCGGCGGGCCCAACGTGTCATCGAGGCTCACGCAGCTGCTTCGACGCCGATGACGGTGGTAATTCCGCTGATCAACTCGTCGCGCGCGTGGCCAATCAGGGCTTTGTCTGGCTGGAGACCCTATGGGCGGTGATCGACGCGCGGCGCCGCGCGCGACCGGCTGACTCCTACACGACCACGCTCCTGGATGGTGGCGTGGACGTCGTCGGTCGGAAGGTGACCGAGGAGGCCACCGAAGTCCTGCTGGCCGCCAAGAACGACGCGGCCGCTGAGGTGGCCGGTCGGGACCGAGCCGCAACGACGGAGGCTCTAGCCGGAGAAGCTGCCGATTTGCTCTACCACGCGTTGGTCCTGTTGGCAGAACGAGACGTCGATCCGCGCCGGGTCGTCGAGATCCTGCAGAAACGCCACGCCGGCTGAAGTCGCTCGGCCGACCAGATCAGCGCTCGAGGCGGCCGATCACGCGCCGGCGCTTGCCGATCCGGACCTCCCACCAACGACCCGCCAGCGGCGGAGGCAGGGCGTCGCCGGGCTCGTGGAGCACCTCGCCGTTGACCGTCAGGCCGCCGTTCTGGATCATCCGGCGGGCCTCACCGCGCGAACCGAAGATGCCGGCGTCAGCGAGCACGGAGACCGCCGGTTCAGTCAACGCAGATGACGCCACGCTGAACCCACCGACGCTGCCGTGCAGGCGCTCGAGGAGGGCCGGATCGCTGATCGGGTCGGGCGCAAATAGGGCCATCGAATCTTCAGCTACCTGCCTCGCGACGGGCGCTCCGTGGGTTCGGGCGGTGATGTCCAGCGCCAGGGCTCGTTGGGCCTCGCGAGCGCCCGGATTGGCCACCAACTCCGCGTCGAGCGACTCGATCGTCGCCGGGTCCATTGTGGTGAACCATCGAAGATACGTGCCCGTGTCGCGATCATCGGTGTTAAGCCAGTACTGGTAGAACGCGAACGGCGTGGTCCGTTCCGGGTCCAGCCAGACCGAGTCGCCGTCGGCCGACTTGCCGAACTTGCCCCCCGATGGCGAAAGCAGCAGTGGGTAGGCGAGCGCGTACGCGGACGACCCTTCGTCCGACGCGCCGCTCGTGCGCCGGATCAATTCAAGCCCGGCCGTGATGTTGCCCCACTGGTCGGCGCCGCCCATCTGCATCTCCACACCCATCGTCCGTCGCAGGTGTGCGAAGTCGACGGATTGCAGGAGCATGTAGCTGAATTCGGTGTAGGACAGGCCGCGATCCAGGCGGACCTGGACCGAATCCTTGGCCAGCATGTAGGGCACGGTGAAGTGCTTCCCGACGTCGCGCAGGAAATCGATGACGGTCATCGACTCCAGCCAGTCGCGATTGTTGGCCAGGCGCGCGCCGTCGGTCCCTGTTCCGAAGTCGAGAAACCGCTCCAGTTGCCGCCGGATCGAGTCGGCGTTGGACGCCAGCGTGTCCCGATCCAGCAGGTTCCGCTCCGTCGACCGCCCGGAGGGATCGCCGATCATGCCCGTTCCCCCGCCGACGAGGGCAACCGGACTCCCGCCATGGCGCTGCAGGTGGATGAGTCCAAAGATCGGCACGAGATGACCGATGTGGAGCGAGGGACCGGACGGATCGAACCCGATGTAGCCCGACAGTGGGCGACCCGTCGCCAGACGGGCTTCCAGGCCCTCGGATGCGACGTGGAACATGCCGCGCCAGCGAAGTTCATCGAGCAGTCCGGCGGGGCCGGGATCGAAGCTCGTCACAGGACACGGTCACAGGGCGTCACGGAGCTGGCCGAATCGGGGGAAGGTCCTCCACGGTCCCTATGGTATCGTCGCCGCCGACATGCAGACCAGCCTCTCACGGCGTCAGCGTCACCGCCGTACCGGCGCTGCGCGTCGTGGACGGGGCGGCGGCAAGTCCGTCAGCCGCGTTGCGCTCGTCATTCCGATCCTCCTTTTTGCGAGTTTCCTTGCCCTCGGCGGCGCGGCGTTCATCGGGGTCGTCAGTGCGTATGCGTACTACAGTCGCGACCTGCCAGATCCAGCCAAGGCCTTCGCGGATCTCGGGTTTGACCAGCCCTCGATCATCTACGACCGGACCGGCACGGTCGAACTCGCCCGTCTGGGCGAGCACAAGCGCGAGATCGTCACCTTCGACAATGTTCCCCTCGAACTGCTTGATGCCACCACCGCGGTCGAGGACAAGGATTTCTGGAGCAATCCAGGCTTCGACATCGGCGGCTTCCTGTCCGCGACGGTGGACACGCTCCAGGGCCGTCCACGTGGCGGTTCCACGATCACCCAGCAGCTAGTCCGGGCACGCCTGCTTCCCGAGGAGGCATTCGAGGGCTCGACCTACGAACGAAAGTTCCGCGAGATCATCCAGTCGATCCGCCTGACCCAGGCATTCCCGGGTCAGGACGGCAAGGAACAGATCATCACGGCCTATCTCAATCAGAACTTCTACGGGAACCAGAGCTACGGCGTGGTCGCCGCCGCGCGAACCTACTTCAACAAGACGCTCGCCGACCTGACGCTCGCCGAGGTGGCCATCCTCGCCGCAATCCCGCAGTCACCCTCGGAGTTCGATCTCGTCAAGAACGCCGCCAGCGAGTGCGCCGTTGTGATCGTCGCGGGAGAGGACTGCCCCGCGGCCAGCGTCCAGCTGGTGGTGCCCCAGGATTCGAGCATCGTGGTGCGTCGCAACAAGGTGCTTGATCTGATGAAGACCCGGAGCGTCCTGTCCGGAGGCGCTCACACGATCGAGCAATACGAGGCAGCCAAGCTGGAGCCTGTGGTCCTCTCAAGGCAGGCGTCCACACCCTGGAAGGCCGCCCACTTCATCTGGCAGGTGCGCCGGCAACTGGGCACCATTCTGTGCGGCGAGGAGCTTGCCGACACCTGCGAGGAAGTCGACACCGGAGGCTACCGGATCACCACGACCCTCGACTGGGACATGCAGCAGGTTGTCGACAAGTGGGTGTTCGCGGCGGCCAGATCGCCGAACTTCGCCGACCCACAAGCCTCCCTTGAGCGGCTTGGGATCCCCGAGGCCGACCAGAAGTGGATTCTCCAGCTCGTGGACAGCAATATCCACAATGCGGCATCGGCGGTGATCGACTACCGGACCGGCGAGGTCCTCGCCTATGCCGGCAGTGCCGGCTACTACGCGACCGGCGAGGTCGCATTCCAGCCGCAGTACGACGTCCTCTCCGATGGCTTCCGCCAGCCGGGTTCAGCGATCAAGCCGATCAACTACATCACCGGTATTGACGACCGATCGATGACCGCCGCGTCCATGTTCATGGACGTGACGACGGACTTCGGCGGGCAGAAGCCCTTTACCCCGACCCAGGCCGACCAGGTCGAGCGCGGCCCGGTTCGGCTCCGTTCAGCGCTCCAGTTCTCACTCAACATCCCGTCGATCAAGGCGGGCCTGGTGAACGGACTCGATCACCTCTTCCAGCGGATGAAGGACTTCGGGCTGACGTTTCCCAGAACCGCCATTCCGGTGACCTCGATGTCCATCGGAACACTCGAGATCCATCCGATCGAGCTGCTTTCCGCATACGGTGCCATTGGCAACGGTGGCGTGCTGATGCCCCGCCAGATGATTTCCGAGGTCCGCAATGCCGGTGGCGACGTTGTATTCCCGACCCCGTCGGATGTGCCGACGGGGACGCAGGTGGCCAGTGCGCAGGCGTCCTACATCATCACCGACATTCTGCAGGGCAATACGATCAACGCGGTCAACCCGTACTGGTCGAAGTGGGTGGTGCGCGAGGACGGCAAGCGGCGCCCGGCCGCCTACAAGACGGGCACGACCTCGGACAACAAGGACGTCCTGGCGTTCGGCTATCTCGCCGCACCAGAGGACCCGGTCGCGCCGGCGCTGGCAGTTGGCGTGTGGATGGGCAACTCGGATGCCACCCCGAATTCCGGCAGCCTGTCGCTTGATTCCTCGGCTCCCCTGTGGTCGCGGATCATGACCGAAATCAGTCTCGGCCTTCCGGTCGCCAAGTTCATTCGCCCGGCGGGGCTCGTGACGGCGGAGGTGGATGCCTTCAGCGGGCTGCTCCCGGGCCCCTACACGGCGAGCACCGTCAAGGAACTGTTCATCGAGGGGACCGTCCCGACACGGACCGACGACCTGCACCTTGAACTGTCCATCGACGAGGCGACGGGGCTGCTCTGGCAGGACGGATGCGCCGGGCCCATGGTCACCCAGGGTTTCCTGGACTTCAGTCGCGTCGAGCCGCGGTTCCCCGCCTGGCAGGAGTTCACCCAGGACTGGGCGACACGGGCCGCGCAGGGCCCGGGCGTGGCCGGCGGGCCGGAAGAAACGAAGACGAGCTACTTCTACAACAACAGCTTCGCGCCGTTCGGCAAGAGCTGGGGCGGGCTGTTTGCCCCGACCGAGGTCTGCGCGCCGGTGTTCCCACCGATCTGCGATCCTGGGACGACCTTCGACCCGTTCGCCACGGTCGCTCCGATCGATCCGTTCGCTACTTTCGATCCGTTCGCTACGCCCCTTCCGACCCCATGCATCGAACCGCCACCGGAGCTGACGCCGGAGCCGACCCTGTCCACGGACGAACCGCCGCCCTAGCTGAAGCACGTCTCCCGGCGGCCACGCCCGACATACGGAACGCACTCCCTGCCGGACCGCGGGACCCTAGCCAAGACTGACGATCGTCGCCCCATCGCCGCCCTCGCCTCGACCGCCAGGGCGAACCTCTCCGGACAGCGCGTGGGCCGCCGCGGCCGACCGGACGGCATCGCGCAGTGCCCCGGTCCCCATGCCGTGGATCACCGTGACCCGCGGCAGACCCGCCAGGGAGGCATCCTCGAGGTAGCGCTCCAGCGCCTCCAGCGCTTCCTCGACCCGTGCTCCACGGAGATCCAGGGACGAGGGAACGGATCGTGCTCGAGCAAGCCGGATCGCCTCCAGGTTGGAGGCGGGCGCCGAACCGCGGTCAGCGCCTCGCTTCCCCCGATCGCTGGAGGCGGTGTCCGTTGTCAGGGCATCACCGAGGTCGTCCATCTGGACGCGGACGCGCATGCCGCCCGATTCGAGGGTGGCGGCGCGGCCGTCGCGCTCAAAGGCGGAGATCCGACCCTCCCAGCCGCCCGAGAGGCTCCGCGCTCGGTCACCGACAGCCCAGGCTCGGGCGGTCGCTTCAGGCTGGGGCGACTCGGGCAACGCCGGGTTCGGGACCGGCATGCGCGCCACTCCAGATTCGATCCGGGCCAGCGCCTCGTCCAGGGCAGGCGCCGCGAGCTGCCCGCGCTCGAGTGTCCGGCGAAGCGCGTCCACCTCCGAACGGACCCCGGCGAGCAGCCGCTCGGCCTCGGCACGGGCGGCCTCAACGGCAGCGTCCCGATCCCGGCGCGCGCTGCGCCGTTCGTCACGCGCCGACCGCAGCGCTTCGGCAGCTCCGGCGTCGGCCGCCCGCGCTCGCGCGAGTGCGTCGGTCGTTTCCCCCTCCGTCTCGCGGATCTGGGCGAGCGTGGCCTCGAACGAGCGTTGGGCGTCACTGAGCCGGGACCGGGCATCCGCCACGATCACGTCGGGGAGTCCGAGGCGCTCCGCGATCGCGAATGCCTGCGACCCGCCGGGCAGGCCGATCGTCAGTCGGTAAGTCGGGCTGAGCGTCTGCAGATCGAACTCGACCGCGGCATTTGTGGCCCCGGGCGTCGTGTGGGCATAGGCCTTGAGCTCGGCATAGTGCGTTGTTGCGGCCACGAGGACGCCGGCCCGGATGAAGTGATCGAGGAGCGCCTGGGCCAGGGCCGACCCCTCGGTGGGATCCGTACCGGCGCCGAGTTCATCGAGCAGGACGAGCGTGCCGGGTCCTGCCGTCGCGACGATCCGGATGATCGAGCGCAGGTGCCCCGAGAATGTCGACAGCGACTGGGCGATGGACTGCTCGTCGCCAATGTCGGCGAGGACGTCAGACAGGATCGGCAAGCGACTGCCGGCGGCTGCCGGAACGTGCAACCCGGACTGATGCATCAGGGCCAGCAGGCCCAGGGTTCGCAGCGCAACCGTCTTGCCGCCCGTGTTCGGCCCGGTGACGACAAGCGCGGTGAAACCATCCCCCAGCCGCACGTCGATCGGAACGACTCGGCCGGTAAGGCCCGGATGGCGCGCCGAAAACAGCACGATCTCACCGTGAGAGCTCGTCTCCGCCCGGGTCGCGTCCATGTCCGCGGCGAGGGCCGCCTTGGCCGCCCAGAAGTCGAACCGGGCGAGGGCGGCCAGCGTTGCGTGCAGCGGTTCGGCATGGACCGCCACCAAGGCCGACAGCTCATCGAGGATGCGCCCGATCTCCTCCTGCTCGGCCAGCTGGGCTTCACGCCAGGCATTCCCGAGCTCCACCACGACGAGGGGCTCGATGAACAGCGTCTGGCCGGACCCGGAGGCGTCGTGGACGATTCCCTTCACCCGGCTCTTTGCATCTGCCCGAACCGGCACGACGTAGCGGCCGTTGCGGAGCGTGACGATCGGCTCCTGGAGCGCGCTGCCCAACTCCGAGCCGACCAGTGTGTCCAGTCGTCGACGGAGGCGGTCGTAGCTGATCCGGACGGCGCGTCGAAGCGGGCCGAGCCGGGCGGACGCAGTGTCGAGCAGCTCCCCTGCCGGATCGAACGAGCGGGCCAACGTGGCGCGAACGGCGGGCAGGGCGTGGAGCTCGGACGACAGGTCCCGGAGCAGCGGGCGGCGATCTTCGGCCAGGACTGACCGGAGTCGCGTGGCGGCCTCGATCGTCGCGCCCAGCTCAAGGAACTGGGAGGGATCCAGCCGACCTCCCCGCCTGGCCCGATCCACCGACGGTCCGATGTCGTGGGCGCCGCCGATGCCGACGCCGGGACGCTCTTCAAGCAGCGCCCGGGCTTGATCGGTCTCATCGAGGGTTCGTGCCACGATGACCGGCTCGGGGCTGGGCTCGATCGCCTCCGCCAGACGGCGTCCCGGCGCAAACGACGTATGCGCGGCAAGGCGCTCCCGAATGAGCGGGAATTCAAGCAGCGTCAGGGATCGCTCATCCATGGCGTCGGCTACCGCCCTGCTCGACACACCGATCGCGCCATCGGTGTGTCACCCGGCGCGAGTCAGGAGTTGAATACGGACGTCACATCCGAGGGGAACAGCCCGCCGAAGAAGACCAGCACGAGCGGGACGATCTGGTCGCGCACGATGCTCTCCGTTACCGAGCCATGGAGGGTCTCGTAGATCTGCCTGACGAACGGGAACTCGTTGCTCCGGGCGGTCTGGCCGACGACCGTAAAGAACGGGTCCGTGATCAGGTAGAACGCCGCGAGGATGAGCGCGCCCTGGACGAGGCCCAGCAACCCACCGACCACCTCGTCGAGCGGGC
>CAZOJS010000249.1:0-10193 GCA_964580175.1 uncultured Anaerolinea sp. | reverse complement strand
GACGTGGAGAAGGTGGTCAGCCTGCTCCGTCGGCTGTACGACGTCGTCATCATTGACATGTCCGTGGCGCTCGATGAACTGAACCTCGCCCTGCTCGATCGGGTGGACACGATCCTCGAGATCGTCACCTACGATTCGACCACCATTCACAACACGATCGCCCTGGCCGACACGTTCCGGGTCATCGGCTACCCGGCCAGCAAGGTCCACTACCTGCTCAACAGGGCGGATTCAAACGGCGGCCTCGACCCAGCGGAGCTCGCTACGGCCCTGGGACGCGTGCCGGAGTACGTCGTCCGGTCGGACGGAGCCGTGGTCGTGGCTGCCAACAACCGGGGCATTCCGTTCGTCCTGTCAGATCCGCAGGCCGGGGTGAGCCAGGACATCGATCGACTCGCCGGTGCCCTGCTCGGGATCGGTCGGCCTGGCGTCGTCGCGGGCGCGCGCTGACCGAAGGATGTCCGACCCTCGACCAATCGGCGTGTTCGATTCCGGGGTGGGCGGCCTGACCGTTCTGCAGGAGATCGTCCGTCGCTCGCCGGGCGAATCGACGATCTATCTCGGTGACAACGCCCGAGCGCCCTATGGAACGCGGGCCGATGACGAGGTCCGGTCGTTCAGTCTGGAAGCTATCGACGCCCTCGTCGAGCGGGACGTCAAGGCCATCGTGATCGCCTGCAACACTTCTACTGCCGTGGCCATCGGTGATCTGCGCCGTCGGCACGACCTGCCGATCCTCGGGGTGATCCGGCCCGGTGCCGTCACCGCGTCGCTGACGACGCGCAACCGCCGGGTCGGCGTCATCGCCACGCCGGCGACGATTCGATCGCATGCCTACTTCAGCGCGATCAAGGAAGAGAACCCCGCGGTCGAGGTGTACGAACACGCGACGCCGGCGCTGGTGCCCATGGTCGAGGCAGGACACGTCGCGGGGCGTGAGATCGAGGCCGCGGTGGCGGACGCCCTGGGTCCGCTGCTCGGCGAGCGTGACGCTGCCGGAGAATTCATCTTCCCGCTCCCGGCCTCTGCGCGAATCGACACCCTCCTGCTCGGGTGCACCCACTACCCGCTGATTCGCGCAACGATCGCGGCGATTGCCGGGGACCGCATCGCGATCGTGGATTCCGCCTCCGCGACGGCGTCCGCGCTTCACGACCTGCTCGCGATCAACGGGCTGGAGGCGCCCGCCAGTTCCCGCGGAACAGCGATCGACGCGGGTCCCGCCGGGAGGGACGGAGCGGCACCGGGAACGAAGGCCGTGACCCATGTCCAGCTCACGACCGGCGACGTGGCCGCATTTCGGGCCATTGCCGGCCGCATGTTCGGGGACGCGTTTCCGGACGTGGTCGCGGTGGCGCTCCGATCAACCGAGGTCGTCCGGATGGTCGGATGACGCGGACCGAGGATGCCCCTGTGATGTCCGAGCACGCTGAGCGGAATTCCCGCTCGACCCGTTGGCTGCGCCTGTCGGCGCCCTGGACGATCGATCGACGCTGGCAGGCCGGATTCCTGGTCGGGTCTGCGCTCGGCATCGCGGCCACGGTGCTTGGTCGTCGAGCGGAGCGGTCGGCCAAACGGGGCCTGGTGGACTGGGACGATGTCGAGCGGCGGGCGGTCAAGCGCGTCGAGGCGTTGCCCAATCGCCTTTCGCCCATCGAGCTGCGGGCCGCGGCGGCGGCCTATCGCGATGCGATGGCGATCGTTGCGCCCCGCCTGGCCGCGGCACTCGGGACGCCCTTGCCGGGCGTTGTCGAGCGCGCGACGGTGGTGGATCGAGCGGATTGGGTCCGCGCCAATCTCCGGACGTTTCGTGCCCTGATCTCGGCCATCGAGGGGCCCTTGATGGAGCAGGTCATTCGGCCGGGCGGGGGTGTCTCGGCCTCTGCAATGGTCATCGCCAATCGATGGGTCAGCAGCCGTCAGCTCGGCTTCCTCCTCGGTTTCATGGGATCACGAGTGCTCGGGCAATACGACATCGCGCTCCTCACCGCCGAGGCGGACCCCGAAGCGGGTCGGTTGCTGTTCGTGGAGGAGAACATTCGCGCCACCGCCCGTGCCCTCGACGTGCCGATCGGACCGTTTCGCATGTGGATCGCCCTGCACGAGACGGCGCACGCCTTTGAGTTCGAGGGGCATCCGTGGCTGCGGCCGTATCTTGCCGATCGCCTCGAGCGCCAACTGAGCCTCTTCAGCCGGTCCACCGAATCGCTCGGTCGCGATGCCCTGCGGGCCCTGTCGAGGTCGCTGCGGGGCGAGGCCGACGGTGAGCATTGGATGGAACGGCTGATGACCGATGAGCAGCGGACGCTGTTCCGCGAGACCCAGGCGGTCATGAGCCTGCTCGAGGGGTTCAGCGACTTCGTCATGGATGAGGTTGGCCGCGGCCTGGTTCCCGGGCTCGAGCAGATCTCCGAGCGCTTCCACGCACGCCGCGCCCAGCGGACGGCGTTCGAGCGGGTGGTCCTCCGGGTCACCGGCATGGACCTCAAACTCGAGCAGTACCGCCGCGGTGAAGCCTTCGTCCGGGCCGTCGCGGAGGCCCGCGGCCGGGCGGCGCTGGATCGGATCTGGGCAGCTCCCGAGACCCTGCCGAGGCCGGAGGAAATCAACCAACCGGATCGCTGGATCGCGCGCGTCCTCGACGGCACCCGGGAGGCGGCGGGATGAGCCCGGTCGGGGGGCGGCCCGGTCCCGGGCGGGCAGCAGGCGGTGTGCCCACGGCCATCGCCGTGAGCCCGATTCTGTCCGCGCGCGTTCGCTCGCAGGACCTCGATCGCATTCGGGTGGCGGCGCCGGGCAGCCGGATCGTCAACCTGTCCGTGGAGGGTCTTGCCGACGGGCCCGTCGAGGACGTGGAAGTCCTGCTCCGCGGCTGGCTCAGCTCCGAGGCGTTCGGCCGGCTGCTGGCCAGGGCACCCGATCTCCGCTGGGTCCACTCGGCCACCTCGGGCGTCGAGCGGGCGCTGACTCCCGCTGCGCGTGAGCTTGGGATCACCGTCACCAACGCCCGCGGGGTATTCACCCGGCCGATCGCCGAACACGTCCTGATGCTCATCCTGGCCATCAGCCGGCGCCTGCCCCAGCTCCTGGAACTCCAGCGCGAGCGCACCTGGCAGCCACTCCAGGGGGTGGAGCTCCGTGAGCTAACGATCGGAATCGTCGGCTACGGATCAATCGGTCGTGCCGTTGCCTCCCTGGCCGGTGCGTTCGGGGCACGGGTGATCGCGCAGCGTCGGAACCCGGAGCGAGCCGACGACCCTCCAGGCCCTGGTTCGCCGGCTGGATCCGCCGGCGCGGACGACGAGGGCGACGCCTTTCCGTTCGTTCCGGCACCGGCCCGGATCGTCGGTCCGGACGGGCTCCACGAGCTCCTGGCGGCGTCGGACATCGTGGTGCTGGCCGCCCCGCTGACCGCACAGACCGAGTCCATGATCAACGCGGACGCGCTCGCCGCGATGGGCAGGGAGGCCTGGATCATCAATGTCGCCCGTGGTCGGCTGATCGACGATCGCGCGCTGTTGGAGGCACTCCGTGAGCATCGCATCGGCGGTGCCGCGCTCGATGCGTTCCGCGAGGAACCGCTGCCGTCGAACTCGCCCTTTTACGACCTGCCGAACGTGATCGTCACGCCGCACACGGCATGGTCCTCGGCGCGGGTCCTGGACCGCAGCATCGACCTGTTCTGCGAAAACCTGCGCCGGTTCGCGGCGGGAGACGAGCTCCGCAATGTGGTCGACCCGGGCGCCGGGTACTGACCGGGGAACCCGCCGGATAGGCTGTGGGACGGACAGAGCCGGCTGCCCCACAATCCCCGGGTCATGCAGATTGCCATTGTCGGTCTGGCCCAAAGTGGCAAGACGACCGTTTTCAACACCCTGACCCGTGGCCATGCCGAGACGGGCGGCTTCGGCGGTCTAACGCTCAACGTCGGCGTGGTCAAGGTGCCCGACGAGCGGCTCGAGCGCCTGGCCGAGATCTTCAAGCCGAAGAAGATCGTCCAGGCCGACGTCACCTACGTCGATCTGCCGGCGCCGCCGGCCTCATCCGAGGGCCGCGTCGGGACGGAGGAACTACCGGCCGAGCATCTTGGCCGGCTCAGGGATTCTGACGCGCTCCTGCATGTTGTGCGCGCCTTCGAGGATCCATCCATTCCGCATCCGGCCGGCCACGTCGATCCGGCACGGGACCTCGAGAACCTGGACCTCGAGTTCATCCTGGCTGACCTCGCCATGGTCGATCGCCGGCTCGCGCGGCTGGCCAGTTCCGGCCGCCACGGAACCACGGCCGAGCGCGAGGCCAACGAACGCGAGGAGACCATCCTGCGCGTGCTCAAGGTGGCGCTCGAGGCAGGCCGGCCGATTCGCGACAGCGTGCTCGATGTGGACGAAGCCAAGGCCATCCGCGGTTTCCGTTTTCTGACCGAGAAGCCGGTCCTGGTGCTCCTCAACATCGGCGAGGGCGAGATCGGGTCCTTCGGAGATCGCCTCGAGGGGATGCGCGCCGCGTACGAGCACCGCCAGGCCATCGTCGATGTCCTGTCGGCACGGATCGAGATGGAGCTTGGCGAGCTCCGGCCGGACGAGGCCGAAGTCTTCATGGTCGAGATGGGCATCGAGCGTTCAGGGCTCGGTCGGGTGATCTCGCTGTCGTACCAGCTGCTCGGATTGATCTCGTTCCTGACCGCCGGGCCGGACGAGGTTCGGGCCTGGCCGATTCCGGAGGGCAGCACCGCCGTCGACGCGGCCGCTGCTATCCACACCGATCTGGCCAAGGGTTTCATCCGCGCGGAGACCGTCGCCTACGAGGACCTGCTCGCGCTTCGCTCGATGGCGGATGCCCGCAAGGCAGGGCGCCTCCGCTCGGAGGGCCGGACCTATCGTGTCCGGGACGGCGATGTGCTCGAGATCCTGTTCAGCCGATAGCGGTCGTCCGGCGACCGGCCCGTTGTACCCGACGTCAGTTCCGATCGCCGTCTGGTGGTTCGAAATCGGCATACACGCCACGGTAGTCGGCGTCCCCGATGACCTGGGCCGGCTCGTCCTCGTCGTCCTCGAGATCGGCGATGAAGTTGTCATCCTCGACCCGGCTGACGTTGACGGCGGCCGTCAATCGATCGTCCGACACAAAGATGAATCCGTAGTTTCGTTCCAGCTCCTCGGCGATCGCCTCGATGAGCGTGTCGGTGTCGAAGGACTCCTGAACCTGCCGCCGGATCGTCTGCACGATCGTGAAGAACTCGTCCGCATCCATCTCCTCGTCGCGGATCAGGATCGCGTCGTAAAAGAGGTCGTCGTCCCCCTCGTGGAGCTCGTAGAAATGCATCGCCTCGCTCCTCTTCCGGGGGCCGCCGCGCGCGGCCGGTTGGCTGAGTATACGGGCCGATTGGCGTGACATCGCCGATCGTGGTCGGTTCAGCCTCGCGCGACCTGACATCCGCAGACCCGCGCGGCTGGCGACTTGGGGGCGCCGCCACGTACGCGGGCCTGACCTTGGCTCGCCTTGGGCTGCGGCCCCGTGTCCTCATGGGGGTCGACCACGCGGCGGCTTCAGCGAATGAATTGGACCTGCTCAGGGCAGCCGGCGCCGATGTTCGACTGGTTCGCCTCAAGGCCGGCCCGGTGTTCGAGAATCTCGAGTCGGACGGCATCCGGGTGCAGCACTGCCTCGAGCCCGGGGATCCGCTCGCGCCCCACGTCCCTACGGCCTGGCGCGCTGCGCCGGCGTGGTACATCGGCCCTGTCGCGGACGAATTGCCGGCGGACTGGGCGGCCATACCGCCACCTGGCGTGCTCGTGGTCGTCGGCTGGCAGGGACTGCTCAGGAATCTTCCCCGCGACGGGACCGTCACCCGGCGACCTCCGTCGGCAGGGCCGCTGCTCGAACGTGCCGCGATCGTCGGCCTGAGCCGGCGCGACGTCGACGCGGACGTTGGAATCGACGCCCTCGCGGCCCTGCTGTGTCCGCCGGCCACGCTCCTGATCACGGACGGTGCGGCCGGTGGCACGCTGACCGAGGTGCTCGCCGACGGCGAGCAACGGACGCGACGGTACCCCGCACTCCAGGCTGCTCGGGTCGTCGACCCGACCGGCGCCGGAGACTCATTCCTGGCAGCCCTGCTCGCGGCCCGCCTCGGGCACCCCCTGGCCGGCTCGGGTCGTCATGGGAGCGCGCTCCGCTTCGCTGCGGCCGTGGCATCCCTGGTGGTCGAGGAACCCGGGGTCCTGGGCGTCCCGAGCATGGCGGCGGTCGCGGCGCGACTCCGCTCGTCCCTCAGCGCGTCTTCATGACGGTGCCGGACAGGTCAGCCGACGCGCCGAGCGACGATGCAGCCCGGAGGGCCGGTGAGGATTGTCTGGCGATCCGGCGCCGCAATCGGGCCGCCCGGCGATGGAGGTCCCGCTCCAGCCGAACGATCGGACGCCCGAGCAGCCGCGATCGCTCGAGATAGCGCAAGGCAGCAAGGGTTGCGGCCATCGCCGCCTCCAGATCGCCACGACGATGCTCCCGGAGTTTGGCGATCTCAACCCAGGCCAGCGCACCGACCGTGCCCCCGGCATCGGCCACGTCGAGCCAGGCGCTTTCTGCGTCGCGGTAGCGGCCGAGTCGCCGAAGGAGACGAGCGCGTTCGGCGCTCAGTCGCAAGTGCGTCCATGGGGCATTGAAACGATCATTGATGGACGAGCTCCAGGCGGAGTCCGCCGTCGACCGGCCGTGGCGTCCGCCAAAGTCCGGCCGACGACGCGGTGACCACCAGGGGTCCACGTCCTCACGGACGAGGTGCGGCTCGACGTCCCCAGCGGGCGTACCTGCGGACGAGGACAGGCCGCCCTGCGCAGCTTCGACGCAGGCCAGCGCCTCCTCGAAACGACCGTGCGCCGCGAACGAGCGGGCCAGTCCGGCGAGATCGCCGGCCGGCGCACGCAGCCGTGCTTCACTGTCGCCAAGCTGAGCGTCCAGGTAGGCCAACAGCCGGGCCAGCGATCGGACGTCCTCTTCGTTGTGGCGGACGATCTGGATGAGCTGAGCCGGCTCACCGTCACGGAGGAACTGCAGATAGCGGGCGGGGATCTCCCAACCAGGGACGTCGTCGTGCCGACGGAGCCCGAGAAGCTCCGTTTCGACTGTCTGGAGGCGCGCATCGGACATGCGGTGCCGGAACAGGCGTCGCACGATCGGGAGCAGGTCGAAGTGGCCGGCGTGGATCGGCGGACCGCTACGAGCCATCCGGTACCGGGCGACGAGGAGCGGCCAGTCGAAGCCGCGACCGTTATAGGTCATGAGCCAGCCGTCGGCCGGGATGTGCCGCCTGAGCTCGTCGAGGAGCGCGGCTTCATCGGCGTGGTCGGGCAGGAGCAATTGGACCTGTCGGAAGCGGGCCCCCTCCCACCAGCCCAGGCCGACGAGGAACGCGAGGGTTCCCGAGGCGGTCGCCAGCCCGGTCGTCTCGGTGTCGAGACAGACCAGCCGGGCTGAGGCCGGCGGATGTCCGGGGAGCGCGGCAAGCCTCGGGCGGTCGATCAGGATGACCGATGACGGCCGTTCGACGCGGACGAAGCTACCGATCGGCGTCCGGATCAGCTCCCCATCAATCTCGGCGGCCAGTCGCGCGGCCCCGACCGCGGCAGCGCGGGCGAGGACAGGCTCGGTCGGATGTCCGTGTTCGTGAGCTCGGAAGTTTGCCAGCCTGCGTTCAAGCGCGATGGTCATCGCCCAGCTCAGGCGACGGAGCGTACGGTGGCCGTCCGAGCGGCACCGAGGTCTTCGAGCAGGCGCAGGGCCAACGCCTTGGCGTCCACTGCCGGATCAAGGCGCGGGCCCGTGCAAGCCGGACAGCCGCTCGCGCACGCGCAATCCGCGACGAGCTGGGCTGCCCCGGCCACCAGTTCAGCGTGCCGCGCCCAGAGCCGTTCCGAGAGGCCCACGCCGCCGGGCATCGCCTCGTACAGGTAGATGGTGGGTGACTCCTGGTGCGGAGACTTGACCTGCGACACGAGTCCGAGGTCACGTGGGTCCACCATGAGCAGCACGGCCGCGACGGCCTGCAGGGCGCGTCCCGTCCCGACCAGCGCGACATCGAGATCGTCCCGCCGCCAGCCGGTCGCGGCGCCCTCGGCCGTGAGCCAGTAAGCCGTGGTCTGCAATTCGAGTTCGGGAAGATCGATCGGCCCCCAGCCGACGTTCTCGTCCGTGCCGAACTTGAGCTTCTTGAACAGGGTCACGAGGCTCGCGACCATCACTTCCCCGTGCAGCCGGCGCCCACCGGTCGCGGGCGACTCCGCGAACACATCCAGGGGCTTGAGGGTCACGGCCCGGTTCGCGTACGTGTAGTGGTCCACGTCCACGCGATGGACGTAGGCCTTGCGCTCGCCCCACTCGAGCCGATCGACGTAGTACTGAACGGAGTCGTGCAGGTAGATCGCCCGCTCGTGGACGAGCACCTGGGCGGAGAAGAGGTCGACCTCACCGAGCACCCGCGGCCGATCCGGTGTCGTGTCGATGATCACGACGTTTTCGGGCGCGGCCGCCCGGAGGCTCACTTCCGACGCCGGGAAGTTCTCCGAGCTCCAGTACCAACGCCCGTCGCCGGCCTGACGCACGTGACCCTCCTCGCCGATGAATGCGAGGAGATCGTCCACGGGGCCTGGGCCAAACACTTCGCCGGGCTCGAACGGCCGCTCGAACGCCGCGCAACGCAGATGCGCGAGCAGGACGTGGAGATTGTCTGGATCGATCCGCGCTTCCTCCGGTGTCCGATCGAGGAGGAACTCGGGATGATGGATGACGTACTGATCGACAGGTGACGCCGACGCGACAAGAATCCCGACCGATGGCTCCAGCCGCCGCCCCGCCCGCCCCAACTGTTGCCAAGTGCCGGCCACGGAACCGGGATAGCCGGCCAGCACGGCGACATCGAGGGAGCCGATGTCGACCCCGAGCTCGAGGGCGTTGGTCGAGACGACGCCGAGGATTTCCCCGTTGCGCAGGCCGCGCTCGATGGCCCTGCGTTCGTTGGGCAGGTACCCGCCGCGGTATCCACGGATGCGCGATCGCGGACCGAGGTGCTCGCGGAGTGCCTCGCGGAGGCCGGTCAGCAGGATCTCGACGGCCACACGGGCGCGTCCAAAGAGGATCGTCTGGCGTCCGGCCCGAAGGAACGGGAGGGCCCAGTGCTGGGCATGGGTCAAGGCAGACGAGCGTGCCCCGGTTGATCGGTCGAGCAACGGCGGATTGACGAGGAGGAGGTGACGCTCGCCACGTGGGGCGCCGTTCCGGTCGATGAGGCGCGGCGTCCGGCCGGTCAGCTGGGCGGCCAGTTCGGCTGGGTTTCCGATCGTCGCCGATGCACAGACGATGACGGGGTTTGAGCCGTAGTGGCGGCACAGGCGGAGCAGCCTCCGCAGGACATTGGCGACATGGCTTCCGAACACGCCACGGTAGGTGTGCAGTTCGTCGACCACGATCACCTGGACCTGTTCGAAGAGCTGGAACCACTTCGTGTGGTGCGGGAGGATCGCCGAGTGCAGCATGTCGGGATTCGTGACGACCACCTGCCCGGCCGTGCGAATTGCCGACCGGATCGGCGCCGGCGTGTCTCCGTCGTAGGTGGCCGCCGAAATCGTCAGCTGGCTCGCCTCGGCCAGGCTCGCCAGCTCCGCAACCTGGTCCTGGCCTAGCGCCTTTGTGGGGAACAGGAAGAGCGCCCGCGCGGAAGGGTCCTCGGCCAGGGCCTGCAGGACCGGCAGCGTGTAGCACAGTGATTTCCCCGATGCGGTTGGCGTGACCACCACGACGTCCTCGCCGGCGTGGACCGCCTCGATCGCCGCTGCCTGGTGGGAGTACAGGGAGCCGATGCCACGTTGCTCGAGGCCCTGCACGATGCGGGCGTCGAGCCAGTCCGGGAACGGACCAGTCTCCGCCGCTTGAGGCGGAAGCGTCTCGTGGTGGACGATGGCCGAGGCCAGCGACGGGTCCTCGAGCAATCGGGCGAGCACCTGGTCCGTTGTGGCGGGGGCATACGTGCGCATCGCGGTGACCTCAAACAGAACGGATGTTCTATCGATCGTACACCCACCGTCGCGCAGCCGCGTGCCAGCTTGGGTGGCATGTGCGTGGCCGCCCGGTACCGGCTTGTTGACACGGGAGCTAACCGTTAGCTACCCTCGCGGCAATGCACGAGGAGATCGGGCCTGAAC
>CAZOJS010000248.1:0-3360 GCA_964580175.1 uncultured Anaerolinea sp. | reverse complement strand
GGATTCACTGTAATACAGTTTACATCCAAATGTATTACGCGTCAAGCCGTCGTCGCCGCCGGTCGCGACGGCTTGCATGGCCCAACCGCCTCCGGCGGACGTGGCCATGCTTCGACCGCTGGAACATGCTCACGCTTGGGTGAGCATGGCACCCAGAGATCACGCCTCTTCTTCCGACTCGCCGCGTAATAATGGCCGACGACGCCGGAGCCGCGTTTCACGACGGGTTGCTAGGTGCCAAGGAACCGTCGACGGGCCGCCGCCAGGGCGCCCAGCCCGAGCAGAACGAGCGTTCCCGGCTCGGGAACGACCGTCAGACGAAGCGGCGGTCCGTTGTCAACACGCAACTTTCCCCAGGGATCCCAGTAGCACCCGTCTTCGGGAATACCGAACGACTCGCAATGCGGCTTCATTTCGAAGATCTCTCCAACCTGCGTATTGCTTGGCATCTGCAACCGGAGCGTGACCAGGTTCCCGCTGCCAACAAAGGGAAACGACGTTCCGTCGGGGTTCGCACGGGTTAGACCTTCAAAATGAACATCCGCAATGCTGGGCGTGACCGGGTACAGACTGTTGGTGATCAACAGGCCGGGAAGGTCGCCCGTATTCGGCGCACCTTTCGGATGGCTGTTATCATCGGCTCCGCCTGTTATGAAGAAGGTGGGATTGAGCAAGTATCCATCGTAAATCAGCGGGCGTGGCCCGTTGAACTGGATGGTCAACCCATACACATCGAATTTGTCATTCAGCGGGTCCGACGAGGTCAGGTCTGCGCTGACCACAAACGCCTGCCCCGGTGTGACCGTACTCGGACCCGAAAGCGACAGCACGTACCCCGCGTTGGCCGCTGGGGCGCCGCAAACGACTATGAGGGTGACGAAAACACGAATGAAGCGGAAGCAAGCGGTAGTGGGTCTCTGCGTTGCAATCATCATCCGACTCCTGAGCCGGCGAAGGCCGGAAAAGACGAGAACCGCAAACCGGACCATCGCGCGCCTCCGCATATTATAACCGAAAGGTACACGAAATCGAACGGCGCAACAAAAAACGGTCCGTGTGCAACCGCTGTGCCAGCGGTGGAGTCGTACCGAATGACAAAGCCCACTGCTCAAAGAGCTTGCTGTTACCCACATCTTTCATAGCGTCCCGTTAGGGACGCGCGACAATAGCCCAGCGTTTCAACGCTTGGAAAACGGATCGACCTACATCCCGAGTCCCGGAGGGACGACTGAATCGCTCAACCGTCCCTCCGGGACTCGGTTTGAACGCATTCGCCTCCCCCAGCCATAAATGGCTGGGCTATTTTCGGCGTGTCCCGCCGGGACACCACCCCGCATGACCACCAAAATGTGGGTAACAGCAAGCTCTTGAGCAGTGGTATTCTCCTTGCGATTGAATACCAAACGGCGAAAGACCCGCGTAGCATGGAATGAAGCCGGACACGCGCACTTCCTGACGTTCTCCTTTTTTCAGCGCCTGCCATTGCTGACGCGGAATCGAACCCGAAGATGAATCATTGCGGTCATGGAGGACGTAAGGCAAAGCCTGCACGTAGCCCATTGGGCGCACGTTATCATGTTGCAGTGATCGAGTCCGCCTTTGGCGGATTCTCGCCAACCCGGTACGGCGCGGTTTGGTGAATGATCCGATCGATCGGGAATGGTCCAGTGCCCGATCCTGGGATGGCTATTCCAGGGTACCCATGCGGATGGATGAGCCTTTCGTGTAGTATCATGGGCACCCAGCCGCGACACAATCAATCATCTGATCCCATTGCCGCAGTGCGACCCACTGCTCACAGAGCAGTGGCACACACCCGACGGCGGGGAATCAACTGGCAAACAACACCCCCCTGATCGTGCAGTGCATCTTTGAAGACAATACGGCCGGGGACTTCGGCGGGGCGGTGGGCATTCGCGGCACCGGGTCGCCGCAGTTCATCAACTGCACCTTCCGCAACAACGGACTAGGGGCGGCGAATCCGTCGGACACAAAGGGCGGCGGGGCTGTGTTCGTGCATCGCGGGACACCGACTTTTACCAACTGCTTATTCCACAACAACAAGGCCTGGGAGGGCGGCGTAGTACTGATGGTCTTCGGGACGCCGACCTTCATCAACTGCACCATTGTGAACAACTCGGCGACGATCACGTATGCCGGGGTCTTCTTCGATCCGGACGGGCGGGCCACTTTTCGCAATTGCATTCTCCGTGGCAACACCACGACGAAAGGCGTGGGCCTCTACGATCAGGGTTACAGCGGTTCGGGCGGGACTACGACCATTAATTTCAGCGACGTTCAAGGAGGTTGGACGGGGACGGCGAACATCGACGCCGACCCCCTGTTTCAGAACCCTGCGGCCAATGATTACAGGCTGCAATCCACGTCGCCGTGCAAGAATACGGGTGAGAACGCGGCGCTGCCGCCGGACGTGGGCAACCTCGACTGGAACCTCGACACCGACGAGATTATCCCTCTGGACCTCGCCCGAAACAGCCGCAACGTGGGGTCAAGCGTGGACATGGGCGCGTACGAAGTCTACTTAGCCCCACCCCCACCGCCGCCTCCGTCGCCGCCAGTTGCCGACGAGTAGCCGATCAACAAAAAAATCCGGCGGGGCGACGTATCGTCGCGCCCGCCGGATATTGTATCGGTCTACAGGATGGGCGGGAAACGTCGAGTCGTTCCGCCCCGCTCAGGCGTTCCGATATTAGCCCTTGTACTTCACCGAGCAGCCGTACGGGTCGCTCGTCGCCGTGGCGACCGTCGAACCCTTCAGCACGGCGTCAATCGCGTCCTTGACGTAGCTCTTGGCCTTGTCACCCTTGCTGCCGTCCTTGTCGTCGTCGATCGCACCCATGTAGGCCATATTGCCCTTCTGGTCGATCACGAAGCAATGCGGCGTCGTCTTCGCGCCGTAGGCCTTGCCCGTCGCTCCGGTCGGATCCATCAGATACGTTCCGAGCTTGTTGTCCGTCGCGAACTTCTTGCAATCATCGGCCTTGGCGTCGCCGGTCGAATCGATGTTGACCCACACCACCGGCTTGTCCTTGAAATTGCCCATGACCTTCGAGGCCGTCCCGCCCTTGGCGTGACGCTGGCAGACCGGGCAGCCCGCGTTCGCCCACTCGAGCACCACGACCTTGTCCTTGTAGTCGGCGAGCTTGACCTCTTTGCCGTTTACGTCCTTCAGCTTAAAGTCCGGCGCGGGCTTGCCGATGGCGGCGACCGTGGTCGAAGTGGTTGTCGTCGTGGTGGTGGTCGTCGTCGCCGGACCAGACTTCGCCGGTTCCTTGGCGACTTCCTTCACAGGAGCGGGAGCGACAACGGGTGCGGCGGGCTTGGCCGGTTCGACTGCGG
>CAZOJS010000247.1:0-26795 GCA_964580175.1 uncultured Anaerolinea sp. | reverse complement strand
GGCCACGAGGCCGGGTCTTGACGCGGCGACGGTCGAGTACCATCGCATCATGACCGACACGTTCGTCGTGCTCCGCGTCGTTCTCGTCCTTGTGCTGATCTGGCGCGGACCAAAGACCGTTCCCGAAATCGGGCGTCTGCTCGGTCGGGGCGTGCGCAGCGCACGGAATGAGGCACGCAACCTGCGCCGCGGCGACGACGACGAGGCGCCCCCGCAGTGACGCGGGTGGGCGTCGGCCCGCCGCGAGGCAGGCCCGTCGTCATCGAATTCGCGGCGGCGGCCCTCGTCGCCGGCGGACTGTTCGGGCTCACCCAGTTGGCGTTCGGTGGTTTTGTCGTCACGGGCAGTCTGCCCGCGAAGGGTCCGATCCTGGCAGTGGCGTTCATCCTCTACGGCGCGTCGGTCGCCCTCGGGCTCCTTGCCAGGAGCGGACGAGCCTGGCTCCCGACCACGAACCTCACGGCACTCTTCGCGATCCTCCACCTCGTGGCGTGGGAGACGCCGCCCAACCTCATCGTGGGCCTCGCGAATGCGCTGGTGCTGGCCATCCTGCTCCGTCAGCGCCGCTGGTTCGCTGGGATGGCGTCGCGGCACGGCTATCGGCGTGGAATTTCGGACCCCTCTTGACTTCGCGGTTACGGAACCAATCCCGGGCCCTGACTGACCGGAGTCACACAGCGGGCCGCGACCTTCAGGCGGGGTGAAGGACTCGCTCAAGCGGCAGGTTGGCGTCCCCGAACGGCACACGATCGGATGGACGGAGTTCGAGCACCTCGTATGGCGTGTGCGCACCGCGTCTCGCAGGACCCGCCACCGGGAGTCCAAGGCCGTGGGCGAACATCTCGACACCGGCGTGCCGCTCCGGCTCCAGGCTGCTGATGACCACGCCGACTGGGCGCGCGCCGACGGCGGCCAGTTCGGCGATGATCGCCGTGGACGTGGCACCCGTTGGATCCCCCGGATCGACAATCACCACGTCGCGCCGACCCACCAGCCAGCCGGGCGCGTGTCGCCCCGGAATGCCGCCCGCCCAGGCGCCATCCACGCGCGCGAGATCTGCCCGCAGGCGGTTGATGACCGGGCCGCTCCGACTGAGACCCGCGGCGAACGCCGACCGCACGGCTGCTGGGCTGTTCAAGCCGGCGAGTTGCTGGAGTGTGACGAAGGTCGGCTGCCACAGTGTGAGTTCGCCTCGCCTTGCCGCCTCCAGCGCCGCCGCCGGTGTCAGCCACCTGGCGTCGGCCACCTCCGGGGAACCAGCGACGAATTGCGTCCCGGGCGCAACGAACGTCGCGAAGAACCTGACGTCGAACCGGCGGTCGAGGGAGGCCGGGGTGACCCATCGGCTGAGCGAGATCAGGTCCGAGGGGGAGATCACGATGCCGGTCTCCTCGGCAGCCTCGCGGGCCGCGGCCACATGGTGGGCGAGCGCCTGCGCAGGGTCGAGAGGGTCGTCCGGTTCGATGCCGATCCCGAGGTTCGCCGCAGCAGCCGACGCCGACAGTCCCACGCCAGCGGCCGCGTCCGGGTGCGCGTCGGCGGGATCAACCCGACCACCCGGGAAGACGTGGACATCGGCCCCGAAGACCATGGACGCAGGGCGCCTCGTCAGTAGCACCTCGGAGCCGGCCGGTCCGGGTCGGAGCAGAACGACCGTCGCGGCCGGGATCGGGTCGGTCGCGGGGCGGATGGAACCGGGTCCATCCGACTGGTTCTGATCCTCGGCGCGGCCGGGAGGTCGGGTCACAGGGCCGCCTGCAGCTCCCTGAGTTGCGCAGCCAGGGCGTCCGGGTCGCTAACCGGCAGGCGGCAGGCAAACGACCGACACACGTAGGCGGTCGGGCGCCCGCTGATCGCCGTCCGGCCGGTCATCAGCGGAACCAGGCTCTGGTCGGGTTCCGCCGAGACCGCGGATACGAGCGGCGCGGCCTGATGCGCGGCCACAACCCGAAGCAGATCGCGGGTCGCCGGGTCGGCTGGGTCCCCGACGATCGCGACCTCGCCGACCGCTGCGACTGACAGGTCGATGGCGGAAAGCCACTTGGCGAAGGCCGTCGGATGCCGGGCGACGAGGGGCGTCACCGTCCGGACCGCGCCTTCCGCGGCGGTGGCGTAGCGGCCGTCACCGGTCAGCGCGGCGAGCCGCGACAGGACCACAGACGCCAGCGCGTTGCCCGACGGCGTTGCATTGTCCTGCACGTCCTTCAGCCGGGCGACCAGCCGCTCATGATCCGAGGCGGTATCGAAGAAGCCGCCGTCCGGATCGCTGAAGCGGGCAAGGATCTGGTCCGCGAGACCCTGGGCGACCACGAACCAGCGCTCGTCGTGACCGGCTTCGTACAGGGTCAGCATGCCCTCGGCCAGCGCGGCGTAATCCTCAAGAACGCCCTGGCCCGTGGACCGGCCGTCCTTCCACGACCGGCCAAGCCGGCCGTCTGGCGTGAGCAACCCACCCGTGATCGCCAGAGCGGCGTGAGTCGCCGCCGTCAGATAGCGACCGGCGGCCAGCGGATCGCCCCCGGTGCTGGCAAGATCGAGCTGGCGAGCGCCCGCGGCGAGCGCGCCGATGGCCAGACCGTTCCACGCCGCGAGCGCCTTGTCGTCGCGGGCCGGTTGGGGTCGAGCGGCACGTGCCTCGAGCAGGGTGGCCCGCGCAGCCGCAAGGGTGTCGCGGACGCCGTCCTCCTGGAGCCCGTACTGCTGCGCAAGCTCGCGGTCAGTGCGTACCCTGGCCAGGATCGTGCGGCCTTCCCAGTTGCCCTCGTCGGTCACTCCGTAGGCGGTGGCGAAGAGCGGGGCCGCGGCGCCCAGCAACGCGCGGACCTCGCCTGCGTCCCAGGTGTACGTAGCTCCCTCGACACCGTCGGTGTCCGCGTCGAGGCTCGCGGCGAACGCTCCGTCGGCCCTCGAGAAGTCGCGCAGAATCGCGTCCAGCACACCGCAGGCCACGTCTCGATACGCGGAGTCGCCGGTCACGGCCCAGGCGTGGACATACGCCCGGGCCAGCTGCGCATTGTCGTAGAGCATCTCCTCGAAATGCGGCACCAGCCAGCGTGCGTCCGTCGCGTACCGGTGGAACCCGCCACCGAGCTGATCGTGGATGCCACCCGCGGCCATGGCATCAAGCGCGCGGCGGGCCACGCTGAGTGCTGCGGCTCCGCGCCTGGCCGCCGCGCGACCCAGCAGAAAGTCGATCGTCATCGGCTGCGGAAACTTCGGCGCGCTGCCCCAGCCACCGGTCGTGTTGTCAAATCCCTGCTCGATCAACAGGGCGGCGGTGTCGAGCAGGTCCGGCGTCGGGCCGGCCTGTACAGCCGGCAGTCGAGCCTGCTCCACGAGCGCCCCGACCAGCCTGACCCCAGCCGCCTCCACCTGCGCACGGTTCGTTCGCCACGCCGTGCTGACCCCTTCGAGGACCTGGCGGAAGCTCGGCAATCCGTGGCGCGGCGAATCGGGAAAGTAGGTCCCGCCATAGAACGGCCTGCACTCGGGCGTCAGGAATACGGACATCGGCCACCCGCCACCGCCGGTCATCGCCTGGACGGCGCCCATGTACAGCTGGTCGAGGTCAGGACGCTCCTCACGGTCCACCTTGATCGCGATGAACCGGTCGTTGAGGGCCGCCGCGGTCGAAGCATCTTCGAACGACTCGCGCTCCATCACGTGGCACCAGTGACAGGCGGCGTAGCCGATCGACAGGAAGATCGGGCGGTCCAGCAACTTGGCTCGAGCCAGTGCATCCGGACCCCACGGGAACCAGTCCACCGGGTTGTGGGCGTGCTGGAGGAGGTACGGGCTCGTCTCTCCGGCGAGCCGGTTGGTGGGTCGTTGCTCTGGCGTTCGGTCGGATGCCATCGGTCGATGGTAGGACACCATGGCGCAACGGCCGGCACGGCCGATCCGGACACATCCGCCGGCGTGGCGTGCCGGCGTCCTGCGTCAGACCGGCGGCAGCTCCTGAAGGTCCGTCTGGGCACCTGTAAACACATCACCCACCAGCGCCACTCGGGCTGGCAGTGTCCTGATGGTCCATCGGTCCGGACGCAGGTCAGGATCGTCGAGCTCGTCCCAGGTGATCGGCGCCGAGACCGGCGCACCCGGCGCCGGCCGCACCGCGTACGGGGCGACGAGCGTCTTGATCGAGGCGTTCTGCGTGTAGTCGAGGCGGGCCCTGCCGCCCCGGGCGCCCTTGGCCCACTCCCACGAAACGAGGTCCGGGACGACCGCGCCGACGGCTCGTGACAGCTTCTCGACCCACGCGGAGGTCTCGCCGTGGTCGTAGCGCGGCACGATCGGGACCCAGATCTGCGTTCCGCGCTGGCCGGTCACCTTCGGGTAGCCGCGAACGCCGAGGTGCTCCATCGCCGTCCGGAAGAGCCGCGTCAGGACGAGCGTTTCGTCCCAGGTGGTATTCGTGCCGGGATCGATGTCGATCAGGGCAAACGTCGGTCGGAGCGGTGCTTCGAGCCGCGCCGTCCACGCGTGGACCTCGAAGGCGGCCTGGTTGCCGAGCCAGCACAACGTGCCCACCCGGTCGGCGACGACGTGCTCGTTGGCATCGCGTGCCTCGACGCCGACCTCGCGCCAGCGCCGGAGCCACTTCGGATCGGTTGGTCGGAGGTCCTTCTGCCAGAACCCTGGCTTGTCCGCGCCATCGGGAAATCGGTGCAGATTGAGCGGCCGCTCGGCGAGATGCGGCAGCATGACCGGGGCGATCAGCGCGAAATAGCGGACCAGCTCGCGCTTGGTGATCGGGCCGGCCGGGTCGCCCGACTTCGGTGCAAAGATCGCCTTGTCAAGGTTGGTCAGCTTCAGGTCCACGCCCCCGACACTCCAGACGCCCTCGCGCCCCAGGGCATCGAGCGCCGCCAGCTCCTGGGACGTGGCTGCCCAGGGGTGGAGATGGGTGGCTGGGTGGCCGGTTGGCACGTGCCGGGCATTCGCGGTGGGCGTGGGTACTCCCGGAACCGCCGGATGCTCGGCCTCGACGGCCCGGACGGCGACAGCTGTCTCGACCGCGCGCTCGCGTGTGACCCCGAGGGGATCTCGACCGATCTCGATCGCCTTGTACGAGCCCTGGCGGACGATTCCCTCCCGACTCCAGCCACCGAGTTCGACCCGGATCACGAGCTCCGGCCGCGCCCAGCGGACCCTCGCGAGATCCCCGCCCCAGCGTCCTTTGTAGTCCTTCGGCGGCGGTGGATCGAACGGCGACAGGTCGACCTCGAGGTCCGTCAGACGCTCGCGAAGCTCCTTCCTGGCCCTTGCGCTGAGGCCCGATCCGATCTTGCCGGCGAAGCGAAGTCGCAGCACGCTGTCGCTCGCGTCGCGCTCGAAGTACCCGACGACGAGGGCCCCGAGGTCCCTGGCACTGCCCTCCCCGGGCGTCCAGCCGCCGACCACCAGTTCCTGCTCGGGCCGGATCTTCAGCTTCAGCCAGGCGCGCGACCGGATGCCCGATTCGTAGCGAGAGCGCCGGTGCTTGGCGATGGCGCCCTCGAGACCCTGCGCTGCGCACGCCTCGAGGAAGGCCACGCCCTCGGTCTCCACATGGCTCGCGAAGCGCACCCGCGCGCTCTCCCGGATCACCGAGTGAAGGAGACGCTTGCGGTCCTCGAGCGGCACGGCCAGCAGCGACCGCCCATCGAGATAGAGCAAATCGAACGCCTGAAACACGAGTTCCGGTGCGGCGCGTCCATCGCTGCCCTTGACCCCGATCCGTTCCTGGAGCAAGGCGAAGTCGGGCAGCCCGCCATCCCCGATCGCCACGACCTCGCCGTCCACGATGGCTTCGCGCGCCTCGATCCAGGTTGGCGGGGCGAGCAGGCGCGGGAAGTACGTGTCGCCGTCCTTTCCGTTGCGGGTGAACGTTCGGACCTTGGCCTCACGGACCGCCGCCTGCAGCCGATAGCCGTCCCATTTGACCTCGAACAGCCAGTCCCCGTCGCGAAACGCGCGATCGGCCAGGGTCGCCGCCATCGGTTCGATGAATCCAGGCATCGGCATCTCGACGGCGGCGGACAGATCGATCTGCGCCGTCGCGGCCGGGGCCTCGCTCACCCAGACCGCATCGCGTTGGTCGCGGACCTCGTCATTCGTGCGGCCGGTCTTGACGCTCCGCGGATGGTCCTCGGCGTCCCAGCCCGGCGACGCCCGTTCGTCGCGCTTGCGGATCAAGAGCCACTGCTCTGCCTCGTCGTCCTCGAATGGGCGCGCGCTCGGATCCACGGCCCGGCCTGCCTTGCTCCGGTCGCGCCCGCTGGTCCGCACGATCGTGAAGCGGCCGTTGAGCTTGTGGCCCTCGAGCCGAAACTTCAGCTCGCCGTCCGACACGCCGCGTGCGCCGTCGGGCGTCTCCGGCTCGGCCTGCCAGGTACCCCAGTCCCAGACGATCACGTCGCCGGCGCCGTACTGGCCCTTCGGGATCACCCCTTCGAACTCGAGGTACTCGATGGGGTGGTCTTCGACGTGGACGGCCATGCGCCTGGCGCTCGCATCCAGCGTTGGCCCGCGCGGCACGGCCCATGACACGAGGACGCCACCGATCTCGAGGCGGAAGTCGTAGTGAAGTCGGGTGGCGCGATGCCGCTGGACGACGAAGCGGCCGCTCGACCCAGCGTCGACCGCGGCGCCGCCGGTTGGTTCCGGGGTCTGCCCGAAATGGCGCTTGCGCCGATATTCCTCGAGCGGCATCCGGGATTGAGTCGACTTCGTCCGGAGCGTCAGGCGCTCTTGCGGCGGCGCACCGGCTTGGCACCTTCGGCCGATGCAGCCTTCTTCGCCTTGGCGTCGGCCACCGACACGGGCGGCGGCGTTCCGGCCTCACGAGCCGCGGTGGCAGCTCTCACGCTGGCCTCGAGCGCCGCCATCAGGTCGATCAGGTTCGAGGTTTCCGCTGCCGGCGGCGCCGCGACCAGTTCGCGACCCTCGACCTTCGAGTCGATGATCTGCATCAGGGCCGTTCGGTATTCGTCGCGATACTGACCTGGGTCGAACGCTCCCGTCATGGCTCCGATGAGCTGTTCGGCCATGGTCTTCTCAGCGGCCTTGATCTCGGGCTCTTCGGCATCGAGATCGAGTTCAGCGAGGCCCCGGATCTCGTCGGGCCAGTAGAGCGTGGACAGGACCATCGTGTTCTCGAACGGGTCCAGAGCGGCCAGCGCTTCGCGATCCTTGATGACCACTTTGCAGATGGCCGTCAGGCCCTTGTCCCTGAGCACCGACTTCAGAAGAGCGAACGCCTTGCGGCCGATCTTGTCCGGCTCGATGTAGTAGGCCTGCTTCACGAAGCGGGTGTGCGTTTCCGCCTCGGCCGACTCGACGAACTGCTCGATCTCGATGGACCGGACCGTCTTGAGCGGCAGCGACTCGAGGTCCTCGTCGGTGACGACGACGTACTCACCCGGCGCGTACTCGAAGCCCTTGACCGTGTCCGATCGCGAGATGACCTCCTCCTCAACCGGGCAGAAAATCTTCATCTGGATCCGGGAGAGGTCTTCGGCGTGGAGCATGTTGAAGCTCACGCCAGCACGCGACTCGGTGGCGACGTAGAGCTTGATCGGAATCGTGACGAGGCCGAACTGAATGGCCCCTTTCCACATCGCACGCGCCACGGCAGTACCTCGTCCTGAACTCCCGGTGGAGTCGGATCGAGACGATACCACCCGTCGGCAAGCGGCTCAGCGGGACCGGCCGGTCGCGTAGATTCGGACCGTGCGCTTTCAGGTAGTCCTCGAGCTGAACGGCAAGACCGCGACCGGGATGCGGGTTCCCGCCTCGGTCGTGGACGGCCTCGGCGGCGGGCGTCCGCCGTTGCGCGAGGGTCGCGGGCAGCGCTGAGTTCAGACCGAGAGCGACACCAGTTCGCGCTCCGCCCGGACGATCTGGGCCAGGATCCCTTCGCGCATCCGATCGAGTGCCCCGGCCACGGCGTTCGCCGTCGTCCCGATCTGGGTCAGGTTCGTCTTCATCGTGCGGACCGCCTCGAGCTGCTCGCGAATCCCGGTCAGCGCCTCCGCCAGCGCCTCCGCGTCAACTTCGGTTTCGCGCTCGCGAAGGCTCGCCAGGGCGAGCAGGCGCGCAAGACGCACGGCTGCCTCAAGGGTCGGATAGTCGGGATCGGCCGGGTCGATCACGCAGTAGACGTCGCCGGCACGAACGTCGAACGGGGCGATACCCGCCGGGGCGTGCTGCGGCGTGAAGACGACCAGTCCAACGGCTGCATCACGGTTCGTCCGCGCTTCGCGGAGCTCATCCCGCATGTCCCGGCCCGAGACCTTTCGGTCCTTCGCTTCGACGACGATCCGGAGTTCGGCCCCACGCGCAACGGCCGGATCCAGGGTGACGACGAAATCGCCCTTCTTGGATCGCCCGGCGTCGCCCGCGTCCGTGCCGGTCCGCTCGAGGAGGTCATTGGCTCCTCGAGCGATGTCTCCGAGCATGCTTTCGAGGAGTGATTCGAAGTCGCCTCCCTTCGCCGTGGACTTCGCGCGCTCGCCCGCCCGGGCGGTGCTGGCCGCCTCGAGGGCGACGAGCTTCTCGGCGATGGCCGTGAAGCCGGCGGCGATCTCGCTCCGGAATTGATGGAGCGGCGAGCCCAGGCGGGTTGGGTCGAGGAGCGCCGCGAGGCGCGACGCATCGCCGTCGAAGTAGGTCTCGAGCATGCTCGACATCCGGCCGATCGCGGAATCGCGACGCTTCGGGTCGAACAGTTCGTCGACCATCGACTGGAGCTTGCCGCGATCCCCGAGGAATTTCTCAAGGGTCCGAGGCAATCGGCCCTCCCCGTCGCCAAAGTTGATGCGGAGCACCTGCTCGAGCGCCTCGGCCGCGCGGTCGTTCGCTACGCGGCTCTGTGCGGCAAACCGGTCGAACTCGGACCGGACGGCATCCAGGTTCATGGTGACGCCGACCGATTGGAGCGCCGTCAGGCCGATCCGCAGGGCACGCTCTGCGATGACCCCCCGCTCCTCTTCAGGCTGCTGCCCGAGCCAGGCCGCGAGGCCCGGGTCTGTGAGGGTCAGGCGGTCTACCAGGATGCGCTCCGCATCCACGCGAATCGATGGGTCGGGCCGGCTCGGAAGGGAAACGATTCGGGCTTCCATGACCCGGATCTTTATGGCCCGCCGTGCCACCTAGCGTGGCACAACGCTGAATTGGACCTACCCCGGTTCCGTGGACACCTACCATCGCGGCAGCGTCCGCGGGAAGGAGTCCACGTTGAGGAGGCACACCCACTACAGCACCGAGTTCCGGGCGGAGGCGGTGAGACTCGCTGAGACCTCGGGTCAGTCGATCCGCCAGGTCGCCATGGAGCTGGGTATCTCGAACGAGAGCCTCGCGAGGTGGATCCGCCTGGCCCGCGAGCGGCCGGCGGGAACGCCGCTGGCGGCCGACGAGCGGGCCGAGCTCGCCGAGCTCCGCCGGCGGGTAAAGGTCCTCGAGACGGAGCGGGAGATCCTGCGAAAAGCAGCCGCCTTCTTCGCTCAGGAGACCGAGCGGACCCGGTGACCCGGTTCCGCTTCGTCGAGCAGGAGAAGGCGAGGTACCCGGTGCGGGTCCTCTGCGCAGCGCTCGGTGTCTCCCCGAGCGGCTACTACGCCTGGCGCTCACGGGGTCCCTCCGCCCGGGAGCGCTCCGACGCGGCGCTGGCCGGCGAGATCCGGCGCTCGCATACCCGCAGCCGCGGCACGTACGGCGTGCCCCGTGTCCACGCCGATCTCGCCGACGCCGGGCACCACGTCTCGCGCAAGCGGGTCGCCCGGCTCATGGCACGCGACCATCTCGCGGGCGTCCACCGGCGAAGGTTCGTGCGGACGACGATCCGGGACGAGCACGCGGCGCCCTTCCCTGACCTCGTAAACCGCGACTTCAGCGCACCCGGTCCCGACCGGCTCTGGGTCGCCGACATCACCGAGCTCCCGACGCGGAGCGGCTCCTGCTACCTCGCCTCGATCGTCGACGCCTTCTCCCGCCGGGTCGTCGGCTGGAGTATGGCCACCCACATCCGGGCCGAGCTCGTTACCTCCGCCCTCGACGCGGCGGTCGTCCGCCGCCGCCCGCCGGGCGGCCTCATCCACCACTCCGATCACGGATCGCAGTACACGAGCCTGGCGTTCGGCCGACGCCTCCAGGAGTCCGGCATCGCGGCGTCCATGGGCTCGGTCGGCGACTGCTACGACAACGCCATGGCCGAGAGCTTCTTCGCCACCCTGGAGACCGAGCTGATCGACCGTTGCGACTGGGCGAACCCGGCCGAGGCCAGGGCCGCGGTGTTCGAGTACATCGAGGTCTTCTACAACCGGATCCGTCGCCACAGCAGCCTCGGCAACCTCAGTCCCGAACAGTTCGAGGAGCGCTATCGTTCAAGTCCGGCCGCCAAGGCCGTGTGACGCATCACCGTCCACGAAACCGGGGCAACTCCAGGCCGCCCGGTACCGGCTTGTTGACACGGGAGCTAACCGTTAGCTACCCTCGCGGCAATGCACGAGGAGATCGGGCCTGAACCGCAGCTCGACCCGCGCGCGTCTTCGTCCGCAGCCAACGATGAACCAGCGGACCTGTCCGCGACCCCCGCGTTTCTGGTCGGTTCAGGCGATCCGCCGTGGGTCCCCGTCAGCGAGGCGCAGGCGCATCGGCAAACGCGATCGGATCGCCGCGAACCGAGGGGCTCGACGATCCACGACGGTCGCGTCGCCGACGGAGCCGACATTGCCGCGATCCCGATGGCCACCATCTCGCCGCGCCGGCTCCTCCAGGTCGTCGCGACGGTCGTCCTGGCCTGGGGAGTGATCTCGTTCGGGCGCCAGGTCGCGACAGCATCCGCGGCGACCACGCATGCCGACGAGCTGCGCGCGGCCAACGGGGCGCTCCAGCTCGAGGTGGCGGCCATGGAGCGGGAGCTGACCCTGATCCAGGAACACCGCTATGTGAATCAGCGGGCACGCGCCTACCGGCTGGGCGGTGTCAACGAGATCCCGTTCGCACTTCAGACCGGGGCAGGACCGTTGCCCGCGGATGCCCCCGGGTCCGCCTCGGTCAGGCTCGGTGCCTCCGCCGCAGACGGCGGACCGCTCGAGAGCTGGCTGAACCTGCTGTTCGGGCCAGGTTGACCGTTGGACGCCGGGCCCCGAGACCGCCCCCTGCGCGCCTGCGGTAGAATTCCGGCCGCGGCGGAGTAGCTCAGTGGTAGAGCAGGGGACTCATAAGCCCTTGGTCGGTGGTTCAAATCCGCCCTCCGCTACCACCCCTCAGCGGGACCTGCTGCGGCGGACCGCAAGTCAGGCGGCCGGACGATCCACGCACAGACGGTCGGGTCGCTCCAGCGGGTGTCCGGAACACGAGCGCGTCCGATTCCGTCGAGACGACCGACGGGCCCCCGATCCTGCCCTGACCTCCCGGAGGGTTCGCCGAAACCGGGAGGTATACTCGCCCCTGGACCGACGACAGTTGGCCCGCCCGACCGGAGGCACTTCTTGAACCCCAGATTCATGCGCAATGGCGCGCTGATGCTCATCCTCGCGCTGTTCGTTGCGGCGCTGCTCTACACATGGCTCAATCAGTCGACAGGCTCCAGCCCGAACGGTTATGGAACCTTCCTCAACGACGTCAAGGCGGGCTCCGTCCGCGAGGTCGTCCAGAGCGCCGACACCCTGACGGTCACGAAGCGGGACAACAGCACCTACACGGTTACGGTTCCGAGCATCCTGACCCAGGTCCTCACGGACATGCGACAGGCCGCCGTGGACGGCGCGCAGCCGTGGGACCCGGCGATCTACAGCGCCAAGGCCGCTTCCGACACTGGCTGGATCCTCACCGCGGTCAGTGTGGTACTGCCACTGGTGGTCATCGGCGCGTTCATCTACTTCATGATGCGCCAGGCCCAGGGCACCAACAATCAGGCCATGTCCTTCGGCAAGAGCCGGGCTCGAATGTTCCTGGGGAACAAGTCGGTCGTGACGTTCGCCGACGTCGCCGGTGTCGATGAGGCCAAGATGGAACTCCAGGAAATCGTCGAGTTCCTCAAATTCCCGGAGAAGTTCAACACGCTCGGGGCGCGCATCCCGCGTGGCGTGCTCCTCGTCGGACCTCCCGGAACGGGCAAGACCCTGATGGCCCGCGCAGTCGCCGGCGAGGCCGGCGTGCCCTTCTTCAGTATTTCCGGCTCGGAGTTCGTCGAGATGTTCGTCGGTGTCGGCGCGAGCCGCGTCCGCGACCTGTTCGATCAGGCCAAGCGCAACAACCCGTGCATCGTGTTCGTGGATGAGATCGACGCGGTCGGCCGCCAGCGTGGGGCCGGCCTGGGGGGCAGCCACGACGAGCGTGAGCAGACCCTCAACCAGATCCTCGTCGAGATGGACGGCTTCGACACCAACACCGGAGTGATCGTCGTCGCCGCAACCAACCGTCCCGATGTCCTCGACCCGGCCCTGCTGCGCCCTGGTCGTTTCGACCGCCAGGTCATCCTGGATCGGCCGGACATGAAGGGACGCGTGGCGATCCTCAAGGTCCACATCAAGGGCAAGCCCCTCGACAAGGCCGTCTCGATGGAAGGGCTCGCTCGCCTGTCGCCCGGCTTCTCCGGTGCGGACCTCGCCAACCTGATCAACGAGGGAGCCATCCTCGCCGCGCGCCGGAACAAGAAGGTCATCAGCATGCCAGACTTCGAGGAAGCGCTCGAGCGGATCGTGGCCGGCCCGGAACGGAAGTCCCGGATCATCTCGGACGCCGAGAAGCTGATCATCGCGTACCACGAGGGTGGGCACGCGGTCGTCCAGCGTGTCCTGCCGAAGTGCGACCCAGTCAGCAAGGTGACAATCGTCAGCCGTGGCATGGCCCTCGGCTACACGATGGCCCTGCCGGCAGAGGACCGCTACCTGCAATCCAAGACCGAGTTCGAGGACAAGCTCGCCGGCCTGCTCGGCGGCAACGTTGCCGAGCGACTCGTGTTCGGGGACACCACCACGGGCTCCAGCAATGACATCGAGAAGGCGACCAGCCTGGCTCGGCGCATGGTCACGGAGTTCGGAATGAGCGACCGGCTCGGGCCCCTGTCGTTCGGCCAGCGGGACGAGCTCGTGTTCCTGGGTCGCCAGATCGGCGAGCAACGCAACTACTCGGACGAGATCGCCCGCCAGATTGACGAGGAGGTCAGGGCGCTCGTCGACAAGGCATACGAGCGAGCCACCGAGGTGCTGGTGACCCACCGGGCCCGGCTCGAGGCGCTCGCCCAGAAGCTGATCGCCGAGGAGACCGTCGACGCCGCGGGCTTCGAGACGCTCTTCTCCGACCTGCCGCCCAAGGACAACCTCCACGGCATCCCGCCACGCAAGCGCGGCAAGGGTGGGACCGACCAGCCCAAGGACCGCGCAGCGGCCGCCGACGCCCCGCCGGCTGGGGCACCGGCGCCCAACCCGGCCTGATCCATCTCGGGCTCGCACCCGGCCGGCGACTCCGCTGAGCGCCGGCCGAACCATGTGGAGGCGGCGATGACAACCCTGGATCCGGTCCTCGGCGACCACCTCGACGCAACGGCCGAGGCTCGCCTGGCGTCGTATTTCGAGTTCCTGCGCATTCCCAGCATCTCGGCACTGCCCGAGCACGCCGGCGACATCAGGCGGGCCGCCGAATGGATCGTCGTGGAACTCACCCGGATCGGGTTCGAGCACGCAGAGATCAGCGAGACCCCGTGGCACCCGGTCGTCTACGGGGACTGGCTCCACGCCGAAGGGGCCCCGACGGTCATCGTCTACTGCCACTACGACGTCCAGCCGGTCGATCCGCTCGACTTGTGGGAGACGGCACCCTTCGAGCCGTTCCTCAAGGATGGACGCGTCGTTGGACGGGGAAGCGCCGACGACAAGGGCCAGCTCCATATGCACCTGCGCGCGGCGGAAGCGCTGTTCGCGACTCGCGGCCGGCTGCCCCTGAACCTCCGGATCGTGTTCGAGGGGGAGGAAGAGAGCACCTCCGCGAGCCTGCCCGCGTGGCTCGACGCGAATCGGGCTCGCCTGCGCGCAGATGCCGTGGTCATCTCCGACACCGGCTTCTTTGAGGGCAACATTCCGGCGATCACCGAGACCCTGCGCGGGATGCTGTACACGCAGATCGACGTGTCCGGCACGCCGACCGATCTCCACTCGGGCAGTTACGGCGGTGCCGTCGAGAATCCAGCGAACGCGCTGGCCCAGATCATCGCGCGCCTCAAGGACCAGGACGGCCGGGTCCTCGTTCCGGGTTTCTACGACGACGTCGTTGCGCTCGACGCCGACGCTCAGGCGCGCCTCAGCGCGTTGCCGTTCGATGAGGAAGCCTTTCGGGTACTGACCCAGTGCGGCCCGCTCCAGGGCGAGGCCGGGTACTCCGTTCTCGAGCGCAGATGGTCTCGGCCGACACTTGACGTCAACGGGCTGTGGAGCGGTTTTCAGGGCGAGGGTTCCAAGACCATCATCCCGGCGCACGCTCACGCAAAGGTGAGCATGCGACTGGTGGCGAACCAGGATCCGCTGGTCCTGTTCCCGAAATTCGCTGCCTACGTCGGCGCAACCTGCCCGCCCGGCGTGTCCGTGGAGGTCCAACTCCTGGGAGCCGGCAGGCCGTCCCGGACACCGCACGACCATCCCATTGCCCAGGCGGCTGCGCGAGCCCTGGAAGCGACGTTCGGTCGGGCCCCGGTATTCATCGGGGCGGGTGGATCGATCCCGGTCGCCGGGATGTTCGAGCGCCAGCTCGGCCTGCCCGTGATCCTGATGGGGTTCTCCAACCCCGACGATCACGCGCATGCACCGAACGAAGCGATGGTCCTCGCCAACTACGAGACAGGGATTCGCACGATCTGCGTCCTCTGGGACGCGCTTGGACGCGATGGGCTCCCGGCCGGACACGCGTGACGCCGGTACGAATGGCGAGTGCGAGGCAGCCCGATGGGCCGGACGGCGCGGCTTGATCCGGTGCTACGATGCGGTTTGTGGAGCAGCGCGGGGAGGATCAGGCCGACGTGACAACTGAGCCAAGCACGGCAGAGGATCAGGGGGCCGCCACGTGGCGGATGGACAGCGATACGGGGAGCATGGCGCCCAAGTCGGCGCTGGACGTCCTCGTCGACCTCAACGACAAGGTCGTCAGCGGCAAGCTCGGCGAGTACCTGCCCGTTCCGCTCGGGCTGACCCCGCTGGACAAGACCATCGGCGGCGGCCTTCGGCCAGGGGAGCTCCTGCTCATCGGCGGTGCACAGGGCACCGGCAAGACGACCATGGCGCTGCAGATCGCCCGAAACGTGGCGGCCTCGGGTCAGGCGAGTGTGCTCTACCTGTGCTTCGAGCACGATGAGGCATACCTCCTGAACCGGCTGATCGCGCTCGAATCGGCGCTCGCCCACATGCCCCAGAAGGCCGGGGCGATCAAGATCCAGGACGTTCGCAAGGAGATCGTCGGAACGTGGGCCGCAGAAGGCGCCGAAGCGCCGAATCTGGCCAACAATCCACGCCTCCGTCCGTCCCTTGACCGGATTGCCCGCTACGGACAGAACCTGTTCCTGCTGCGTGGCTCGGCGACGGCCAGCACGATCGGCAACATCCGGACGCTCGTGCAGGCCTTTCGGGAGCTCGCCGGCGACAAGCGCCTCCTCGTCATCGTGGACTACCTCCAGAAAGTACCCCAGATCCCCGAGCCGAACTCGGAAGCTGAGAAGGTCACCTTCGTGGTCAGCGGACTGAAGGACATCGCCCTGTCCGAGGAGGTCCCGATGATCGCCATCGTGGCGGCCGACAAGGAGGGCCTCAAGGCCTCCCGCCTCCGGAACTTCCACCTGCGCGGCTCGTCGGCCATCAACTACGAGGCCGACATCATCCTGATCCTCAACGAGAAGTACCACATCGTCGCCAAGGTCAACATCGAGTTCAACCCGTACCAGGCCCAGCGCTTTCGGGATTGGGTCATCGTGTCGGTGGAAAAGAACCGTGGCGGCCAGGACAACGTGGACCTCGAGTTCGAGAAGCACTTCGAATATTCGTGCTTTGACCCGAACGGGCGGACGGTTCAGGAGAAGCTCATCGAGGAGCGCCTCTACAACGACTAGCCGTGGGCCCCGGGGCGACGCGCTCCGAGCCGGCCGGCCGATTGAAGCGTCCACTGCCCGCCGCGCGCGTCGCGTATCCGGCGCGTCCACGCGGCGCGGGGTATGGTCCGGCACATGCAGCGAGCCGAAGCGTTCCCCGGGATCATCGAGGTCGTCGTGGAGATTCCGCGCGGCAGCCGGAACAAGTACGAATTCGACGAGGTTGCCGGCGTCTTTCGTCTCGATCGGGTTCTCTCCTCGGCCGTCTACTACAACTTCGACTACGGATTCATCGAGGGCACCAGGGCAGATGACGGTGACCATACCGATGCCCTGCTGATCATCGACGAGCCGACGTTCACGGGCTGCCACGTCTGGGCTCGCCCGGTCGGTGTCCTCGAGATGCGCGACGAGAAGGGTGCCGATTACAAGGTCCTGTGCGTCGCCGAGGGTGATGCCCATCAGGCCCACATCGAACGCCTCGATCAGATTCGACCGCACCGGCTGGTGGAGATCGAGCACTTCTTCGAGACTTACAAGCTCCTCGAGGACAAGACCGTCGAGGTGCTCGGCTGGCGCGATCGGGAGCGGGCCCTCGAGATCCTGCGCCTTGATCGCGACGCCTGGCGGCACGAAAAGGCGGGCCGCGCCGGATGATGCGCAAGGGCCAGACTGACGATTGTTGACCCAGGGTCGTCACGAGCGTCCGGCCATGGGTGCCCGCGACATGCCGCGCCTGTTCGTTGCCGTCCCGATCCCGCCGGCGATCGCAGTGCAGATCGGCGAGCTCGTGGCCCACATCGATCTTGCGCTCGGCCCGCAGCCGCAGCGGGTCCGCTGGGTCCAGATGGAAGGGCTGCACATCACCCTTCGATTCCTCGGGCCGACGCCAGCGGCGCATGTCGACACGGTCGGTGCGGCTGTGGATCGCGCCGCCGCCGTCGTCGCGGAACCCTTCGAGGTTCGCATCGGTGGGGCCGGGTCGTTTCCCGAGCCAGATCGACCCCGTTCGCTGTGGCTGGGCATTCGATCAGGGGCAACCGAGCTGGGACTTCTGTCGGCCGCCCTGACCAGCGAACTCGGCAGCATGGGCTGGGAGCTGGATGACCGGCCGTTTCGGCCGCATCTCACGATTGCCCGGACCGACGGGGTCCACTCCGGTGCCGAGGCCGGCAGCCGGCTGATGGTCGCGGCAGCCGAGCTGGATCTGGCCTTCACGGCCGACCGGGTGGTCCTGTACCGCAGCCACCTTGGGCGCGGCCCAGCGCGCTACGAGGTCATTCGAACCGTCCCACTGGCCTGAGCCTCCAGGAGGCCACCGGGGAGCCAGCGGTCCCGCCAGACGGTCACCGGCGCGTTCGCGCTACGATCGGGTCGTCAAGGCCACCGAGGGGAGCGTCAATGCCGCGAATCGTCTGTCGAACGTGCGGGCGCGAGGTCTACACGACCGCGCCGCTCGAGCAGCTCTTTGCCGAGGAACGGCGCTGTCCGCGCTGCGGCGTGCCGCTCCATGCCGATCGGCGGGCCATCGACCGGCGGGTTGCGAACCGGCGGGTCAACCCGCCTGAAGGGCCGGGGGAACCCGAGGTCGACGAACAGCGGGTCGGCGACCGGCGGACGACAGGCCGCCGCCGCGGCGACGGTGGCTCCAAGCGCGAAAAGGGCGGCTGGCCGGAGTGATCGCCCGGGGCCCGGCATCCATTGGTCTTCTCGGTTGTGGCCTGATCGGCGGATCAATCGCCCGGGCCTTGAACGCTCGCCTTACGCCCGACCAGTCCTCCCAACGGCCCACGATCACGGCCTGGACGCCCGGCGGCCATGGCCCGAGGGCCGCGCTTGCCGATGGGACCATCGATCGAGCGACAGGCCGACCCGAGGACGCCATCGACGGCGCTGAGCTGGTGATCATCGCAGCACCGCCCCTCGAGACAATCGCCCTGATCCGGCGACTCGGGGCGGATCTGCGTGGCGTGCTGGCGCCGGGCGCACTCGTGACGGACGTGACGAGTACCAAGGGCGCCGTGCTCGAGGCGGCCGCCGAGGCAGGGGTCCACTTCGTGGGCGGCCACCCGATGGCCGGGCGCGAGGCGACCGGCTATTCCGCATCCCGGGCCGACTTGTTCGTTGACCGGCCCTGGGTCGTGGTGGCGCCTGGGGGCGCGGCCGCCGATCTCGATGCCCCGGTCGCCTGGCTGGCGTCGACGTGCGGATCCCGCCCGATCAGGCTGTCGGCCACGGACCACGATGCCGCCACGGCCGCGATCAGCCACCTCCCCCTCATCGCGGCAGCCGCGCTGGTTGAGGCAGTAGCCGGTTCGGGCCTGCCGATCTGGCCGCTGGCGGAGAGCCTGGCTGCCTCTGGCTGGAAGAGCGCGACCCGCCTGGCGCAGGGCGACCCGCGCATGGGTGCCGGTATCGCGGCCACCAATGCGCCGGCGATCGCCGAGGTGCTGGACCTCTACCGGGCGGCGATCACCTCGTGGATTGACGCGCTGGGAGCCGCGCCATCACTCGACGCCGACACGTTCGAAGCGCGCTTTGCCGCGGCCCGCTCGCGCCTCGGGCCTCCCGAGCCGCGCCTGTGACCGAGGACGAACGCGTCCTCGTCATCGATCGATCGGTCCTCATGGAGGACCCCGGCTGGAACGGGGTCCGGACGGCGGACGTGGGGGACTTCGAGGCCCTCGTCCTCCTCCATGGACGTTTCGTCCTTCGCGCCGAAGCCGAGCTGGATCGGCGGCTCAAGCAGGTCATCCCGTACCTCGTCCTGCGCGACGGAGCCCGCTACTTCCTGATGCAGCGCACCCGGGCCGGCGGCGACGCCAGACTCCACGATCGGTTGTCGATCGGGGTTGGTGGTCACCTGAACCCGGGCGACGGCGACCTTGCCGGCGGACTCGCCAGAGAGTGGGCCGAGGAGCTCATAGCCGACTTCGTACCCGACTTTCGGCTCGTCGGGCTGCTCAACGACGATTCAACCGACGTTGGGTCGGTTCACCTGGGAGCCGTCTATGTCGCCGATGCGGCTGGACGGTCCGTCGCCATTCGGGAGACCGACAAGCTGGCCGGCTCGTTCGCGACGGCTGCCGAGGTGGCGGCGAGCGTCGAGCGACTGGAGTCATGGAGCGCGATCGTCTTCGATTACCTGGAACTCGGGCCGCGCGACTGACCGATAGGGGTTCGGCGCGAGCGGTGCGATACTCTCCGTGGAGGTGCCGATTGCACCGTCGCATCGTTCGTGGTCTGTTCGTCGTCCCGCTGGCCCTCGGCCTGTTTGGCGTCGCGGCGCCCGCCTCTGCGGGCGGGCCGCGTGTGGTGGTCCTCCCGGCCACCGGGGTCGTGGACAACGTCCTGGCCGGCTACCTCGCGGAAGGGGTGGTTGCCGCCGAGTCGAGCGGCGCCGCCGCGGTGATCATCCAGCTCAACACGCCGGGAGGGAGTCTGGATGCGACGCAGAAGATCGTGTCCACGCTGCTCGGTGCCAGGGTCCCCGTCGTCGTCTGGGTCGCGCCGGCGGGCGGTCGGGCAGCAAGTGCCGGGACCTTCATCACCCTTGCGGCACACCTCGCCTTCATGGCACCGGGTACCAACATCGGGGCAGCCTCGCCGATCGATTCGTCCGGCGGCGACATCGAGGGAACCCTCGGCAAGAAGGTCCTCAACGACGCCATCGCCAACATCACCTCAATCGCCGAGGCGCGTGGGCGCCCGGTCGACTGGGCGGTCGCCACCGTGGAGGAGGCGAAATCCTCTCCCGCGTCCGAGGCCGTAGCGGTCGGCGCGGTCGACGGCATCGCCGAAACCCTTGAGGACGTTTTCACCTCGGCGACCGGACGAGCGCTGATCATCGACGGCACGGAACGGACACTCGATCTCGTGGGAGCAACGGCAGACGAGCTGGCGATGAACCCGTTCCAGGCGTTCCTCCACCTCCTGTCGGACCCAAACATCGCGTTCCTGCTGTTCACGGTCGGGTTCTACGGCCTCTTCTTCGAGCTCCAGAACCCCAACTTCGTGACCGGAATTCTCGGCGGCATCTCGATCATCCTGGCCTTCATCGGCTTCGGCAGCCTGCCACTCAACGTGGCCGGCCTGCTCCTCATCGCGCTGGCGATCGTGCTCTTCGTGCTTGAACTAACGGTGACGAGTCACGGCCTGTTGACCGTGGCCGGGCTCATCAGCTTCATTCTCGGTGCGTCGGCGCTGTTCACCGCGCCGGGTGATCCGACCGGGCCGTTCGTTGAGGTCGCCGGCCCGCTGATTGCCACGATGTCCGTGACGACGGCCGCATTCATGGGTCTGATCGCGTGGTCTGCCGTGCGCAGTCGGCGCATGTCCACGACCCCCGGCCTGGTCGGCGGGACCGCGGGAGGCCTCGCGATCGGGACAGCCGGGATCGTCAGGTCCCCGCTGGATCCATCCGGATCGATCTACGCCGACGGCGAGGATTGGTCGGCCCGGATAGCCGGGACGGGGACCTTGCAGCGCGGACAAGCCGTCCGGGTGGTCGGCGTCGATGGCCTGACCGCCATTGTTGAGCCGGACGCGTCAATATCAACGCAGTCGTAGGAGTTTGAGAGGGGTCCCAAATGGAACTACCAATCGGAGCGGCGATCGCCGGCTTTCTGGTCGTCGTCGCGCTCGTGGTCGTCTACCTGTCGGTTCGGGTGGTGCAGCAGTACGAGAAGATGGTCGTCTTCCGACTGGGCCGGACGAGCGAACTGATGATCCGCGACCCTGGCCTGCGCTTCCTCGTCCCGATCATTGACCGCCCGGTCAAGGTGGACGTCCGCGAGCAATTCATCGAGGTTCCCAGCCAGACGACCATCACGAGGGACAACGCGCCGATCAACGTGGACTTCCTGATCTACTGGCGGATCAGCGATCCGCTCAAGAGCGTGGTCAACGTCGTCAACTTCCCGGGCGCCCTCCAGGGCGTGGCCACGACGACCCTCCGTGCCGTCATCGGCGACATCCTCCTCGACGAGGTGCTCTCCAAGCGTGAGCAGATCAACGAGGTCCTCCGGGTCAAGCTGGACGAGGTCACCGAGCGCTGGGGCGGCAAGGTGACGACGGTCGAGATCCGCGAGATCACACCCCCGCGCGACGTCCAGGACGCCATGAACCGTCAGCTTTCGGCCGAACGAACTCGGCGCGCCGTCATCACCGAGTCGGAAGGCAACCGCCAGGCCGCGATCAACGTGGCCGAGGGCCAGAAGCAGTCCGAGATCCTGAAGGCCGAGGGCGACCGCCAGGCGGCGATCCTGCGGGCCGAGGGGTTCAGCGAGGCGCTCACGCGGATCTTCTCGGCTGCGCAGGGCATCGACCAGAAGACGATGGCGCTGCAGTACCTGGAGGCGCTCAAGGCGCTCGGGGCCAGTCCGTCAACCAAGTTCGTGATCCCGACCGAGTTCACCCGGCTGATCGAGCCATTCAGCGGCTACCTGTCCAAGGGGATGGGAAACCGCGCGGATGCCGCCGAATAGGCGGGCGCAGGGCATGTTCCAGGGCGGGCCACGGGTAAGCGAGCCCACCTCGATATACTCCTGTCGGCCACGCCCCCTGTCGGCACCGGTGATGGCACAGCACCTGGATGCGGGAGCCCCTGATTCATGACCAAGATCCTCGTCGTCGACGACGACCAGAATGTCCAGCGCCTCCTGAAGGTCACCCTGAAGCAGGAAGGCTACGACGTCATCGTTGCCGGCGACGGCAGCGAGGGGCTCGCACTCTGGGAATCTGATTCGCCGGCCCTGATCCTGCTCGACGTTGCCCTGCCGAAGCAGGACGGGTATCAGGTCGCCACCAGGATTCGCGAGATCGAGGGTGGCGGGACCCACGTCCCGATCATCATGCTGACCAGCGAAAAGGATGTCGCCCAGAAGGTCCGAGGGCTGCGAGCCGGGGCCGACGACTACCTGGTCAAGCCGTTCCATCAGGCCGAACTGCTGGCTCGCATGAAGAGCCTGCTCACGCGCTTCGTGCCGCATGAGGCAAGCGGCGGCGCGCGAGCTCCGCTGGGAAAGCTGCTCGCGTTCTACGGAGCGAAGGGTGGCGTCGGGACCACCACCATCGCCATCAACACCGCGATCGCGCTGCATGCCGAGCACAAGCGCGCGGTCGCCCTAGTCGACGCGGTCCTGCAGTTTGGCGACCATCGCGTCTTCCTGGATCTGGGCAACGACCGCAAGAGCATCTCCGAGCTCGCGTCTGCGCCGTCGATCGACGCGGATCTCATGAAATCGGTCCTCGTTCACCATGATTCGGGGATTGACCTCCTCCTCGCCCCAGCGAACCCAGAAGAGGGCGATCGCATCCACGAGAACCAGATGACCGTAGCGATCAACGTCCTCCGAACGATGTACGACTACGTGATCGTCGACGTCGAGAAGCGTCTCGGGGATCTGACCCTGTCCGTGCTCGACCACGCCGATCAGATCTACATCGTCATGACGGCCGACCTCTCCTGCCTGAAGAACGTCCGTCTGGCCCTGGAGGCACTCGGTCGGATCGGCTACGAGCCGGCCAAGGTGAAACTGCTGCTGAACCGCTCAAACGCGTTCACCGGGATCAGTGTCCAGGCTGCCGAGGGCGTCTTGAAGCGCGAGTTCGAGCACAAAATCACCAATGAATACCGGATCGCGATCAGTGCCCAGAACTCCGGTTCGCCCTTCTCGTTCACCAAACCGGAGTCGCTGCTGGGGCGCGAGATGGCGGCGTTCGCGGGCGCCATCGATGCCGGCGCGCCCGGTGCGGTCAAAGGCACTGCTCGGTAGAGATCCGCGGGCCGGCGCCGACGCCGCGACGGCGCAGGCGAGGAATGAGCGAGGGATAAGCGGTCGCGGGTAGGGTCGCCCGGTGCTTGCAACCCTGCTGTCGGCGACGCTCCTCGGGCTTGAAGGGCGACCCATCCGCGTCGAGGTCGATGTCGCCCCGGGACTTCCGGGTTTCACGATCGTCGGCCTGGCGGATGCGGCACTGCGCGAATCGCGGGAGCGGGTCCGCGGCGCCCTTCGGAACGCCGGCTTCATCTACCCCGCCCGCCGGATCACCGTGAACCTGGCGCCCGCCGACATCCCGAAGGCCGGGGCGTCCGTTGACCTCGCGATTGCGATTGGCATGCTGATGGGTTCGGAGCAGTTCAAGGCCGCGGATGGTCGCATCGCGTTGATCGGCGAGCTGGGACTTGGCGGCGAAGTCAGGCCGGTACCCGGGCTGCTGCCCATGCTCGCGGCGCTCGGTCGCCGAGGCGTTCGTCGGGTGATCGTGCCGTTCGATGCCGCCGACGAGGCCCGTCTCGTGCGGGGCGTCGAGACCGTCCCGTGCCGGACGCTCGCGGATGCCGTGGATCACCTTCGCCTGCGCAGGCGATCACGCTTGCGGGAACCGGCCCGGGTGGCGCTCTCGAGCGGGCCGGGACCGAGCGATCCACTCGGCGATGTCGTCCCGCACGAGAGAGGCGCCCCGCCGGACGATTCGGCAGCGGTCGTTCCGGATCTCGCCGAGGTGCGCGGGCAAGCCGGGGCGCGGCGGGCGCTCGAGGTTGCCCTGGCGGGCGGACATGGCCTGCTGTTGATCGGGCCCCCAGGCGGCGGCAAGACGCTCCTCGCCCGAACAATCCCGGGGCTCGTGCCGCCACTGGACGACGACGCCGCGCTCGCCGCCACGATCGTGGCCTCCGCCTCGGGAGAAGGCCCCATTCGCGCCCTCATTCGCAGGGCACCCTTTCGAGCGCCCCACCACACGAGTTCGTATGCAGCCATGGTCGGTGGTGGCCCGAGCCTGTCGCCCGGCGAAGTCACCCGGGCGGATCACGGAACGCTCTTCCTCGACGAACTTCCGGAATTCGATCGAGACGTCCTCGAGGCGCTTCGCCAGCCGCTCGAGGATGGGCGCGTGACGATCGCCCGCGCGGCCCGGAGTGTCACGTTTCCGGCCAGGTTCCAACTCGTGGCGGCGATGAACCCATGCCGTTGTGGTTTCGCCGGCAGTCCGATGTGCACCTGCCCGCCGGGCGCACCTGAGCGGTACATCAGCCGAATTTCGGGGCCCCTTCGGGATCGCATCGACCTGTGGGTCTGGATGCCGGGCGTGTCCGCCGCCTCGATCATCCATGGTCGTGCGCCGGAGGGATCTGCCGAGGTCGCGGAGCGAATCCAGGCCGCGCGACGGATACAGGCCGAGCGGAACGCGGGCCTGCTGAATGCGCGCGTGGGCGGGCGTGCCCTGCGAGCCGCCTGCCAGTTGACCGATGCCGTTGGAAAGCGCGCGGTCTCGCTGGCTGACACGGAGCGGCTTTCCGGCCGCGGCACTGATCGGCTGCTTCGGGTGGCCCGCACGATCGCCGATCTCGAGGCGTCTCGTGCGGTCGAAATCCCGCACGTTGAGGAGGCGGCTCGATGGCGTTCGCCCGCTTCACGATCACCGCTTGCGCTGGCGAGTTGACCATGCTCGGCATCGGGCGCCACGGTCCCACGGGCCCGCAGCGCATGTCACCGGACGCGCCCGCTGCCGATGGCCCGGACGGGTACCCACCGGACCGCCTTCGCGTGGCTCAGGCCGGCGGCGCCGGGGTTCTCCCGTCCGATCGCGAGATGCTTGCGGTCCTGGCGGCCGTCGACGGTGTCGGACCGCTCACGCTCGAGCGGCTGCTGGCCAGGTTCGGGACGCCCCACGAGATCTTCGAGGTGGCTCGGACCCGAGCGGGACCCGCGAGACTGACGGCGGCCAGTACGGGTCCGTCCGGTGCCCGCTCGTCCGTGACCCAGGCGACCGCGCTGGCGCTCGTTGCCGTCGCGGCGAACCCGGACGCCGTCCTCAAGGGGATGCGGGCCGCCGGTGTTCATCCCCTCGTCATCGGCGACACGGCGTATCCGGCGCGGTTGCGGATGATCGAGATGCCGCCGCGCGTACTGTTCGTCCGTGGGTCGGACGAGGCACTCGGTGGCCGGACGTCGATCGCCGTTGTTGGTACCCGTCAGCCCACGGATCTGGGACGCCGAACGGCGGCACGTATCGGAGCAGCCCTCGCGCGTGCTGGCGCGCTCGTCGTCAGCGGCCTGGCCATCGGTATCGATGGAGCGGCCCATCAGGCGGTCGTCGAGGAGGCGGGGACGACGGTCGCGGTGATCGGCGGCGGTCACGGGCGTCTTTCTCCGGCCAGCCATGATCGCCTCGCCGATGCGATCGTCGACGCCGGTGGCGCGGTGATCTCGGAGCACGGCCCCGGCGTGGTGCCCTCGAGGGGAACATTTCCGCGGCGCAACCGCGTGATCAGCGGCCTCGCCGACGCGGTCGTGGTGATCGAGGCCGGAGCGAGGAGCGGCGCGCTGCTGACGGCGGCGTGGGCACTCGAGCAGGGCCGCGAGTGCTTTCTGGTTCCCGGCTCGATCGAGGCGCCCCAATCGGCCGGCTGCCTGGCCTGGCTGCGGGACTATGCCGGTGTCGCCCGTGTCGTGGCCGGCGTCCCGCAACTTCTGGAGGACCTCGGCCTGGCCGCGGCTGCGGCGTATCCGGCCCACGAGCGCCGTGCGAGGCAGCACGGCACGCTGCTGCCGCCCGAACCTACACCCCGGCAGCCGTCGATTGAGGCCCTCGCCTTCGAGTTCCCCGAACGGGAGGGGTCATTGCTGCGGGCGCTGGCCGGCGGCGCCTCGACGGTCGACGAAGCGGCGGCCGTCACGGGTCTTCCGATCGGAGCGATCCTGGGCGGCCTGACCGTCCTCGAGGACCGGGGACTGGTCGACGGGAGATACGGGCGCTATCGAATCCACGATCCGAGAACGCCCTGAGCCCAGTCGCCGGGCGGCCCGAGGGACCTTCCGTGCTATCCTGCCGCCGGCCGTGGTTGTACGGCCGACAGCCCCACGATGCCGCCGTCCCAGCGATCGAGCCAGGAGACTGTCGTATTGCAGAAGTTCATGATCGCCGCCCTGGCGGTCCCGATTCTGGTCCTGGTCTATGCGGCGTCGCTCGTTCGACGCGCTGGTCCGCGCAGGATTCCCGTCGCCGTCGTCGTCCTTGCCCTGGGTGTCGTGGCGGTCGCGGGCGCGGTTCGCCCGACCCCCACGACCGGCACGCTGACGACCCGCGCGTCCGCCCTCGCGCCGACGGAATTCACGACCGAGATCTTGACCGGAGAATCGCCGTCCGCGCCGATTGTGATCAGCTTTCCTGCCGCCATGAACCCGGCGAGTGTCGAGGAGCAAGTCACCATCGTGCCGATGACCGCGGTGACCTTCAGTTGGGACGCCACCAACACCCTGCTCACGATTGCTCCGCGGATCGCCTGGGCACCCGCCACGTTCCATACCGTCACCGTCGAGGCGGGAACGCTGGATTCGACCGGGCGACCGATCAACACGCGGGTTCGGTCGGCCTTCCTGACCCGTGAGGCCGTCAGCTCCGCGATCGTGGCCACGGGCACCGTGGACGACCTCGCGACCGCCGCCAGTCGATTTCAGATCCGCTTCAGCGGACCCGTGAGCGTCGAGTCGATCGTCCTGCAGATTACCCCGACCGTAACCGGACAGCTCGCCCCGATGGCCGACAGCACCACGGACACGCCGATCCTCGAGTTCACTCCGGACGGCTCCCTGGAAGCGGCAACGACCTATGTCGTCGCCCTCGGGGCAGGGGCCCGGGACTCCGACGGAGCGACGATCGAGACGACCGGCGCAACAATCCGGACCGCCTCGGCGCCGACCGTCGTGCGGTTCCGTCCCCGGGCTTGCGCTGACTG
>CAZOJS010000246.1:0-3339 GCA_964580175.1 uncultured Anaerolinea sp. | reverse complement strand
ACGCGAGAAGCCGCGCTCCTCGGCCAGGCGTGCCTGTTGCCCGTCGTTGCCCCTGACGAACAGGATGATCCGCGTCCGCTTTCCAGGGCCCTTTGACGCAATGATCCCGGCTGCCCGACGGATCGCGTGGTCGATGAGCAGCTCCTCGCCTCCCTGCCCGCGAATGGCTGGATCGATGTTCAGGATCCCGTCGACCTGCCCCTCGCCGTTGGCGAGGGCATTCCAGGATGCGCGGCCGTACGCCACGACCTGACCCTTCAGCTCGACGAGCGCGCAGTCCCGCGGCAGGTCCGCGTGCTCGAGGTGGGCATAGTGGTTGTCCATGTCGGCGACCGTTCCGAGTTCCAGCTCGCCGTTGTCGGCCCGGACGGCCGCTGCCACCCGGGTCATGTCCGGGTGGTCCTCCGGACCGCGATAGGCCCGGAGGACGAAGTCCCGATGGGTAGCGGAGCGAGCCATGACTCAGCCCACGCGCTTCAACTTGCCGGTGCGCTTGGCGTAGCGTTCGGCACGCCCAAAGGCCCACAAGCCGACGGGGATCATGACGATCCCCATCACGACGAGCGGCCAGACATCTCCGAGGAGATCGCCGACCGGTACACCATCGATCAGGCCCTTGCGGACGCCGTCGATGGCATAGGTCGCCGGCGACAGGCGCGAGAGCACCTGCATCCAGCCCGGCAGGACATCGATCGAGTAGTAGACGCCGCTCACCAGGAGCAGCACCGACTGCAGGACGAAGGTCATCTGCGCGCCCCGCTCCACGTACAGGAGCGGGAGGATGGCGGCGAGCATGGCGATGCCGACGAAGCTGAACGAGCCCAGGACCATGAACACGACGACCGTCAGCGGGTCGGCGTTCGCGGCGGCCAGATCGGGAAAGAAAAGCAGCATCGCGATCAGGATCGCCATTGTATGGATGACCCCGTAGGCCATCGCGTAGGCCACCGAGCCCAGGAGCTGGGTGGATCGATGGACGGGCGCCATCATCGTGTACTCAAGCGTTCCCTCCCAGCGCTCGACGGCGATCGTCTCGGCGATCCAGGAGAACACCACCGACAGGTAGTTCCAGAAGATCGCCCCGACGATCAGGGTCAGGAGCAGGCGGGGACTGCCGGACTCGGCCCCGATCAATGAGATCGACAGGGCCCCGGCCGCGGAGTAGACGAGAAACGCGACTTCCCAGCCCCAGTACCGTCGGGTCAGGAAGAAGTTGCGCTCGATGAAGGCATAGCTGGCCCTCAATTCGTGCATGACGAGCGACATCGGACGAGCCTTTCGATTGGGTGCCTGCCCGATCCCTAGCGGGACCGGGCAGGGCGGAGGGCGGGCTCCGCCGCGAGCCGCTCACCGAGCTGGATCAGCTGGAGAGCCGCGCGGAGGCGGAGCGAAGGACGGTGGCGGCGCCGCGCCTGATCGGCGAGACGCGCCTCGGCGGCGAAGCGGTGTTCGCGAGCGATTCGATCGTTCGCCAGCCGCAGCCGCAGGTCGGCGTCGCGGAGCATCGGTTGGTTTCCTTTCCTCAGTCGGCCGAATCGGCCGGGTCGTCGGCGTCCTCCTCGACGTCGTCGTCGAGTGAACGGCCGGTGTAGGTCATGAAGACGTTGTGGAGCGTCGGCTCCTGGCCGTGGCGTTCGGCGACGAGTCGCCGCAGCCCGCTCGGGGTGTCTAGCGCGACCACCCGGGCGTCGTTGAGCACGGCAATCCGATCACACAATCGGTCTGCTTCCTCGAGGTCGTGGGTCGTCAGGACGATCGACGTGTCGTGGTTCACGCGGACATCCTCGATGAACGTCTGAACATCCAACTTCGACCGTGGGTCGAGTCCCGTGGTCGGCTCGTCGAGCAGCAGGAGCGAGGGGCTGGTCAGCAGGGCTCGCGCGATCGCGACCTTCTGCTGCATGCCCCGGCTCATCTGCTCCACTGGGCGATCGACCCGCTTTCGCGCGATGCCGAGCCGCTCGAGGATCGCGATCGCGTCGCCGCGAGCGCGCCGTGCGTCCAGGCCGTACAGCCGGGCCGCGAAAAGCAGGTTCTCCATCGGGCTGAGCTTCTTGAAGAATGCGGCATCGACGCTCACGCGATTGATGAGCCGTTTCACGGCCATCTCGTCGCGCACGATGTCGTGCCCGAAGACCTCCACCCGACCTTCATCGAGCGTCAGCAGACCGGACACGAGCCGGATGAGCGTGGACTTGCCCGAACCATTTGCTCCCAGGATCCCGATGATCCCGCCTCGCTCGAGACGGAGCGAGACGTCGTCGATTGCGATGACCGGACGCTTCTTGCGTCCGACCTGGAAGCGCTTGGTTACCCCATCGACGATGAGAGCCGGGACGGCCGCATCGAATGTCTGCACCTGAGCCGGGCCGGTCAGGCGATCCGGAGCAACGATCTTCGATTGTCCGAGTAGCGTGGCGGTCACGGTGGTGGTCCTCGCTTGATGGTCATGGTCATTGACATGGAACGAGCCGCAGGCCCGGTCCCGATATCTCCGGATCGGGGTGGGCTCACGGCTCGGACGATGCCCTCGACGTCTCGGGAGCATCAAAAAAGCCGGGGGCCCGATCTGGCCCACGGCTCGTGGTTCGTTGGTGGAGCGGTACTACCGCCCGGCAACTACCTCGACGAGGGCACAAATCTCCCGCGATCGGCAAGGCCGATGGGCGCGATCGTGGGCACGAAGAAGAGCTTGCTGCTCATCTGATTGCCGCCCTCCGTACAGGTGTGTCGGCGCGGAACCCGCGTCGGTCGCGGAGTCTAGAGGAGCGGTGCCGGCGATGTCAACCGGCAATCGCTCCCGATGTGAACGGACAGGACCGATCCTGGCCGGCCGCTGCCTTGGCCGGCCGCCGCCCCGGCACGATTCGCGGCCGGCTCCCGTGTCCCGGCCCTCGATCGGGCCAGATGTGCTGTTCTCGACACAACCGCGACGGGTCCACGGCCAAGGCGGGGACGGATTGCCTACCTGAGCCTGCCAGGGAGGCACGGGGCGAGCCATCGAGCCAGAGGTCGAACCTGAAGCGCGTCGATCATGTGGCTGGATCGGCACAGATCGGGGGGTGCAGGGCATCGGCGGGCCTCGGGACTCGGCGCCTCGTCCGGGTTGTGCCCAGTTCGACACAGGACGACCGTCGCCGGACGGCGTCAAAGGGTGGGGCCCTCCCGCTGGCAGGTGATCAGGCCGGTGGCGACCCTGGCTCAGGTCCCATCGCGACCGCTTCCCCGGCAGTGGACCAGTCGCTGTAGCTGCCCGGATAGAGGATCGCGTCCGGCAGCCCGGCGATCCGCATCGCAAGGGCGTTCTGACAGGCCGATACGCCGCTTCCGCACGAGGTC
>CAZOJS010000245.1:0-6197 GCA_964580175.1 uncultured Anaerolinea sp. | reverse complement strand
GCGTCGTCGCCCGCCGCCGGATAGCCAGCGGCCGGCGGAATCGGTCCCGCGTCGAAGAAGAGCTCGACGTGGGCCGCTGGGGCCTCCGTGCAGTGCCCGGCGGTCAGGAAAATGGTCGGTGACATTAGGGTGCCGCTGCAGCGCCAGAGGGGTTGGCCATCCTCATCCTGGGCGAGCAGCAGTCCGACGTACGGATGAACTTCGCCGTCGGGCGCGCCGTCCGTTACGGCGGCAGCCGGTGCCACGGATGTCGCCACGAGAGCCACGACCGTTGCGGCTATCGTCGCGAGAATTCGAAGACGCCTGGTCAACATCGATTCCTCCATTGAACGGCTCGGCCCCGCCAGGAATCGGCGGGCAATCGGATCAGGGCGAGACGTACCCCACTTGCCGCGAGTCTAGTACCTTCGGGCTACCGAAGGCCAACCCAAATCTCCTATTCGTGGTGCACGCGCGCACCAGAAGTCATGCCCTGAGCTTCTCGACGAGCTCCCGAACAGCACCTGCCGAACGCTGGAACGCGGCCGACTCGTCGTCGGATAGGCGGATCTCGATGACCCGCTCCATGCCGCTCGCGCCGAGCACGACCGGCACTCCGACGAACAGTCCGTCGACGCCGTATTCACCCTGAAGCTGGACGGCGCACGGCAGCACCCGCTTCCGGTCGCGCAAGATCGCGTCCACCATTTCGTACGTCGCGGCCGCCGGCGCGTAGTACGCCGAGCCCGCCTTCAGGAGCGCGACGATCTCCGCCCCGCCGTTTGCGGTTCGGTCGACGAGGGCGGCCACGCGCTCCGCCGTCATCAGCTCGGTGATCGGGATGCCCGCAACGGTCGAGTAGCGCGGCAGCGGGACCATGGTGTCGCCGTGGCCGCCAAGGACAAACGCATGGGTGTCCTCGACCGAGACGCCGAGCTCCATCGCGATGAACGTGCGAAAGCGCGCCGAATCGAGGACTCCGGCCATGCCGATGACCCGCTCCCGCGGGAAGCCGGACGCTTCCATGGCCACGTGGCACATGGCGTCGAGCGGGTTCGTGACGATGATGAAGATCGTATTCGGGGAGTGGGCCGCGGCCGCCTGGACGACCGACCGGACGATCCCCGCGTTCTTGGCGAGCAGATCGTCCCGGCTCATGCCCGGCTGGCGAGCCAGTCCGGAGGTTACGACCACGATGTCCGAACCGGCTGTGTCGGCGTAGTCATTGGTGCCCGTGATCCGGGAGTCGTGACCGATCACCGGGGCCGCCTCAGCGAGATCGAGGGCCTTGCCCTGCGGCAGCCCTTCGACGATGTCGACCAGCACCACATCGGCCAGGCCGGCCTCGGCGATGCGCTGGGCGGTGGTGGCGCCGACGTTGCCGGCCCCGATGACGGAAACCTTGTTGCGACTCATCGTGTCTCCTGCCTCGTCTGGGAGCACTTGAAGTGACGGTCAGCGCTCGCCGATTCCTTGCCGTCGATCAGTCCTGGCCGGCGCCCTCGATGACCGTCGGCCCGGCGGACCGGACCCCGGGACTGACGCCATCGGCGTACTTCGCGAAGTTTTCGTGGAACATCGCCGCGATCCGGCGCGCGGCTGCGTCATACGCAACGCCATCCGGCCACGTGTCTCGCGGAATGAGCACTTCGCTCGGGACACCGGGCACCGCGCTGGGCACAGCGACGCCGAACACGGGATCGATGATCGTCGGAACGTCGGCGAGTTCGCCGTTGATCGCGGCCCGGACCATGTTCCGGGTGTGGTTGATGTTCATTCGCTGCCCGACGCCGTACGGCCCGCCGGTCCAGCCGGTGTTCACGAGCCAGACCGGCACATCGAACTCCTCGAGCCGATCCATGAGCATGTGCGCGTAGACGCCCGGATGGCGAGGCAGGAACGGAGCCCCGAAGCCGGCCGAGAACGTGGCCGTCGGCTCCTTGACCCCGACTTCGGTGCCCGCGAGTTTGGCCGTGTAGCCCGAGATGAAGTGGTAGGCCGCCTGCTCGCGGGTCAGGCGAGAGATCGGCGGCAGGACCCCGAACGCATCGGCGGTCAGGAAGATCACGGTTCGTGGCCGTCCGGCGATCCCGGTCGAATCGGCGTTTCCGATGAAGTGGAGTGGATACGCGCCGCGGGTGTTCTCGGTGATTCGCTCGCTGTCCAGGTTCAGCTCGCGCGTCACCGGGTCGATATCTACGTTTTCGAGGATCGTCCCGAAGCGCTTCGTGGTGGCGAAGATGTCTGGCTCGTACATGGGCGAGAGGCGGATCGTCTTGGCGTAACAGCCACCCTCGAAATTGAACGTGTAGTCGCTGCCCCAGCCGTGCTCGTCATCCCCGATGAGACTGCGCAGCGGGTCGGCCGAGAGCGTCGTCTTGCCGGTCCCTGAGAGGCCGAAGAACACGACCGCATCGCCCGCCTTGCCGACGTTGATCGAGGAGTGCATCGGCAGGACGCCTTCGTCCGGCATGAGGTAGTTCATGACCGTGAATGCCGACTTCTTGATCTCGCCCGCGTACATCGTGCCGACGATGATGATCTCCATCCGTTGGAGGTGGACGAGGATCGCGGTACCGGTTCGGGTTCCCTCCGTGGCAGGGTCGGCCTGGAAGGAGGGGGCGTCGATGATCGTGAAGTTTGGCTTGAACGTGGCCAGGTCCCGTCGCGACGGCCGCCGGAACAGGTTGCGGGCGAAGATGCTCGCCCAGGCGGTTTCGGTGTACACCCGCAGCGATCGGCGGTGCGCCGGGTGTGCCCCGATGAACAGGTCCTGGCGATACAGGTCTCGCTCGCGGACGTAGGTCATCAGTCGCTCACGCAGCCGGTCGTAGTGTTCCTCGGAGATCGGGTGATTCACGTCGCCCCACCAGACATTGGCCTCCGACGACGGCTCCACCACGATGAACTTGTCCTTCGGCGAGCGCCCCGTGTGGGCGCCGGTTCTGACGACAAGGGGACCATCGGCGGCGAGCACGCCCTCGCTGTCGCGCAGGGCAAGCTCGTAGAGTTCCGCCGTCGAGAGATTGGTCCTGCCGGGGCGCGCTAGGCTTCGCGTCGCACCCGGGGCGGTTGCGGTCGTCATCGGTCGGCGGACTCCTTGGCGAAGACGGCGGACGACCACGCCCGACCCGTCAGGGCTTCGAATCGACCGGCCGCGCGTGGGGCGGGCCAAGGGCCCGCGAGAGTCGGCTTCCGCAGTCGCAAAGATCTGCTCGGGATGGTAGCACCCGACAGCATCACAGGTTGCGAAACGGTTGCAAGCGCAGGCGCGCAGGCGCGCCGGCGCGCGTGTCTCGGGTCTCAGGCCTCGTCGAGCGCCTGCGCCAGGTCCGCGATCAGGTCATCGGCGGACTCAATGCCGACAGACAGCCGGACCAGGTCGTCGGAGACCTGGAGCGGCGATCCACTGACCGACAGGTGGGTCATCTGCGCCGGGATCTCGATGAGCGACTCGACGCCGCCGAGCGACTCGGCAAGCGTGAAGATCCGCGTCGCCTCCGCGACCGCAACCGCACGCTCGGCGGTGGTCCGACCATGTCGGCCACCTGCGGCCGGGATGAACGAGACCATGCCGCCCGGCCCAAGCATCTGCCGGGCAGCGACGGCTGCGCCTGCGTGCGCGTGGCGTCCTTTGGTCAGGCCCGGGTAGTGGACGGTCGCGATGTCATCTCGGGCTGCGAGGAACTCCGCCACGCGTTGTGCGTTCGCGACGTGCCGCTCAACCCGGAGGTGGAGCGTCCGAAGCCCGCGCAGGACCAGGAAGCAGTCGAACGGGCCGGGCACGCCGCCCATCGCGTTCTGCAGGAAGCGGAGCCGCTCGGCGACGGCCGCGTCGCGCGTCACCGCAACTCCGAGGACGGTGTCACTGTGCCCGGCCAGGTACTTGGTCGCCGAGTGGAACACGATGTCCGCCCCGAGGTCCAGGGGACGCTGCAGGGCCGGTGATGCAAACGTGCCGTCGACGACCAGCAGCGGGCGGTCCGGCACTTCACCAAATCGCTCACGGATGGCTCTCGCAGCGGCACCGATGTCCACGATCTTGAGGAGCGGGTTGGTGGGCGTCTCGAACCAGACCAGTCGCGTCCGCTCGGTCATCGCCTCCCAGAGCGCATCGGGACTCCCGGCGAGGTCTGCGTAGCGCGTGTCCACGCCGTGCCCGCGCCGCACGCGCTCGAGGTAGCGGAACGTACCGCCGTAGACATCGTCGCCCACCACGATCTCGGATCCGGGCGGTGCGAGCTCTGCAATGGCCGCGGTCGCCGCCGACCCGGACGCGAACGCGATCCCTTCACCGCCCCCTTCGAGCGCCGCGACCGCCCGCTGCAGCCGATCCCTGGTCGGGTTGACCGAGCGAGCGTAGTCGTAGCCGCCACGAGGTCGGTTGACACCATCCTGCGCGAAGGTGCTCGTCTGGTAGATCGGCGGTGCCACGGCGCCAGTCAGCTCATCCGGCTCCTGGCCGGAGTGCACGGCGAGCGTATCGAAGGCCAGGCCCGGGCGGATGTCGTCGACGCGCATGCCCGGCATCATCGCACCTCCACCGCGGCTCCAGGGGCCGCCGCTCCAGGGTTGACACCGGCGTCGTGGCTCGCACACTGCAGGGTGATGCAGCGTCCGGACAGTCGGCTCTTATTGGTATTGGCGGCGGCGACCGTGACCCTCCTGGTGGTCGGCCTGACGCTGTTGCTCCTGACGCTCGACCACCCACCCCAGGGCGGCTGGGGCTTCCGCGGATTCCCGGTCCTCTTCGCGGTTGGGGCGGGCCCCCTCGGATGGCTCATCATGCGGCGCCGGCCGGATAATCGGATCGGGGTCCTGCTGTCTGTGAGCGGTCTCCTGAGCGCGAGCCAGCTCTTCCTCACGGAATACGCGGCCGCCGGGCTGCGCGAGTCACTGCCCGCCAGCAACGTCGCCGCCCTTGTTAACGCGTTCATCTGGGTCCCGGGCGTTGTCGTGCTCGCCGGTGCCATCCCACTGGTGTTCCCGGACGGTCACCTCCCGTCACGGCGCTGGCGTCCGGTCGCCTGGGCCATGACCGCCAGCGCCGGGCTCCTGTGCGCGATCATCGTGGCCTACCCGAGCGCGCTCGAGACCGTGCGGCTCGTGCGGCGCGACTTCCGCGTGCCCATCGCTGACGCCACGCTAGAAGCCGCTGCTTACGTCGCCTTGGCGGTGCTCGGGAGTGCCGTCATTGCCGGCGGGGCGAGCCTCTTCCTCCGCTGGCGAAGTTCAAGCGGCGTCGTTCGCGAACAGCTCAAGTGGCTGGCGTTGTCTGTCGGGTTGGTCATCGCCACGATGTGGCTGTCGGTGATCCCAGGCCCGGTAACGGCGGCGATCTTTATCGCGGCGATGACCACCGTTCCGGTGGCCGTGGGGATCGCGGTCCTCAGGTACCGGCTGTACGAGATCGACGCCGTGATCAGCCGGACCCTTGTTTTCGGCGCGCTCACGGCAATCCTGACCGGGGCGTTCGCGGCCATCCAGAAGCTCCTCCAGACGATCTTCGTTTCAGCGACCGGCAATGAATCGGATGCGGCCACGATCATCACGACGCTGATCCTGGCGACCGCGTTCGCGCCTCTGAAGAAAGGTCTCGAGAAGATCGCCGAGCGGCGATTCGGCAGCCACCTTGCAAACGACGGGGAGGAGGATGACCGAGGGAGTGCGTCGACCCGAGCCGGCGGCGCCGCCGTCGCCGCCTTGCCCGGCGACCTGGAGGAGATGCTTCGACGCGTCGTCCGTGAGGAACTTCGCGCCTCACAGGCTGAGCTCGTTGGGGACGCCCCGCGGGACACCTGACCAGGAGCCGTCCTGTACTCAAGCGAGCGGCGGTGGCCCGCCGGGTGAACGGCCAGGAGTCGTTTAGGAGTGCATTTTCGACACGACTGAGCTGGTCACGCACCCGGATTTGACATTCCGGGCGACCTGACGAGCGCGCTCGAACAGGGAATGGCGCGGCAGACGCATCAGCGCCAGGCGCACTGGTGGGGGCAGTGGTGGGACCTCGGGTGGGAGTGATATTCCCGCACCTCGGGCGATGGCGGCGACGTTCGCCCGGATCGTGTCGGTAGCCGGGTCAGGCCGCCTCCTGCCGCGACCTGATCCGCGGGCGTCTTCGAGATGGAATAGTGCTACCATCAGGGCGCACGTTTTGTGAAACCCCGCTCGAGGTCGAGACACCCATGTTTGCCAGCCGGCTTCGCACCTGGAAGATC
>CAZOJS010000244.1:0-4094 GCA_964580175.1 uncultured Anaerolinea sp. | reverse complement strand
CGTGCCCTTGAACGAGCTCATCTTCGCCGAGTTGCGACGCCGTCAGGTCGTGGGCTGACGATGAGTTTCCTCTCGCCGCTGGCCTTGCTCGGCCTGGCCTTCGTCCCGGCTGTCATCGCGATGTACCTCCTGAAATTGCGGCGCAACGAGACGGTCGTGCCCTCGACGCTGCTGTGGCACCGCCTGGTTGCCGATGTCGAGGCCAATGCACCCTGGCAGCGCCTCCGGCGAAGTCTGCTGCTGGCCCTCCAGCTGTTGCTGGTGGTCCTGCTGGCCCTGCTGGCCGCGCGCCCGTTCCTGGAGCGGCCATCCGGTCTGGCCCAGGATCTCGTGCTGGTCATCGATACCTCGGCGAGCATGGCTGCCACCGATGTGACGCCCAATCGCCTGGGCGCGGCGAAGCAGCTCGCCATCGACGCGCTCCGCGACCTGCCGGCCGGGGGCAAGGTCAGCGTCGTGGCAGCCGGGCGAACCGCGCGCGTCGTGGTCAACGCCACGACCGACCTGGGCCGGGTCCGGGCGGCCCTGGAGGGACTCGAGGTCTCGCCGGCGACGGGCGACCTCGGGGATGCGCTCAACCTGGCCGACGCGCTTGCCGCGCGATCCGGGGACGCCGAGATCCTGGTCGCTACGGACGCGGCGCTGGCCGTGCCGCTGACGACCCGTCTCGAGCACACCATCAAGGTGCTCCAGGTCGGACGCGAGCGGCGCAACCAGGCCATCGTCGCCCTGGCCGTCCGCCACGGTGCATCCGGAGTCACCCGGTCCGTCTTCGTGAGCGTCGCCAATCTTGACATCGCCTTCGCCCAGCGACGGCTCCAGGTCTACGGCGATGGGATCCTGCTCGAGGCTCGCGATCTGCTCCTCGATGCCCAGACCCGGGTCGAGGCCACGATCGATGACATCCCGACGGGCGTCCGGGTGATCGAGGCTCGCCTGGATCGCGAGGGTGCGGCTGCCGACGTGCTGGACCTCGACGACCGCGCCTGGGCGATCGTGCCGCCCGAGCGCCTCCGGCGGATCCTCCTCGTCTCCGACGGGGATCCGTACCTCGAGACGGCGCTGACGTTCCTCCCGAACACGGAGCTGTACGGCGTGAAGCCGGGGGCCTACGGCCCGGCCACACATCCCGAGTTGTTCGACCTGATCATCTTTGAGGGCACGCTTCCCGCTGACCTGCCGGCGACGGCCATCCTCGTGATCGCACCGCGGACATCGAGCGTCGCCGGCGAGGTGATCGGAACGCTGAAGGATCCGGGGATCGGGTCACTCGATCCGGCCGAGCCCATGCTTCGCTACGTGGACCTGTCCACGACCCATGTCGGGACGGCGGTCAAGATGGTCCTGCCGGCCTGGGCGCGGACGGTCATCCCGGGACCCGGCGGAGCCCCCCTCCTGTACTCCGGCGAGCTCGGCGGGCGACCGGCAGCCGTGCTGGCATTCGAACCGCGGCTGTCCGACCTGCCGCTCCAGGTCGCGTTTCCGATCCTGATCTCCAATCTGGCCGGCGAGCTGATGGGCGGCTCCGCGGCTCCGACCCAGGCGATCGATCCGGGCAGCCCCGTCAGTCTGCCGGTACCGGCCGGCGCGACCGGTCTGTCCGTGACCCGCCCTGACGGGAGCGCGGTTGAACTCGTCCCCGGGACACTCGGTGGCGGGAGCGTCACGTTCAGTCAGACGGACCTTCTCGGCGTCTACACGGCGGTTGCCATCGGTCCGCTCCCGACCGGCTCGGTGAGCCCTGCCGCGACCGCGTCGGCGGGGCCGTCCGGCAACGAGACGCCGTCCTCGGTGCCCGGCTCCCCGACGCCCGTGCCAACGTCGCCGCCGGCCGATCCGGACGCGCCGATCCAGTTCGCGGTCGACCTGTTCGATGCGGCGGAATCCAACATCGCCCCGGGCTCCGCGGCGGCGATCGTGGCCCTCGGCGGTGGAACGGCCGCGACGCCCGGGCCGAGCGGCGCGATCGCATCGGCAGCCCCGGCGCCGTCCGCCGCGCCGGCCGCCGGCCCTGCTGCAAGGCCGCCGGCGCGCGACGAACTGTGGGTCCCGATCGTCCTGCTCGTCCTGTTCGTGCTGATGGCCGAATGGGTCGCCTATCAGCGTGATGCCGTCACCCGCCTGTGGCGCGGCCTGCGCTCACGAGTCGGAGGCTCGACCCCGGACGAAGCCGCACCGGCCAGGACGGCCACGACGGCCAAGACCGCCCGATCAAGAGCGGGCGCATCCGGCTCACGGCGCGAGGGGTCGTAGTGGGCATTCGCTTCCAGGATCCGATCTGGCTGCTGCTGCTGCTCCCCGTGATGCTGATCACGCTCGTCCCCCACTTCGCGGCGCGACGCCGGATCGGCTCGGCCCGTCGGCGCGCCGCCCTCGTGGTGCGGGCAGTGCTGGTGTCCTCCCTGGTGTTCGCACTGGCAGGCTTCCAGTTGATCCTCGCGGTGGACCGGCTGGCCACCGTCTTCGTGGTCGATCTGTCCGACTCGGTCGGCACCTCGGGCCGCGAGAGCGCCCTGGCGTTCCTGCGCGAGAGCCTGGAGGCAATGCCGGACGGCGATGCGGCCGGGGTTGTGGCGTTCGGCAAGGATGCCCTCGTCGAGCGCCTGCCCGAGGAGCTCCGGACGATCGACCGCATCCGGTCCACCCCGGTGACCGCGGCGACCGACGTTGGGGGCGCGCTTCGACTTGCGTCCGCGCTGTTCCCGGACGAGATGCAGAAGCGGATCGTGCTGATCTCGGACGGCAACGACACGACCGGCCGCGGCCAGCAGGAGGCCGCTCTCGCCGCCGCGCGCGGTATCCAGGTGGAGACCCGCCTGGTGGGCCTGGACCAGCGTGACGAGGTGCTCGTGGAGCGCCTCCAGGCGCCTTCCACCGCACGACTCGGGGAATCGATCGAGGCGATCGCGAACGTCGTCTCCAGCGTTGCCCAGCCGGCCGTCGTGCGCCTGTACGCGGACGGGCAGCTTGCCGCGACCACGCAAGTGGACCTCGTGGCAGGCCCCAACCGCCTGGTGTTCGAAGTCACGCCCGAGGAGCCGGGGTTCCACACCTTCCGCGTCGTCGTCGAGGCTGCCCGGGACACGTTCAGCCAGAACAACCGGGCGGACGCCAACACCATCGTCAAGGGTGAGCCCCGGATTCTCGTCCTGGCCGGCGATGCGGTCGTGGCCGCCGAGCTGGTCGAGGCTCTCGAGACCGAGGCCCAGGACGTCGATTCGATCGTTCCCGAGGCGCTTCCGACCGATTTCGCCGGTCTGGTCACCTACGACAGCGTCGTCCTCGTCGATGTACCCAGGATCCGCTTGAGCGATCGCCAGCTGGCCGCCCTGCAGGTCTACGTCCGGGACCTCGGACGGGGCCTGGTCATGATCGGCGGCCCGGACAGCTTCGGGGCCGGGGGCTACACGAAGACGCCGCTCGAGGAGACGCTGCCGGTTGACATGGGCGTCCGAAATCGGCAACAGCAGCCGGATGTGGCGCTCGTCGTGGTGATCGACAAGTCGGGCTCCATGGACGCCTGCCACTGCAACTCCTTCGATGGAGGCGGGGGCGGGGGCGGTCAGATGCAGGGCGTGCGAAAGGTGGACATCGGGAAGGAGGCGATCCTGCGTGCCGCGGCGGCACTCACGGCGCGCGATGAGTTTGGTGTCGTGGCCTTCGATGATTCGGCCCACTGGGTCGTGCAGACCAAACCGCTCGGTGAGATCACCGATCTGCAGGGTCTCATCGGCGGCGTCAATCCACTCGGGACGACGAACATCTTCGCCGGACTCGACCAGGCGGTCGGTTCGCTCGAGAACGCCACGGCAACCCGGCGCCACATCATCCTGCTGACCGACGGCTGGTCCAGCTCGGGCCAGTACGACGCGATCATCGCCCGGATGAAGGCCGCCGGGATCACGCTCTCGACGGTCGGTGCGGGCGGCGGCGCGAACCCGTTCCTCGAGCAGCTCGCGAAGCAGGGCGGCGGCCGGTTCTATGCCGCGGCGAACGTCGCATCGATCCCGGACATCTTCCTGAAGGAGACGCAGCAGGTCGCCGGCCAGCAGATCATCGAGGAGAAGTTCTTCCCGATCCAGGCGAGCAGCTCG
>CAZOJS010000243.1:0-9623 GCA_964580175.1 uncultured Anaerolinea sp. | reverse complement strand
GTCGATCACCACCTGGCTCTCATACTTGATCATTCCAGATCCTCCTTTCGGGCCGCGGTCGCGAGCCCTCGTTCCAATAGCCGCGCCAAACGCTGCAGCGCGGACGTCTTCTCTGCTACGAGCCGCTCAACGAGATGCGGGTCGACCCCCCGGTCTTCCGGTACGCTCCAGCGCAGGTGCGCCCGCGTTCCGTTGTCGATGGCGGCGAGATCCAGGGTGGCCTCCACCGGGCCGACTTCCGGCACGGCCAGCCGCCATCCGACGTGGTCGAACGGCTGCCAGTCCACGATCTCCTCGAGCGTCGCCAACCGTCCCGTGACGCACTGCGACGTCGTGCCGACGCCTCGCCGGCCGCCGATCGAGACCTCCTCAAGGGCAATCGGGCCCTCCCACAGCGAACGCAGGGCCGGTGAGGTCAGATGCGCCCACGACCGCGCGGTGTCGGCGCGGACATCGATCTCCAGGTCCAGCAGATACCGACCCCCGCCACCGTCGAGGCGGCGTTCAAGGCCCTCCGCCTGCCATCGAGTTTCGAGGTCGAGGACGAAGGTCGAGACGTCGCCGAGGTGCTCGATCGACTCACGGGATTCGGCCAGGGACAGTGCCACCGGGTCCAGCCCCAGGGCCTGCATGGCGTCGCTCGTGAGGAGCGCGAAGCCATTGATTCGAGCGGCTGACACCGTCGGGCTCTTGAGCAGGCGATGCGCGACGATCACCGCGGAGCCCGCGAGCTCCTCTCGGCCGGCAATGATCGTCCGCACGAACGATCCGTGGTGGACGATCAGTTTCAGGTCCAGGCGCGGTGCCAGCCCGCAGGCTTGGCATGAGCAGCTCGTTGCGCCCTCGATGCTTCGCAGGCGGCGGCGGAAGGCGATGTACGACGCCTCGAGCGCATCGACGAGGAGCGAGGGATCTGCCCGTCCATCTTCGACATACAGGAATGCTGCGTCACCTTCAAGTTTCGCCAGCCGAAAGGGCGGCTCCAGACGTCCGATGATCGTTTCCAGGAGGTCCCCGGCGATCGTCGGAGCATGCTCGATCTCGGCCCGTGAGAGATAAGCGGTGTAGCCCGTCAGGTCTGCGATGACGAGGAGGCCAGATTCCGGAATCGGTGCCATGTGCACCACCCTAGACCTTGAAGTCGCTCCAAGGTCAATACCCCAAATTCGGCGCAGGTCGCAGGCGCGGCGCGGCGGCGCCATACTCATCGGGTGAGCACGCACGAGGGCACCGAAGCGATCGGCCGAACCCGGACCGAGTCCGACTCGATGGGGTCCATTCAGGTCCCCGCCGAGCATCACTGGGGCGCGCAGACCCAGCGCAGCCTCCACCACTTCGATATCAGCCACGACACGATGCCCATGGACATCATTCGGGCCTTCGGGATCCTCAAGCGCGCGGCCGCCGAGGTGAACGCCGAGCTCGGCCTGCTGTCCGCCGAGAAGCGCGACCTGATCGTCCGCGCGGCAGACGAGGTCGCGTCCGCCACCCTTGCGGGCGAGTTCCCGCTGCGGGTCTGGCAGACGGGGTCGGGTACCCAGTCGAACATGAACGTCAACGAGGTGATCGCGAGCCGAGCCAACGAGATCGCGACCGGCTCCCGCGGCGGCAAGGAGCCGATTCATCCGAACGACGACGTCAACCGGAGCCAGTCGAGCAACGACACCTTCCCGACGGCACTCCACATGGCCGCGGCCAGGGCGATCGTCGAGGACCTGATCCCGAGCGTTCGGTCGCTCCGTGACGCACTCGAGGTCAAGCGGGCCGAATTCGAGACAATCGTCAAGATCGGCCGGACCCACCTCCAGGACGCCGTTCCACTTACCCTCGGGCAGGAATTCAGCGGTTACGTCGCGCAGCTGGATGGCGGAGTCGCCCGCCTCGAGGCGGCCCTCCCCGGGCTGTACGAGATCGCGCTCGGGGGGACCGCCGTCGGGACGGGCCTGAACGCCCATCCGGAATTCGCCGTCCGCGTCGCGCGCCGGATCGCCGAGCTGACCGGCCTCCCGTTCGTGACCGCCCCGAACAAGTTCCAGGCGCTGGCCGGCCAGGAGGCCACGGTCTTTGCCTCGGCGGCCCTCAAGACCCTTGCCACGAGCCTGATGAAGATCGCCAACGACATCCGCTGGCTCGGATCCGGGCCGCGCGCCGGCCTCGGTGAGCTGCGGCTGCCGGAGAACGAGCCCGGCTCCTCGATCATGCCCGGCAAGGTGAACCCCACCCAGGCCGAGATGCTGACGATGGTCTGCGTCCAGGTCTTCGGCTACGACGCCGCGATCACGATTGCCGGCTCACAGGGGAATTTCGAACTCAACGTCTTCAAGCCGGTGATCGCCTACGACCTGCTCCACGGAATCGAGCTCCTGACCGACGGCTGTCGGTCCTTCCGCGAGTTCTGCATTGAGGGGCTTGAGGCCGATGTCGCGCGGATCAGCGAGCATGTCGACGGCTCGTTGATGCTCGTCACGGCGCTGGCCCCGGAGATCGGCTACGACAAGGCGGCCGAGATCGCCAAGAAGGCTCATCACGAAGGCACGACGCTCCGCGAGGCCGCGCTGGCGCTCGGCTACCTGACCGCCGCCGAGTTCGACGCCGCCATCGACCCGGCGGCCATGACGAGGCCCTCGGCCGGTTGAGATCTGGTCCCCGGGCAGGCGTCCCGTGGGCAAGATGTCGTCGTCATCGAGACGGCATCGACGGATCTCCGATGACGCCCCTCACGACGGTCCAGTCCGCTTGACAGCGCGACCCGCACGACTTAGAAGGATGGGGTGAAGAGATCCAGCGCCCGTTGGGGGATAGGTATCCTGATGGCGGCTGTCACCGTGGCCGCCTGTTCGCAGTCCCCCGCAGGGTTGGCGGCCGCGACTGGTACGCCGACTGCTGCCGCCGCGGCAACGGCGACCCCGACGCCGCAGCCCTCAGCCACGCCCGCGCCAACGGCACGTGCGACGCCATCGATCGTCACGGTGACACCGATCCCCGATGCGCCGGACAGCGGCATCGTTGTGGATCTGGTGGCGAAGAACCGCCGGTGGGTTTCCAATGAACTGACGGCTCCGGCAGGAGTGGTCTGGCACGTTGAGCTCGACAATCAGGATGCCGTCGATCAGGTGCATAACTTCGTTGTCGCATCCGGCCGGACGCTCGAGGAGCAAATCTTCAGGAGCGAGAGGTACTACGGCGGGACGATCGTCCAGTTTGCCGTTCCCGCGCTGCCGGCGGGCGCCTACCTCTTCATCTGCACGATCCACGCCAACCAGATGACCGGCGAGCTCACCATCAACTGACGGCATCCACGACGTCAGGCGCTACTTCTTTGGTGGCATCGTCCTGGTGAAGTCGATCGCCTTCGACAGCCAGACGTCGAGGGATGCGTCATCGGCGGCGACATCGGCCGGCAGGACGACGTAGCGGCCCATTGACCGGCCGGGTATCGGCTCGAACGGATGCGCACCCGCCAGGTCGAGGAGCGCGTCCCGGTCCGGCTCGCTGAGGCGGACCCACCATTGTTCGGCGAACAGGCCGGTCAGCATGTTCCCGCCGATCCACGCGCACGGATAGCCAAACATCTGGCGCTGCGTGACGTCGGGCGCCGCGTTCCGCTCCATGGCCGCGGCGAAACGGGCGACCAGTTCCGGGGACGACTTCTCGAACTTCGGCATGTGAAGGGCAGGCTACGCGATCGTCGCGGGGCTGGCCAGGGACCAGGCTCGGTCGCACGACCAGGCTCGGTCGCACGACCAACGCCGGTCCATGTCGCGGCTCGTGACGCTCCCACCGTCATATTCCGGGCTCTACCGCGGATAAGCAGGCTCGAGAGCGGAGCCACCGTTCCGCCGCTGCCATCCGAGCTGTCGGCTGAGCACGATCCGCCGGGATTCCGTGCCCGAGCGCCCGTCGCCAGCTCTGTCTGCCGGGCCTGCTGGGCCGACTGCGGCCAAAGTGGCGCCCCCAGCGTCACGGGGACCCGTAACGACGGTTCGACGAGGCTCGGGCTCGCCCCGGCACGAGAGAAGGCTGGCGCCGGGCCTCAGAGGCACCCGCGATCCGGGATGGTCCGCGTTTGACGGAATCGGGCGCAGGCCCGACCGTGGGTCGGCTAGTCGCACATCGCCGGGCTTTCATTCGCCGGTCCGAAGCGCGCGACGGATCGGATCCCATCATGGCCAGAACATCCTTCAGCTCGCCTGACTCGAACATCGTCGTCAGCACAGACGGTTACTTCGACGTCTATCCATCAACCGGCCGGCTGGGCGGAGACAAGCCCGCCTATCGCGGCGTGCTGGCCGAGCTCGGCGCCGGAATCCGGGGCGCGGATGACCGGCTCGCGGTTCGTCCCGGATCAACTGCCCTCGCCGATGCCGTCACCGCCTGGTCCGCCGTCAACGGCGCGGCTGCTGTTCGCGGCGAGCTGGGTCGCGGGCGCGACGGCAAGCAGGGAGCCGCGTAACGCCCGGCAGACGCGGTGCCGTCTACGGTCACGCTGCGCGGGAGCAACGCTAGCCGGGGAATCTCCACCGGACACCGACGGCATCGACTTCGCGCCGCGCGATCTCCGTGGTGCCGCCCACGCTGATCTCGACGACCGCGGGGTTCCACAGCGGTGCGCCGTGGTGCAGGCGCACAACCTGCGAGCCGATTGTCGCGTGAGCGCTCCTGGGATCGATGTCGGAGAACTGGATCCCCACCGACCGGGCATAGGCGTTCGACGCGCCCTCGATGTCCGGCACCGGCAGCTCGAGCGCTGTGATCCGCGCTGGGCCGCCGATCGGATGGGCGAACGACGCCCGTGCCGCTCGCGCTTCATCTCCCCACTCCGCGCCGACGGGCTCGTGCTCCAGGATGAACGGTGCCTCGGCCGGCCCGAGTGACGGCGGGAAGGCCGCTCGCCATCGAACGACCTCGCCGTCCGGCCGGGTCCGGGAGCGTGCCTCGATGTCGCCCAGGTCCGAGCCCTCGGTCCGAAGTCGTGCCAGCTCCTCGTCCGCGTCGTCCGTCCCGAGCGCGTACGAGACGAGTCCGACGTGTCCGGCGTCGAGCGCTGCAGCGACCGCCCGGGAGACGGCTCCGTTCGGCGCGAGCGATCGGTCGAACAGGCCGATGAGCTCGATGTAGGTGTCGCCGAGCCAGGCCAGGCGGTTGTACGTCCCCCATAGCCGGTGCCGGCCGCCGCCCGTGCAGGCGAAACCGACCGTCCGCTCCAGCTGGGCGGCGGCGGCATCAGGGTCCGGTACCGCGATGACGAGATGATCGAGGCCGAGCAGCATCGTGCCGGGAGCGTGGCGATTCGCCGGCCGTGGGTCAAGGGATGCGACGGATTTCGTTGTTCACACTACGCTTCAAGAACCAGTACGCGGAGGATCACGATCGTGACGGACCAGGAACGCGGTCAGCCGCCGGCCCCCGGGCCGGTGCCGCCCGCCGTCCAGCGTGCGCGCTGGCAAGCCCTCGTCGGGAGCAGGGTACCCGTCCTTGCGGACGGGGCGATGGGCACGATGCTCTTTGCGGCCGGCCTCCAGTTCGGTGACCCGCCCGAGATGTGGAACCTCGCCCTTCCCCAGGGCTCGATCGTCCGGCAGATCCACCGCGCCTACCTCGACGCTGGCTCGCGGATCATTCTCACGAACACATTCGGCGGCAACCGGCTGCGCCTGAGTCTCCACAACAACGAGCGACACGTTGGCGAAGTCAACCAGATGGCGGCCCTCTTGCTCCGGGCGGAGGTCGAGGCCGCGGGCTCAGACGCCCTCGTGGCCGGAGATATCGGTCCATCCGGATCGATCATGATGCCCATCGGGACGCTCGATTTCGAGGAGGCCGTCGATGTCTTCGCCGAACAGGCGGCCGCGCTTGTGGCGGGCGGGGCGGACGTGATCTGGATCGAGACGATGTCCGACCTCCAGGAGATCCACGCGGCGATCAGCGGTGTCAGGCAGGTCGCCCCGTCGATCCCGGTCATCGCCACGATGACCTTCGATACACGCGGCCACACCATGATGGGCGTCAAGCCGGAGACGGCGGTTCATGCGCTGGCGGAGTGGGGCGCCGATGCGATCGGCGGGAACTGCGGCAACGGGCCAGACGAGATCGTCCCGGTCATCGCGAAGATGCGCGCCGCTGAGCCGGACGTGATCCTCGTCGCGAAATCAAACGCCGGGATGCCGGAGCTCGTGGACATGCAGGCCGTCTACCGGGCCGAGCCGTCGATGATGGCCGACTATGCGATCCAGATTCGCGATGCGGGGGCCTCGATCATCGGGGCGTGCTGTGGTTCCACCCCGGCGCATCTCGCGGCCATGGCCGAGGCGCTCCGAACCCGCTGACCCCGGGCCCAGTTCCGCGTCGGTGCCGCTGGGCGTCAGGGAGCTGCGCGGAGCATCAGGCCGACGCCACCCGCGTCGATTGTCAGGTTCCCGGCCTCGATCGTGTAGCGGGCCGTGCCGGACAGCGTGGCCGTGACTGCCTGCTCAACGGTCATGGCCCCCGGCTCGCACCCCCGCTTGGTCAGCCCAATCGGCCCGAATTCGATCGTCGCGTCGGTGATCGTCACGGAGCCGCCACCCTGGTTGCAGCCCGCCTCGACGTCCACGCGCCCATCCGCGAAGGTCAGCGCCGCGACGACATTGATCGGAACGCTTGACACGGCACCACCTCCGATCAGGCCGTCGACGATCCAGCGCGTGCCGATGAGCGGACGGTCCGGGTCTGCTACCTCCCGGTCCAGCAGCGTGAGACGGACCGCCAGCTTGGTCAGCGTCAGCGTGTTGCCATCCAGGGTGATCGTGGAGCCGTCCAGGAGATCGGCCACCCAGCGATCCTGGTCCATGAGCGGCGCGTCGCAACCCATCTGCGTGGTTGCAAGTTGCTCGACGACGAGGCGATCCGCGCTGATCCGGTAGGTTCCACTCATTGAATTGCAGCCCGCGTTCGCCGAGAGCCGGCCGCCCTGGAAGGTGAGACGGATGGTGGAACCGGCCACCAGCGCGTGGCCCTCGATCAGGGTAGAGAGGAACGTCCGACCGTCCAGGCCCCGGCCGGTTGGGCCCGGGGCTGCCGACCCGCCACCACAGGCGCCGAGCAGGAGGGCTGCTGCGAGCGCGAGGGTGACGAGCGATCGGCGTTGCATGGCCCCTAGACGGGCAAACCTGCGTCTGGTTCCCCAGGTCACATCTCGCGCCGATCCGGCGGTGCGTACCGGGGACCGTATCTCGGGGCGCTGATGCCGCTCAGTTCGAGCAGCCGGACGACACGGGCCCGATGGCCACGCCAGGGTTCCAGGAGCTCGAGCATCCGCTGGTCGGTCGCGCGCGGCTCGCCGGCGAGGGAAAACGCAACGAGGTTCTTGAGGTGGAAGTCGTTGACACTGACCGCATCGGGATCGCCGAGGGCGCGGAGCGTGACCTCGGCCGCAGTCCACGGACCGATGCCCGGGATCTCCTGCAGGGCCGCCGCCGCCGCGGCGCCCACCTCGCGACGCGTGCCCGCGACGTCCGCGAGCCGCCCGAGGCGGGCCGCCTCGCGGGATGCGCGACGGATCACCTCGGCGCGGCGCTGCTCCACACCGAGTGGGTGGAACGCGTAATAGGGGAGCGCGGCCAGCGCCTCTGGTGGCGGTTGAAGGCGGAGCCGATGGGTCGAGGCGAGCGGGCCCGGCGCCGGCTCGCCGTGGCGCGCAATCAGGCCGCGGAACGCCGTCACGGCCTCGCCGCCGGTGACCTTCTGTTCCAGGATCGCCGGGAGCAGGGATTCGAAGATCGCTCCCGTCCAGCCCAGCCTGAGGTGCGGCCGCCGGCGGGCGAGGTCGGCCACGACCCGATGGAGCGACGGATCGAACCCGGAGGGGTCATCGTCCAACCCCAGGAGGGCCGGCAGGCCGGCCAGGGCGTGATCTGCACCGGGACCCCACGCCTCGGCCTCGACCCGCGTCTCGCGTATCTCAGCGAGGAGCGTCGCGGGACCGTCGGGCGTCCGGGTAGCGCGGACCAGCGAGCGGGCGGAGACGCGGCCGCTCGGGTCACCGCGCCCCCGGAAGTGCAGCCCGGCCACGCTCACGAGGTCAAGAGGGGCGGTCAGGACGATGGTTCGGCGGGCCATCTTCGAATTGTCGCGCTCACCGATCCTCCCGGCGCGGGCCAGGGCCGTCAGCTGAGTGGCTCGAACCTCGCGCTGAAGTGGCGCAGGGCGGCGGGCTGCCTGGCGATCCGGAACCCGCGCAATGAGGCCGCGCGTTCCGCCACGTACTGGACGACCTCGATGGCGTAGTCGATGTGGCTTTGCGTGTAGGTCCGGCGGGGGATCGCAAGCCGGACGAGTTCCATCGCGGCGGGCACCTCGGTCCCGTCCGGATGCCGACCGAACATGACGGTGCCGATCTCGCAGCCCCGGATTCCGCCCTCGCGATAGAGCGCTACGGCCAGCGCCTGGCCGGGGTACTCCAGCGGCGGAATATGGGGCAGAAGGGCCCGGGCATCGAGGTAGATGGCGTGCCCGCCGAACGGTTTCATGAGCGGCACGCCGGCAGCGTGCAGGGCCTCACCGAAGTAGGCCGTGGACTGGATCCGGTAGCGCAGGTAGTCCTCGTCGACAACCTCGCGCAGGCCCTGGGCGATCGCCTCGAGATCACGACCGGCGAGGCCGCCGTAGGTCACGAAGCCCTCAGTCAGGATCAGCAGGTTGCGGCACTGCTCGGCGAGGGCGTCGTCGTTCATCGCCAGCCAGCCGCCGATGTTCGCGAGCCCGTCCTTCTTGGCGCTCATCGTCATCCCGTCGGCGAGCGAGGCGATCTCGCGGACGATGTCCGGGATCGAGCGATCGCCCTGGCCCGGCTCGCGGAGCTTGATGAACCAGGCGTTCTCGGCGAACCGGCAACCATCGAGGAAGAGCGGCACGCCGTGCCGATCGCAGACCTCGTGGACGGCGTGCAGGTTCTCGAGTGAAACCGGCTGGCCGCCACCCGAGTTGTTGGTGATCGTCACGAACACAACGGGAACCGAACCGGTCCGCTCGGCGAGGAACGCGTCGAGGGCTTCGACGTCCATGTTGCCCTTGAACGGATGGATGGCGGATGGATCGCGGCCCTCGGAGATGACCAGGTCCACTGCCTCGGCGCCGGTCGCCTCCACGTTGGCGCGAGTGGTGTCGAAGTGGGTGTTGTTGGGAATTGCCAACCCGGGTCCGCCGATGACCGAGAACAGGATCTTCTCGGCCGCCCGGCCCTGGTGGGTCGGGATCACATGCTTGAACGGGAAGAGTTCCTGGACGCTTTCGAGGAACCGGAACCAGCTCGGGCTGCCGGCGTAGCTCTCGTCGCCGTGCTGGATCGCCGCCCACTGGTCGCGCGACATCGCGCCCGTGCCGGAATCGGTCAGCAGATCGATCAGGACGTCGTCGGCGTGCAGGTTGAACAGGTTGTACCCGGCCGCCTCAAGAGCGGCGCCGCGTTCCTCGACCGTCGTCATCCGGACCGGCTCGACGGAATGGATCCGGAACGGCTCGACGATGGTCTTCCAGCGATCCATCGGTCGATGGTACGCCGCACGACTGGCGATACCGGAGTGAACGCGGTAACTTCCGCGCATGTGTCGAAGCATCAAGACCCTCCGTCGGTCAGAGACGGCGAC
>CAZOJS010000242.1:0-2552 GCA_964580175.1 uncultured Anaerolinea sp. | reverse complement strand
AAATGTCATTGGCCGCGCCCACCTTACGAAAGCTGAGCACCCGGTTGCACCGCGCTCCGCTCAGGCATCCAAGAAAATGGAGGTTTCACCTTCTTCCTTTTCTTCCTTGTTCTTTTTGTTGGGCGATGACTCCGCATCCTCTGGCAGGCTTTTCACCGTAACCACCGGGCAAGGCGCCTTGCGTAAAACTTGCTCGGCCACACTACCCATCAGCAGACGGTAGAAACCGGTGCGGCCATACGTGCCCACCACGATCAGGTCACTGGGGAGTTCTTTGGCCAGCCGGAGGATCTCCTTGACGGGGTCGCCTTGCTCCACGCGCAGTTCAACGGGCACGGTGGCATCTGGCCACTGAAGCTGGCGGAGTATTTTCCAGGCGTTGTCTTTGTATCCTCCGTCTGCCAAGGGCGCGACGATTTCGCCGAACATTACGGCGGGCGGGGCAGCGACATGAACGACGACCAGCCGGGCTCCGTGGTCCCGGGCCAGCGACCAGGCCAGGTGCCCGGCGCGTTCCGCAGACGGTGAGAAGTCGGTTGGGTGCAAGATGATTTGAAGCGGAAACATGGCAATATTCTCCCACGAGAACCTGGAAGTAGCCGACCCCAGCAGGTACTGGGATCGGCGATGAGTCATTCCGTTCCGAGCGGCGGTCAGGCTTTCATTTTGAGTTCGACCACAATGATGGTATCGATCGGGTCTAGTTCGTCCGGCAGACGAATGACGATGTTCATGAAGGTATCCAGAGCGTAAGGGATCTTGGATCCGTCCTTGAGCAGCCGGACGCTGTCCACAAACTTTCCCGAAGTACCCCACAGGGACATGCTCTGCCCCGGCTTGCCTTCGAGTACGTGGACGTAGATGCGATCGTCCCTGTAGGTCGTCACTCCCCACGGCTGTGGCCGCCCCGGACCGGAGCGCGTGCCGAACAGGCTCTCGCCGTAACGGCTCAGCCACTGGTTCAGCTCGCCGATTCGTTGCTGGCATTCCGGCGGCAGCTGACCGTCAGGCTTGAGGCCGACGTCGAACATGATGTTCGTGTTGCGGCCGGCCGCCTTCACCAACGCGTGAATCATATCCTTGCTGGTGGCCACGTGCTGATCGTGGTGGACGTAGCCCCAGGTTTCGTTGATGGTGAAGACGAAATCGAGAGGCAGCGGACTGAGCTTGCCAGCTTTCGGGATCTTTACGTGGTCCTTCGGCCCGCCGGAGCCACCAAGGGCTGACAGCGTCAGGCACATGCCAAGGACGCCGAGGACGCCGAGTGGGATTATTCTTGCTTGCATGATCTGGTTCTCCAGTTTCCGAAAATGACCATGGTTCTTTGTTAGCCGACACACTCTTCCCGATCCACGACCAGCCCAAGACAAGGGCAGCCGACCCCAGCAGGTACTGGGATCGGCGCTGCCCCGGATTCCTCAGTTGTCGCTGCCGGCGCCGAGAAAGGCATCCAGCCTGCCATTTGAAGGCTGGACCGTCTGGTTGGCCTCGATCATGGAGTTGCGCATTTGCTCGGTCAAGCTGGCGAGATGGCCCGGCGAGTGCGGAATGAGGATCGTATTCGACCGCGACGACGCCCCGATATCCTTCAGCGTGTCGAAGTACTGGGTCATCAGCACGAGGTTCATCACGTCTTTCGCGGTCGTGCCCGGCACGGACCGCTGGAACGAGTCCACCGAATCCCGCAACCCCGCGACGATGGCCTGCCGTTGGTCGGCGATACCTTTGCCCTGCAAGGCCTTGCTCTGGGCGTCGCCTTCGGCCGCCTTGACCTTGAGGATCCGGTCCGCTTCCCCCTTCTCGGTTGCCGCCACCCGCATCCGCTGTGCCGCGTTGATCTCGTTCATCGACAGCTTCACCTTGGGGTCGGGGTCGATGTCGGTGACCAGCGCCTTGAGGATCCCGTAACCGAAGCCCTCCATCACCTGGGCGAGTTCGCTTTTGACGATGATGGCGATGTCGTCCTTCTTCTCGAAGACGTCATCGAGCTTGATTTTGGGCACCTGGGCCCGCACGACATCGAAGACGTACGACGTGATCTGCCGGCGCGCGTCATCGAGCTTGTAGAACGCGTCGTAGACCTTCTCTGGCAAGACGTAGTACTGGACGGCGACTACCATCTGGACGAACACGTTGTCCTCCGTCTTGGTCTCGATCTTGACGTCCAGTTGCTGGACCCGAAGGTTGACGCGCCCGGCCACCTGGTCGATGAAGGGGATCTTGCAGTTGAGGCCCGGCCCGGCTTCCCGCACGAATTTCCCGAGCCGCTGCACGATGGCAGCCGTGCGCTGCTGCACCGTGAAGAAAGTGGACATCAGCGCTGCGATCACCACGATTGCTGTGATCACTGCGATTCCCAGAGCAACCACCGCGTAGATAGGTAGGTCGTTGAACATGGTCAGGTACTCCTTGCAAGAAAAGGCAGGCCAGTCAGCGAAATACCAACAGGGCCTAACTCTTTGGAACTCAGGTTCATCATGCGTTCTCCCGTTCTTTCGCCGGTGCGCGAGAACGGGGTTTTCACGGTCAGCACAGGCCAAGTGGCCGCACAC
>CAZOJS010000241.1:0-3011 GCA_964580175.1 uncultured Anaerolinea sp. | reverse complement strand
CGACCACCCCTGGAAGCGGGTACGCTCTGACAGCAAGCTCGCCCAGCGACTGACAGATTCACTCGGCACCTGAACTGACAGAATCGCTCGGCTACGACACGATCCATCGGCGTTGTACACGATGTGGATGGCCGCGGAGCCCTCCGACGACAACGTCTTCCCGTTCCCGCTAACGGTGATCGTGGCGGGCGAGCCGACCGTCTGGAATTCCTTGTGCGGGTTCTGGGTGTGGATCCTGTTGGTAAACGTGATCGTCTGCACAAGATCGATGCCCGGGCAGCTCGGGTCCGGGAAGGTCACATCGACCTCTACGACCTCGGGTGGCGCGGCAGCGACCGGCGCGGCCAACACAAGCGCCGCGAGCGTGACCGATAGCCCGATCAACCGAACGTTCTTCAGGATGTCCTCCCTGAATTGGGGGCCTGCGTGTGGTCCGCTGCGGCGCTGCGCCCCGATCGCAATGCCGGTGGGGTCGAAGTCATGCTCCGGCGACGCTAGCCGGGGCCGGAGCCGGCTGGGGTGCCGGCGCTCCAAGCGGGGCGGAGGGGCCGGCCCCCGCGAGGCTGGGGAGAATCGCCAGGAGCAGCAAGATCGAGGCCAGCAGGCCGACCGCGCCGGCCACGGATGACCCGCGGTGGTGGCTAACCCGGCCGGAATGTGCGCTTGATCGCGCCCCTGAAGTGATCGTCAAGGCCTGCATCCTGGAGCCCTCCGTGTGTCGTCTACCCGATGGCCCAACCGTAGGCCCGAGGCCAGCGACCCTCGACCGAGCCGTCCCGGGATCGCGCGAGGCTCGGCCCAAGGGTCTGCACGGTGGCCGGGGGCTGGACGGCGATGCGAGGATGCGGGGGTGACACCCGCGACCCGAAACCTCGCGCTCGTCGTCCTGGCCGGCACGCTGCTGACGGCCTGGTCGGCGTTCGGGCCGTTCCTGATCTGGCCGGGCCCGTACCACTGGAGCGTCACGCCGGCCAACCAGGTGTTCAACTTCGGCTTCGGGATGCTGTGGGTTCTCGTCCTCGGGATCACCTACGCCCGCGACCCCGGCGGCCGGATGTGGAAGCTGCTGCTCCTCAACGACCTCGCCGGCACGACGTGGGTGCTGGGGTACCTGAACGCGCCGATCGGCTGGACGCTCGCCGAGTTTTTCGGGCCGCTCGGAGCCGCCATCCTCCTCCATCTTGTTCTCGCGTTCCCGACCGGGCGGCTCCGCGACCGGCTCGATCGCTGGCTCATCGGCATTGTGTACGTCATCGTCCTGCCGATCCAGTTCCTCGGCCTCATGACCTTGAACGCCGACTGGAACGTCCTCCTCGTCTGGCCGAACGACGACGCGAACTTCCTGCTCGGCCGCTTCGGCCTCCTTTCACCGCTCCTCGCCGTGATCGCCGTGGTCGAGGTGATCCGCCACTGGCGAGAGGCGAGCCCGGTCATGCGACGGGTCCTGGCCCCGGTCGCGCTCGGGATGCCGCTCGTGTTCCTCGTCCTCGGTGCGTGGTGGGTGGCGCCGGCGCTCGACCGGGACGACATCCGGGTGTTCATGCTCCAGAACAAGATCTTCGACATCCCGTCGTACCTGACGCCGCTGCTCTTCCTCCTCGGCACGCTGCGGACGCGGATCGCCCGCGGCACGATCGCCGACCTGGCAATGGAACTCGGGCACGGCATCCCGCTCGGCGGGCTGCGCGATGCGCTGGCGCGAACCCTCCGGGACCCGACCCTCGAGCTGGCCTTCGCTTCACCGGCCGGGAGCGGCCTCGTCGACTCCGATGGCCAGCCCTTCGAGCCGGCCGAAGACCGCCGGGTGACCCGCCTCGAGCGCGACGGCAACCTGCTTGCCGTCCTCGTCCACGACCCGGCCCTCGAAAGCGAGGACAAAGGCTTCGTCGAGGCCGTCGGCTCGGTCGCCGGTCTGGCCCTTGAGAACGAGCGGCTGTCGGCCCAGGTCCGAGCCCAGCTGGAAGAAGTCCGCGCGTCCCGGCAGCGGATCGTCGAAGCCGGCGATGCCGAGCGGCGACGGGTGGAGCGCGACCTCCACGATGGCGCCCAGCAGCGTCTGGTGGCTCTTGCCATGCGCCTGGACGCGGCCCGGGGCACGACGACCGAGGCCCAGGCCCTCATCGATGCGGCGACGGCCGAGCTCGGCGTCGCGATCAGCGAGGTCCGCCAGCTGGCCCGAGGCCTCCATCCCACGATCCTCACCGAGGCCGGCCTGAAAGCCGCGATCGAGGCCCTCGCCGAGCGGACGCCGATCCCGGTCGAGGTCACCGCCGACGATGCCCGGTACCCGGCGCCCGTAGAGGCGACCGCCTATTTCGTGGTCGCCGAGGCGCTCACGAACGTCGCCCGTCACGCCGGTGCGACCCATGCCGCCGTCAGCATTCGGGCCGATGCCGAGCACCTCACCGTCGAGATCAGCGACGACGGGAAGGGTGGCGCCGATCGCGCCGCGGGCTCGGGCCTGCGCGGTCTCGCCGACCGGGTGGCCGCCATCGGCGGAACGTTGGGGGTCGACTCGCCAGCGGATCGCGGCACCACCCTGCGGGCCAGCCTCCCCATCGCCGAAACGGCACCGTGACCCGCATCGTCCTGGCGGATGACGCGATCCTGCTCCGCGAGGGCCTTGCGGCCGGGCTCGCGACGGCCGGCTTCGATGTCGTCGGTCAGGCCGGCGATGTCGAGGGGCTCCTGCGTCTTGTGGACGCGGAGGTTCCGAATGTCGTCGTCGTTGACGTTCGAATGCCCCCCACCCACACGACCGAAGGCCTCGAGGCCGCCCGCACGATCCGGACAAACCATCCCGGAATGGCGGTCCTCGTCCTTTCGCAGTACGTCGAGACCCGCTACGCCGTCGACCTCATCCGCGACGATCCGGCCGGGATCGGCTACCTCCTGAAGGACCGGGTCGCGAAGCTCGACGATCTGGCCGACGCCGTCCGCCGCGTAGCCGCCGGGGGGTCGGTCATCGATCCGGAGGTTGTCGCGCGGCTGCTCGGCAGGCCACGCCGACA
>CAZOJS010000240.1:0-2568 GCA_964580175.1 uncultured Anaerolinea sp. | reverse complement strand
ATATTGTTTCCGAAGAAGAGGTTTGGGAATAAGCCACCACAGAAATTCAGAGAAAGAAAATCTCGCCTGCGCCCGAGCCGAAGCCCAGAAGGTCATTAGGGCTACCGAGAGGGCTCTCAAACAACATATCCGTCTCATCAAAAAGAGGGAACGCATCGCTACCATCGTAGCTATGATTGAACAGCTGCGGGGGGATGTCAAAGGGACGGATCCTCAAGTCATTCGAGGCCACATCGAGAAATTGAACGAGCTTACCAAGGGCTTCGCGGGCCGTGTTTTAAAAAAGCCATGAAGACGCCTAAAAAGATCTACCTAGATAACCACGCGACAACCCCTCTGGACCCACGGGTGCTTCAGGCCATGCTGCCTTACTTTAAGGAACGATTTGGCAATGCGGCAAGCCGTACCCATGCCTTCGGCCACGACGCGGAGGACGCGGTCACTAGCGGGCGCCAGGCAGTCGCTAGTCTTATCGGCGCCGAAGCGAGGGAGATTGTTTTTACAAGCGGCGCTACGGAGTCAAACAATCTCGCGATTAAAGGTGTCGCGGAGGCCTATAAGGAAAAGGGGAATCACATCGTCACCGTCGTGACGGAGCATAAATCAGTCCTGGACCCCTGCAAGCGTCTTGAAAGGGCTGGGCTCAGGGTTACGTACCTGCCTGTCCAGCGCGACGGCCTTCTTGATCTTAGCGATTTGAAAAATGCCATCACGGCAAAAACTATTTTAATTTCGGTGATGTTCGCGAATAATGAAATCGGCGTACTTCAGCCCATCGCCGCGATTGGCCGAATCGCGAAGGCCAAAGGCGTTCTGTTTCATTGCGACGCGGCCCAGGCTTTAGGGAAAGTCCCGCTTGATGTGAAAAGGCTCGGTGTGGACCTTTTATCTATGACGGCTCATAAAATTTACGGTCCCAAAGGCGTCGGAGCGCTTTATGTTCGGAAGGACAAAAACCCGGTCCGGCTTATTCCTCTGCTTGACGGGGGAGGGCATGAGGTCGGGATGCGCTCGGGTACGTTGAACGTACCCGGGATTGTTGGGTTTGGGAAGGCTTGTGACATTTGCCGGAAGGAAATGAAAACCGAAATTAAAAGACTCGCAAAAATGCGAGACCGCCTGCGTGAAGGTATTATGAACGGATTGGAGGGTTGTCGCCGAATCAACGGAAGCCTTAAATACCGCCTGCCGAATAATTTGAATGTGATCTTTGAGGGCGTCCAGGCGGAGCAGCTCATGAAAATGTTGCCGGAGTTCGCCCTTTCCTCGGGATCAGCCTGTCTTTCTACAAGCCCTCAAGCCTCCCATGTTTTGAAAGCGATCGGGTTAAGTGAGAACGAAGCGTGGTGTTCCATTCGCTTTGGTCTTGGGCGATTCAACACTAGGGTTGAAGTGGCTGAGACTATTAAGCGTCTCGTTAGTAGTGTTAAGCACTTAAAAGCCCACCCATGAGGACAGAAACAGCCTTAAGTGTCCTATCGCGTGGTTTCCGCGTTGCCTTGGCGGTAGTGGCGATTTGGTATTTTGCGGTCTACCTTGTATTGGCTTTTTTCCGCATGTCGTACCCGTTTTCGATGGAATGGCTGGAGGGATTCGGGGTGGACGCAGTGATCCGAATTCTTTCCGGAGAGAAGTTGTACGTGAGGCCCTCCGTCGAGTTTATCTCGGGCATTTATACTCCCTTTTATTTTTACGTTTCCGCGTTGGTGTCCAAAATTGTGGGCGTCGGCTTCATGTCTCTTAGACTTGTTTCCTTTCTATCTTCCCTGGGGTCTTTCTTTCTGATCTACCGGATCGTACAAAGGGAGACGCGAAGCCATTTTGCCGGCCTTCTCGCTTTTTGCCAGTTCGCGGCGACTTTCAAAATAACCAGTTGGTGGTTCGACTATGGGAGGGTTGATTCGCTTTTTCTTTTTTTAATCTTGGCGGCGCTTTATCTTATCCGCTTTCGCACCGGCAAAATCACCTGGCTTGTAGCCGGCATTTTGATGGCGCTTTCTTTCTTGACCAAGCAAGCGGCCCTGATAGTTGCTTTTCCGGTAATGCTGTATTGTTTTCTGGTTAACCGAAAACTTTCTTTCTACTTTATGATCCCATTCCTGGCGATTACGGTAGGAAGCACCTGGATTTTAAATTTAATTCACGACGGCTGGTATTGGTACTACATCTTTGAGCTGCCTACCCAGCACGGTTTTGTCACGAAGGTGTGGCTTACGTTTTGGACCAAGGACCTGTTTTTGCGGCTGCCCATTGCCTGCCTCATAGCCGCCTTCTACCTGGTTTTTTCACTAAAAAATATTTCAAGGGAGAAACGTCTATTTTATCTCTTATCTGCTTTGGGCATGCTCTTCGCTTCATGGATAACCCGATTGCATTATGGAGGAATCGCCAACTGCCTGATACCTATTTATGCAATGGTCTCGATTCTTTTCGGGCTGGGAGTACAGGCTCTTTTAAGCCAAGCGCGTAAAATATTGCCTCTTGCTAAGCAGAGAGGAGGGGAAATATTGGTTTGTATCGCCGGTATCTTATCTTTTTTGCCACTCTTTTATGACCCCCTTCCTGTTA
>CAZOJS010000239.1:0-10312 GCA_964580175.1 uncultured Anaerolinea sp. | reverse complement strand
TGGTCGACACGAGCCCCGACTTCGTCAACCCGTCCGGCCACCTGCACGTCGTCAGCCTGTCGAGCCGCAACATCGTCGAGACGATCGACATGGGCGGCCAGCCGGACTCCATCACCATCAGCCCGGACGGCCGGTACGCGGCGGTCGCGATCGAGAACCAGCGCAACGAGAGCATCTCCATCGGCGGCGTGGGCGGCGGGCTGCCCCAGTTGCCGGCTGGGTTCCTGCGCATCGTTGATCTGGACGGCGCTCCCGCCGCCTGGACGACGCGCGACGTTCCCTTCACCGGCCTCGCCGCGCTCCGCTTCCCAACCGACCCCGAGCCCGAGTTCATCGACGTCAACGCCGCGAACGTCGCGGCGGTGACGCTCCAGGAGAACAACGCCGTCGCCCTCGTCGACCTCGTGAGCGGCACCGTCACGGACTCGTGGAGCACGGGGCAGACGACCCACGCGGCCGACCTCGCCAACGACGGCAGCATCGCGTTCACCGGCAACCTCACGGCCCGCCGCGAGCCCGATGCGATCGGGTGGACGCCCGGCGGTCGCCTCATGACGGCGAACGAGGGGGACTACCCCAACCAGTCCTCCAGCCTGCGAGCCGGCAGTCGCGACTTCACGATCTTCAGCGCGACGGGGTCCGTCGTCTACGAGCCCGGCGCGGCGTTCGAGCAGCAGCTCGCGCGCATCTCCCACTACCCGGACACCCGGTCCACGAACAAGGGCGCGGAGCCCGAGGGGATCGAGATCGGGCGGTACGGCAACCGGACGTTCGCGTTCGTCGGCGCCGAGCGGGCGGCCGCGGTCGTCGTTTACCGGATTGACGAGGACGAGACAAGCCCGGAGTTCATCCAGGTGCTCCCGACCGGCCTCCGGCCGGAGGGCCTTCTCGCGATCCCGTCCCGGAACCTGTTCGTGACCGCGAACGAGGACGACGGGACCATCTCGATCTTCCAGGGTCGGACGGCCGCTGCCGAGGCCCCGGGCGCTTACCCGGACGTATTCGCCACGGAGGCGCCGCCCACCGGACCAGTCTGGGGCGCGCTGTCGGGCCTGTCCGCCATGCCGGGACGCCCGCTCGTCGCGGTCACTGACTCGTTCTTCAAGCCCAGCCACATCCTCACGCTGGACCTGGGGTCACGGATCGAGGTCGTCGCCTCGATGGACGTGACGATGGCCGGCGCAACCCGGAACTACGACCTGGAGGGTATCGCCCACCGCCCGCAGGGCGGGTACTGGGCGGTCTCCGAGGGTGGCCGCATGTTCAACACCACGACCGGCGCGCCGCTCGCCAGCCCGCTCCGGAACCTGATCCTCCGTCTGGACGCCGCGGGTGCGGTGCAGGAGGAGGTCCGGCTTCCCGCGAGCATCGAGGCCAACCAGGCCCGGTACGGCTTCGAGGGCGTCGCGGTCAGCACGGACGGCAGCCACGTCTACGTCGCCTTCCAGCGGGAGTGGAACGACCCGTTCGAGGACTTCTCGTCCGGACTCGTGCCGGGCGACGCGGCCACAGCGGATCCCTTCGGATACGTCCGCATTGGCCAGTACACCCCGGCCACCGGCGCGTGGGCGTTCTGGCGCTACCCGCTCGACCAGCTGGCCGGAGGCTCGCCCTCGGGCTCGTGGGTCGGGCTCTCGGAGATCGTCCTCGTGGACGACACCACGCTCGGGGTCATCGAGCGCGACAACCTCAAGGACGAAGCCGTCCAGGTCAAGCGCCTGTACGCCTTCTCGATCGACGGGATCGCCCCGGTCGCGGCCGACGCCGCGATCGTCCCGGCGGTCACGAAGTGGCTGATCCGCGATCTCGTGGTCGAGGATGGCCAGCGCATCGAGAAGCTCGAGGGGATGACGATCCTCGAGAACCGCCGGGTCCTCATCGTGTCCGACAACGACGGTTTCGGCGAGACCCAGGTCCACCACTTCGGGCGCCTGTTCGACTAGCGGATGCGGGTCCTCGTGGACCCGAAGACCGGTGAGAGGCGCTACGGCGCAGAGGGCTGACACAGAGGGCTGTTTCGATAACAATCGCCTGCTAGACTCCGCGGCCGGTCACGACGGCGGCAGGAGTCCGTCGGCGGATCGATGTCGGCGGTGATACCTGATGCCAGCCATGCCCGCGATGAGCCCGGATGGAGCCGAGCTCGAGCGCGTCCGCCAGCAGTCCCGCCGCGGCCGGCGCGCCCGGTACCTCAACCGCGAGCTCTCGTGGATCGAGTTCAACGCCCGAGTCCTCCACGAGGCGCGCGACCCGCGGAACCCGCTCCTCGACCGCGTCCGGTTCCTGTCGATCTTTGCGAACAACCTCGACGAGTTCTTCCAGGTGCGCGTGGCCGGGCTTCGCCAGCAGGTCCGGGCGGGTGTCACGCCGATCCGCACCGAGGGGTCTGGTCCGGCGGCGCAGCTGCGGGCGGTTCGCGCGAGAGTCCTGGAGCTCGTCGCGGAGCATTCAGCGATCTTCCGCGATCTTCGCGACTCCCTGCGCCGGGCCGGCGTCGAGCTGCTGGACTACAGCGAGGTTCCCGGTGACCACGCCGGACTTCGGCAGCGGTTCCTCGACGAGATCCACCCGGTTCTCACGCCGCTCGCCGTCGATCCCGGCCACCGCTTCCCGTACATCTCGACCCTGACCCTCTCGATCGCCGTCGGTCTGCGGGATCCCGAAACCGGGGTTCGCCGGTTCGCCCGCGTCAAGGTGCCGTCTGTGCTCCCACGGCTCCTCCAGCTGGACCGGCGGCCGGGACAGCCGGTTGGTCATCACCGGTTCGTCCTCCTCGACCAGGTCATCGAGGCGAACCTGGACCTCCTGTTCGCCGGGATGCAGATCGAAGAGCACCACCTCTTCCGGGTCACGAGGAATGCTGACCTGGCGCTGGAGGAAGACGAGGCGGACGACCTCCTGCTAGCGATCGAGGAGGAGCTCCGGCGCCGACGGTTCGGCGAGGCGGTCCGGCTGGAATTGGAGCGGACCATGCCGGCGTCGCTGCGCCAGGTCCTCCTGGCCGGGATCGGGGTCACGAGGGACCAAGTCTACGAGATCAGCGGGATGCTCGATCTGACCGGCCTGGTCGCGCTCGCCGACCTTGCCCGGCCGGACCTGAGGTCGGCCCCGTGGAGCCCCGTGACGCCACCCGAGCTCCAGCCACAGGACGACGAGGAGCCGGCCGACATCTTCGCGGCGGTCCGTGCCGGGGACATCCTCCTCCACCACCCGTACGAGAGCTTCACGACGACCGTCGAGCGCTTCCTCGCCCAGGCCGCGGACGATCCCGATGTCCTGACCATCAAGCTGACCCTCTACCGGACGTCGGGCGACTCGCCGATCGTCCAGCACCTGATCCGGGCCGCGGAGCTCGGCAAGCAGGTCGTCGTCCTGGTCGAGATCAAGGCCCGCTTCGACGAGCGCGCGAACATCGCCTGGGCCCGCCAGCTGGAGCAGGCCGGGGCCCATGTCGTCTACGGTCTGGTCGGTCTCAAGACGCACTCGAAGACGCTCCTCGTCATCCGTCGCGAGGAAGGCGCCCTGCGCCGATACGTCCACATCGGGACGGGCAACTACAACCCGAAGACCGCCCGCATCTACACGGACCTCGGGCTGCTGACCTGCCGGCCGGAGTTCGGCCAGGACGTCACGGACCTGTTCAACATCCTGACCGGCCTGTCGCACCAGCATGCATTCCGGAGACTGGTGGTCGCCCCAATCGGGATGCGCAGGCGGTTCCTAGCACTCGTCGAGCGCGAGATCGATCATGCCAGGGCCGGCCGGCCGGCATCCATCGTCCTGAAGATGAACGCGCTCGTGGACCGCAAGTGCGCGGACGCCCTCTACCGGGCATCGGGCGCCGGGGTCGAGGTCGACCTGATCATTCGCGGGGCATGCACGCTGATCCCCGGCGTCGAGGGCCAGTCAGAGCGAATCCGCGTCCGCTCGATCATCGGCGAATTCCTCGAGCACTCGCGGATCTGGCGCTTCGAAAATGGCGGTCGGCCCGAGTGGTACTTCGGCTCGGCCGACCTCATGGAGCGGAACCTCGATCGGCGGATCGAGGCGGTCACGCCGATCCTGGAGCCGGCCCTTCAGTGCAAGCTCGACGAGATCCTCGACACGATGCTCGCCGACGACAGGCGGGCTTGGGTCCTGGGACCGCAGGGCGGATGGGAACGCGTCGACCGGGGAGGTGTCGCCCCCTCGACCATCGACACGCACCTGGTCCTGCGCCGTCGCGCCACCCGCGCGGCGAGGGCCGCTCGACGCGCGGCCCGTCCGTCCGTGTCCGCGGCGTCCATGGAGCCATGGGCGTGACCCGCGCGTTCGAGCCCGCGATGGTCGAAACCGAGGCGAAGTTCGACGTCCTCGAGCGAAAGGCGGCGCGTGCGCTGCTGGGCGCCGCGGACCTGGCCGGCCTGCCGGGGATCGGGGCGCCCAGGACGGTCCGGGAGCTTGATCAGTACCTCGACACCGCGGACGGCCGCCTTCGCCGCGCCGGCTGGGCGGCGCGCCTGCGAGTCACCGACGGCGACTCCCGGATTCAGCTCAAGCGCCTCGCCGCGCCGGAAGCCGCCGGAGTCCAGAGGCGCACTGAGCTCGACGGAGCCGGGGGGCCGATCGGGGATCCGTCGTCGTGGCCCCGCTCTGCGGCTCGACGCCGTTTGCTCCAGCTGCTCGCCGGCGCCCCGGCTGAGCCCACGGTCACACTCCGCCAGGACCGCCTCGTGCGTGACTTCGGCGAATACGGCGGCCGCGTCGAGCTGAGCCTGGATCGGATCGCGGTAATCGCGGCCGACGCGGTGGCCGGTCGGCTGACGCTGCTCGAGCTCGAACAGCGTGACGCACCCGTGGCCGAATTCGAGCGTGTCGCCGCGGCCCTGCGGATCCTGCCGTATCTCAGCGCGTCCACGGGAACGAAGCTCGGCTGGGCCACGGCCGTCGTCGCTCACCGGAGGCGCGTCGACGCGCTGCCGGTCATCGGCGACGAGGACGCCCCACTGCGCGCCGACGATCCGACCGCCGAGGTGGGTCGACGGATCATGCGCGCCCAGCTCCGCCGGCTGGTGGAGCGGGAACGAGCCTTCCTCGTTTCGGCGGGCCCCGAGGAGATCCGGCGGATGCGCGTCGCCACGCGACGGCTGCGGGCGACGTGGCGGGCCTTCGGCGGCGCGTACGGGGGACGGACCCCGGACCGGCTGCGGCGTCGGCTGAGCCGGCTTGCCGACGCCCTGAGCGCGGTTCGTGACCTGGACGTTCTCTCGAGCCGGCTCGACGCGCACCTCGCGGGGCCCAATGAGCAGGCACCGGACGCCCTGGCCGGCCTCACTGCGGCCGTGGCGACGCGCCGGGCTGCCGCGCTCCAGTCGCTGGAGAGGGAGCTGGCCTCGCCGCGGCACGGGCAATGGCTGGACGACTTCCTCACGTTCGTGGAGACCCCGGGCCGGGGGACGATCCAGGCGAAGCCACCGGCGCCGCGCCTCCTGCGCGAGCAGGTCGGCGGCTGGATCTGGTCCGGCTTCGAGCGCGTGCTGGCCTGGGAATCGCTGGTCGGCGTGGCCGATGCGCTGACCCTCCACGACCTTCGGCTCGAAACCAAGCGGCTCCGCGACGTCATCCAGGTGACGGCGCCGATGGCGCTGGCCCCGGTCGAGCCGGTGGTCGCCGCACTCGTGCGCCTCCAGGACGCGCTCGGGGCGCTCAACGACGCGACGGTCACCGCAGGGGTGGCCCGCGGATATCTCGATTCGACTCCGGCCGGGCTTGACCCCGATGAGATCCGGGCAATCGAGCGGTTCGCGGCGAGCCAGGAACGGGCGGCCGAGCGCCTTCGCCGACGCATCCCGTGGGCCTGGCGGACCGCCACGAGTCCCGCGTCGAGACGTCGAGTCGCCCGGCTCATCGGGAGCTTCTGACTCTTCGCCGATCCGCGTAGCGCTGTTCGGTGGTCATCGCGACCACCCATGGGCGAGCCACGCGAGGTCTTCGCGCCACCGCGGCCCCGCGTGCACGGAGGCGAGGACCAGCCCTTCGCGAAGACCGCTCGTCGACACCCGGACGTGATCGCGGCCGTACCGTTCGGCCACCGCGAGGAGGATGGCCGCCCCACCGGGCAAGACCCTGGCCCGCGACAGCTTGACGCCGAAATGCGCCGAGATCGCCTCAGCCGGTGCCCCGCTGAGGAGTTCGATGGCGCGCTCCATCCGTCGCAGCGTCAGGACCCGACGGGCCAACGGCGGTCCGATCCGCAGCAGGTTCGACGCCGTTCCGCCGACCGCGACGAGATCCTGGGGCTGCGCGTCAGGCGCAGCGATCAGAAAGGACCGGGCCTCGCCCAGGAGCGCATCGAAGTCGGCCCGGGTCGGTTGGCCGCCCCGGACGTGGCTGCGACTCAGGCGGGCGGCACCGAGCGGCAGGCCGACCGCGACGGGAGCGGAGCCCGGTCCGACGATGAGGATCTCGGTGCTCCCGCCGCCGACATCGACGAGCGCAGTCTCGCGCAGGACAGGTCGACCGGCCTGAACGCCCAGCAGGGCGAGGAGGGCCTCCTCGTCGTGGCGGAGGACCTGGATCTCGACGCCGGTGCGGGCCACGACGGTCGCGACGACGGCTGCGGCGTCTGCGGCCCGGCGGAGGGGATCGGTCGCCACGAATACGACAGTTTCAGCGCCGAACAGCCGCGCCGTCTGGGCGAACCCGGCGAGCGTGTCGACCAGCTGCATGCCGGCCTCGAAGCCGAGCTCGCCGCGCTCGTCGACGATCGCCCCGAGGCCCAGGGTCGCGGATTCGTCCGCCAAGGGCGCGAGTCGATGCCCGTGAACCTCCGTGACCAGCAAATGGACGGAGTAGGCGCCGATGTCCACGGCGGCACCGACACGGATCCGGCGTTGCTGGCCAGGGGCACGAGAGGATGACATCCACCAGAGTGTGCCACGCGGCGCCGGTCCGACGAGGACAGGCACATCGTGACGGCCGCTTTCGGCCCTTGCCGATCTGGTGCACGTCGGCTTCGGCCGTTAACAATTCATCGTCCGTTAACACCCTGCCGACTCCCGGTTGACGCTGTCACTGCAACCTGCACTCGTCAACGTCGGCAAAGATTGCCGTCCGTCGCCCGAGCGGGCGACTTCCAACTGGAGGAGTCATCGAGTGAAGACAACCCGACCGAGTCGCCTTGCCGCCCTTGCGCTGACTGGCCTCTTCGCCGTCGCCGCGTGCGGCGGCGCGTCAACCTCTCCCAGCACCGCCCCAACCGACGGGCCCACCGATGCGCCCACGATCACCCCCACGATGGAGCCGCTCAGCGGCACGATCACCATCGACGGCTCGAGCACCGTCTACCCGATCACGGAGGTCGTGGCGGAGGAGTTCCAGCTGGCGAACCCCGGCGTCCAGGTCCCCGTCGCCTTCTCCGGCACGGGCGGCGGGTTCAAGAAATTCTGCGTCGGCGAGACGGACATCAACGACGCCTCGCGCCCGATCAAGGCCCAGGACGAAAAGGAGGGTCTGGCCTGCGTGACGAACGGTGTCGAGTACGTCGAGCTGCAGGTCGCGATCGACGGCCTGACGGTCGTGGTCAACCCGGCGAACGACTTCGCAACCTGCCTCACGGTCGAGGAACTCGCGACGATCTACGGGCCGGCCTCGCCGGAGAACCTGCTCTGGAGCGACGTCAACCCGACCTTCCCGGCCGAGAAGGTCGAGCGATACATGCCCGGCGCCGACTCGGGCACGTTCGACTACTTCACCGAGGAGATCAACGGCGAGACGGATGCGGCGACGACGTTCGCGACGCAGTCCGAGGACGACAACACGCTGGTGACCGGCGTCGCCGGCGACGTCAACGCGATCGCGTTCTTCGGCTACGCCTACTACGTCGAGAACATCGACAAGCTCAGGGCGGTCGAGGTCGACGGCGGCTCCGCGTTCGGCTGCGTCGCCCCGACCGAGCAGACGATCAACGACAACACCTACGCTCCCCTCTCGCGCCCGCTCTTCATCTACCCGGACGTGGGCAAGGCGAAGGAGCGGCCGGAGCTGAAGGCGTTCGTCGACTACTACCTCGAGAACACGAACGCGCTTTCGGCCGAGGTCGGCTACATCGCCCTCCCGGATGCCCTGCTCGCGGCTGAGAAGGCCGAGTGGGCTGCCGCCGTCGGCGGCTGATTATCCATCGCCGTCAATCCACGACGCGCCGGCCCGACTCTCGCCTCGGGCTGGCGCGCTTATCCTTGCTCGTGATTCGTACGCGGAGTGCACGGAACGGATGACCTCGCCAGCCATCTCCCTGGCTCACCGGCGCCCGATGGGCGAGCGGATCATCGAGCGGCTGCTCTTTCTGGCGGCCGCCCTCGGCGTCGTGACGACGATCGGGATCATCGCGGTCCTGGCATTCGAGACCTTCGAGTTCTTCCTCGAGGTCAGCCCGATCGACTTCTTCACCGGCACTCGCTGGTCGGCCTTGATCAAGCCGCAGTCGTGGGGGGTCCTCGCGCTCGTCTCCGGGACGCTCCTGGTCTCCGTGATCGCTCTGCTCATCGCCATCCCGCTCGGGCTCCTCGCGGCGGTCCTCCTGGCCGAGTACGCGACGCCTCGCGCCCGAAACGTGATCAAGCCGATCCTCGAGACGATCGCCGGGGTCCCCACGATCGTGCTCGGCTTCTTCGGCCTCAACTTCATCGCCCCCCAGCTCCTGCGACCGCTGCTCGGCACCGACACCATCGGGGTCTTCTCGGCCCTCAACGGAGGCATCGTGGTCGGAATCCTCATCACCCCGCTCATCGCCTCGATCAGCGAAGACGCCATGCGGGCCGTCCCGCGCGGGATGCGCGAGGGAGCCTTTGCCATGGGAGCGACGAAGTTCGAGATGGTCCGCCAGGTCGTCTTCCCCGCGGCGATTTCGGGGATCATGGCCTCGATCATCCTCGCCATGAGCCGGGCGATCGGTGAGACCATGGCCGTGGTCCTGACGGTCGGAACAAAGCCGCAGTTCACCTTCGATCCGACCGAGAGTGTCCAGACGATGACCGCGTTCATCGTCCAGATCTCGATCGGCGAGACGGCCCAGGGGTCGGTCGAGTACCGGTCGCTGTTCGCCGTAGGAGCCACGCTCTTCCTGATGACCTTCGTCCTGAACCTTCTGAGCGGCTGGGTCGTCCGCCGCTTCCGGACGGCATACTGATGAGCGCCCTCTCCCCCGCCCGCCCGGTTGCCCGGTTCGAGCCAGCGGTGATGCGGCGGAAGTTCACCGGGACCCTGTTCTACGGCGCGTGCCTGGCGGCGATCGGATTGCTCCTGCTCACGCTCGTAGCGCTGCTCGTCGACGTCTTCGTCCGCGCGGCGCCCTGGCTCGACCTCGGCTTCCTGACCGGCGTGCCGTCCAGCCGGCCGGCCAGGGCCGGCATCCTGCCCGCGATGGTCGGCACGTTCGAGATCGGGGTCATCGTCGGAGTCCTGACCTTCCCGATCGGCGTGGCGGCGGCAATCTACCTCGCCGAGTATGCCTCCGATTCGCGGCTCAACCGGCTGCTCCAGACGAACATCAGCAACCTCGCCGGCGTGCCATCGATCATCTACGGCATCCTCGGCCTCGCGCTGTTCGTGCGCGCCCTGGCAATGGGGCCCACCATCCTCGCCGCCGCGCTGACCCTGAGCCTGCTGATCCTCCCGGTCGTCATCATCGCCTCGATCGAGGCGCTCAAGGCGGTACCCGAGGCGCAGCGCGAAGGCGCCTATGCGCTGGGAGCGAGCCGCTGGCAGATGGTCAGACAGTCGGTCCTCCCTGCCGCCGCGCCCGGGATCATGACCGGGATCATCCTGGCAATGGCCCGCGCGATCGGCGAGGCCGCGCCCCTGATCCTCATCGGCGCGTTCACCTTCGTGACGTTCCTGCCGAACCCGATCTCGGGCCAGTACACCGTCCTGCCGATTCAGATCTACGGCTGGGCGCAACGGCCCCAGGCCGACTTCCAGGGGATTTCGGCGGCGGCGATCGTCGTGGTCCTGGGCCTCATGCTCGTCCTCAATGGTCTCGCCCTCGTCGTCCGCGTACGCCTGTCGAGGCACATCCAGTGGTAGAGGAGGCCCCCGTGACCGCCCAGCTCTCCGAGCCACCGGCGCTCGACGACGCCGAAAGCGATCGCGCTCCGGCCATCAGGATCAGCATGACCGACCGGGAGGTCGCCGCCGATCCCGCCGAGTTCGAGAGCCTCATCGAGCTCCAGGACGTGTCCTGCTGGTACGGCTCGTTCAGGGCGGTGCGCAATATCGACATCAGCATCGTCAGGCAGCGGATCACCGCGCTCATCGGGCCGTCCGGGTGCGGCAA
>CAZOJS010000238.1:0-15950 GCA_964580175.1 uncultured Anaerolinea sp. | reverse complement strand
CGACGCCACCCGCCAGCGTGACGCCGGACGAAGTCTTCGTCGACATGGCCTCATTCGCCGCCGTCGCGACGGGGCAGCAGGCCGGCCCGGGAGCCTCCTCGTGATGTAGGATCACGCCAGCCCGGAACGAACACGTACGGGACCCGTCCACGGCCGCGCTCAGCGCGGCGGGATGCAGGGGTCCGCGATGTCGCCCGGTCGGAGGTTGTCATGGCCACGGTTACGTTCGATAACGTGAGCAAGCGGTACGGCGAGGTTGTAGCGGTCCGCGATCTGTCGCTCGAGATCCAGGACGGCGAATTCATGGTCCTCGTGGGCCCGTCCGGATGTGGCAAGACCACCAGCCTGCGGATGATCGCCGGGCTCGAGGAGATCAGCGACGGGATCCTGAAAATCGGTGAGCGCGTCGTCAACGACGTCGCCGCCAAGGATCGCGACATTGCCATGGTCTTCCAGAGCTACGCGCTGTATCCGCACATGAGCGTCCGCGACAACATGGCCTTCGGGCTGAAGCTCCGCAAGCTCCCCAAGGCGGACATCGAGAGACGCGTGGGCGAAGCGGCTCGGGTTCTCGGCCTGGAGGCACTCCTCGACCGCAAGCCGAAGGAGCTGTCGGGCGGCCAGCGGCAGCGCGTGGCGCTGGGGCGGGCGATCGTTCGTGAGCCGGCCGTCTTCCTGATGGACGAGCCGCTCTCCAATCTCGATGCGAAGCTGCGGGTGCAGACGCGGGCCGAGATCGCGCGTCTCCATCAGCGGATGGGCACAACGTTCGTCTACGTCACCCACGATCAGGTCGAGGCGATGACGATGGGCACCCGGATCGCGGTGATGACCGCCGGCGACCTCCAGCAGGTTGGCACGCCGCAGGAGCTGTACGACCATCCGACCAACCGCTTTGTGGCGGGATTCATCGGCAGCCCGGCCATGAACTTCGCATCGATGGAACTCAACGCCGGGCGACTCTCTGGCGACGGTCTCAATTTCGAGCTTCCGCCTCGTCTGCGGCAGGCTGTCGAGGCTTCCGGATCGCGAACGTTCCACGCCGGATTCCGGCCCGAGCACCTCGACCTCGGTGACGTCGGCGAGCACATGAACATCAAAGCGGTCGCCGATGTCGTTGAGTACCTCGGGAACGAGGCGCTCCTCCACGTGACCATGGCCGACCACGATGGCGACGTGATCGCGCTGGTGCCCGCGAGCTACAACGTGAAGGCGGGCGATTCCGTGGAGCTCCATCTCCCCACAGCCCGCCTCCACCTGTTCGACGCTTCCTCCGGCGCGGCGATCAAGACCGCCGCCGCCTGATTTCTGTGGCCCGCGCGCACGCCGCCGCGGGCGACCCGCATCCGGCCGACGATCGCCTCCGCGAGACGGTCGTCGCGTCGCGCACGGTCCATCGCGGCCACTATCTGGAGGTGCGCGTCGACGACATCGAAACGCCGGGCGGCGGACGCTCCCAGCGGGACGTCGTGGCGCATCCGGGGGCCGTTGCGATTGTCGCCCTGGATCCGGATGGCTGCGTCCTGATGGTTCGCCAGTTCCGCCTCGCGGCGGGGCGAACGCTCCTGGAGATCCCGGCTGGAACGCTTGATCGGGCGGCAGACGGCAGCGGAACGGTGGAAGATCCTGATCTTGCCGCCCCGCGGGAGCTCGAGGAGGAGACCGGGTTCCGCGCCGCAAGCTGGGAGCACCTCGGGGCGTTCTGGACGGCGCCCGGATTCGCGACGGAGTTGATGCATCTGTACCTCGCCCGGGATCTGACCCCGGCCCATGGCGATCGCCTCGGTCCGGACGCGGACGAACGACTGGAACTGGAGCACGTGCCGTGGGCCGAAGCTGTTGCGATGGCCGAACGGGGCGAGATCGCCGATGCGAAGTCCCTCGTGGGACTCTTCCGCCTCGCTCGTCTCATGGACCGGCCCCTGGGCGCCGGCCGGACCGAATCGGCCTAGCGCTGGTCGGGTTCCCCCGGATCCGGACGACGGATCGGGAGCGGCATGCGGCGCGCCGCGCCGCGATACAGCGACGATGCCGGCTCGAGGGCGGCGGCCAGCCGGGCGTGCGTCGCCGCTTCGTGCCGATGGCCCAGCCTTAGCAGGCACTGGCTGACCGCGTAGTGGCCGTAGGCCGACGACGGATCGACGGCCGCCAGCCGCTCGAAGACCTCGCGCGCGACGCCGTAATGACGAGCGTTGAAATGGGCCCGTCCAAGCGCCTCGAGGATCGAGCCCTTGCCGGGCTCCGCCCGGTCCGCGCGCTCGAGCACGGTCGCGGCCTGTGCGTAGTGACGATCGCGGATCAGGGCCTGGCCGCGCTGAAACAGCACGTAGGCAGACTCACGATCGTCGGGCGGCACGAGCTCGTCCACCGGGAAATCGTGGCACGAAGTCATCTGTCATGACGGCAGCCGGAGCCGCGCCCTTGCCGAGAACCCGCCGCGCCCGCCGCCGCGCGACAAGGTCAGCCAGTTCTTTGGCTCAGGTGCGCCAGTCGGCCAGATCGACCCGGGTCAGCCGGGGGCTGTCGGTCCGCCCGGGAATGCGGCCCCGCTTGGCGATCGGCCGGCCGTCAATCTCCTTGAGATCGCCGGTGAAGTCGATCGGGGTGGCACCGCTGATGTACGACCCGACGGCGAACGAATCCACCCTGGCGGAGGCGTCCTTGAAGTAGCGGATCCGTTCGGGGGTGAGGCCGCCGGAAACGACGATCCGGACGTGTCCGTGGCCGGCCTGGTCCAGTCGCGCGCGGACTTCCTTGACGAGGTCTGCGGTGACGCGCCCGCGCTCGGACGGCGTGTCGAGACGGATGCCGTACAGCCGGTCCCCGAGCGCCTCGGCCACCCGCAGGGCTTCCTCGGCCTCGTCGCGAAAGGTGTCGACGAGGACGATCCTGGGCACCTCGGGCTCCATCTCGCGGTCGAAGGCGAGGGCCGCGTCCACCGTGTCGCCGATGATCAGGACGAGCGAGTGCGGCATCGTGCCCGTGGGCGCGAGGCCGGCCATTCGGGCGCCGGCAGGGGTGGATGCCCCGACGCAGCCGCCGACGATCGCCGCGTAATCGAGGACATCGACGATGTCCGGATGCACGTGGCGAGCGCCGAACGAGATCACCGGCTCGGGGGCCGCCGCTTCCACGACCTCGCGGGCGGCGGTCGCCCAGCCGGTCGACTGGGCGAGCATGCCGAGGATCGCAGTCTCATACAGGCCAAAGGCCCGGTACCGCCCGGTGATCCGGAGGACGATCTCCTTCGGCCCGATCAGATCGCCGTCGCTGAGCGCCTCAACGACGGTCCCGGCCGGATCGGCATCGGCGAGCACCGTGCCGAGCAGCGTCTTGGCCTCGTCGATCCCGCACAGGACGGCTTCCTGCCGGGCGAACACCTCCATGACCACGACCGGATCGAGCCCCTCCCGCCGGAGGACCCGCTCGGCGCGTGCGAAGTAGACGTCGGCCGAGTCGCCGGACAGGATTTCGGTCGAGGGCCGGTTCCGCAGGCCGGGCGTCATCCGACCGCGCCCGCCGACGTGCCCCGGACCACAACGCCACCGACCACCAGCCCTCGAGCCTCCATGCGATGCAGCCGGCTCGTCGGCAGGCCCCGACGTTCGCTGGCGGATCGGCGGCGAGTGTACCGTACGGCCCCTCAGGCGCTCCCCCGGCCGGCCCGCGTGGTGGGTCGGGCGCGCCTGCTCACCACGAGCCACAGCAGCAGGGCCATCGCGAATGAAATCGTGGCCCCGCTGAGCAGGCGGCCGCGGCCGATCTCGGGCGCACCGGCCCAGGTCGATCGGGCAGATACCGCGAGCCGGACCGTGGCGTCCAGATCGCCGGCTGCGAACGCGGCTCGCGCTGCCTCGACGTCGCCCTCCGGATTCGTGCCGATGAGGCCGATCGAGGCGATCAGATCCGGCTCGGCCGGCCGCGCCGCGATCGTCGCCTCGAACGCCCCGATGACCGCGCGCTCGGTCACGGCCTCCGCGCCGGCAGTCGCCAGGCCGGCAGAACCCTCGAACGCGCGCCGGATGGCGTCAGACGGAGCGAGGCCGACGGCTGCGGCCGCCCGGCCGACGTCGTCGCGCTGCTCGAGGACCTCGGCCACCTCGAGCAGCTCCTCGGTCGCGGCGTCGAATGCCCAGGCGCCCATGGCGGCGCGGATCGAGCTCGGGAGGACCCACGGTCCGGCGGCAGCGACGGTCGCGTCGTACAAGGCTCTTGCGTCGTAGCGAACGTCCAGCAACCGCGCGTCGGCCGGACGCACCACCCACCTCCGCCAGATCCCCTCGAAGGATCCGTCGCTCTTCGCCTCGAGGAGGTCGAGCAACGAGCGCCAGTCCGCCGGGCCGAGGCCTCGCTGGGGCGTACCCGCGGGACCTGCGGCGGGCACGCCGACCGGCTGGTAGGCACCGACCCCGGCCGCGGCATCGATCCACACCTGGCGGAGTTCGTCATCGCCCGCCTGCTGCTGGATCGCCCGCGCCGTCGCAACGGATGCTGCGTACCCGTAGCCGTCCCCGGCCCCACCCGGCAGCCACGAGTTGAGCGGCGCGGCCTCGGCGACGAGGGCATCTGTCATCTCGGGCGACGCCACGGGTACGCCGATCGTGGCCCCGGCTGCTTCCGAGTACAGGGAGGCAAAGCCTTCGGCGATCCATCGGTCGGCCACCAGCCGGGCATTGAACCAACCGTGGGCGGCGCCATGCAGGATCGCCGAGGGGTCCGCCGTGTACGGAATGTCGAGGCGGGCTGTCGAATCGTCGAACGCACTCGCGGCCCCGGCTCCTGCCGCCGCTCCGCCCTCCGGGTCGGCGATCGTCTCGCGCACCTCGAGCTCGGTATCCCAGGGCCAGGCGAGGCCAATATCCTCGGCCAGCACCGGCAGGCTCTGCTGCAGGAGTTCCGTCACCCGCTTCCGCCAGTCGGGATCATCGGGCCACGATCGAATGAGGAAGATGACGGTGCCCCCCGCGACGGACGCGGAGCGACGACCGTCGAGCAGCACGCCCGGGCGATCGGCAAGGACGTCGGCCACGAACGTCTCCGGCGTCGAGAGCGGGCCGCTTTCGTAGATCACCTGGCCTTGCTCGTCAATGGACGGTCCGACAAGCGGACCTCGACCGATCGTCGCGACGTAGTCGGCCGGAAACACCAGCCGAACGCTGGACCCGGCGACACCGACGCTCCCGAATGCCCAGACCGGAAACGCCAGGAGCGAGGGCGTGATTCGGAGCGCTCGATCGGGCGCCCCGCCGGGATCGAGGATGTCGAAGGTCAGGGTCATCGTCATTGACTTGCCGGAACCGAGCGGGCTCCCGAATCGGAGCAGGAGCACGGTATTGCTCTCTGTCTGGGAGCTCAGGGTCACCTTCGGCGCTCCCGTCGCAACGATCAACCGGAAGTTCGAGGCCGTCGGAAGCACCGCGAGGTAGGCCCGGTCAATGGTGTATCGACGGGTCGTCGTGTCGCGCCGCAGGCTGGTCGCCGTGATCTCCACCGAGACGGCGATCCGACGCTCCTCCGGCAGCACGGTGTAGGTGGAGCTGGTCACCATCGTGAGTGTCGGCGTGGCCGCGCGAGCGACCCGCGCTCCCGGGCCAGCCAGGCTGAGCGCGACCGTGGCGGCGAACAGGACGCCCGCGAGCGCCCGGAATGGGCCGGCCTTCCTCACGACGGGAACAACTCCGGCAGGAGATGTTCATAGCGGGCCAGGAGCTTCTCGGTTCGCCGAGGACGGTCCGCATAGCCCGGTGGGACGTGTCCGCCCACCCAGACCCACGGCCGGGTCTGGTCGAACAACCGATCGGCGATCCCGGCGACGCGCGCGAGGGCGAGGCCGAGGGCGTCCTCGTCGAGCCAGCGTGTGGGGATCTCGACGGACAGGACCGGGCGGCCATCAGCGGCGAGAGCGAATTTCGCGAACGGGAATTCGTCGTTCCACTCGAGCAGAGCGCGGTAGGCCCTGCGGAGGGCATCGCCGAGCGGTGGCGCGAGATGCGCCCACACGATCAGCCCAATGGACGGGTCGAGGATCAGCGTTACCCGCAGGTCAAGCCGGCGACGACCGTCGACGACGATGTCCCAGGCGCTGATGCCGTCGCGCTCGGCGCGCACGCCGACAGGGATCTCGAGGCTGGCCAACCAGGACGGCAGCTGTTCTGGCGTCTCGACAGAGGTGGCATCGGGCACGCCGGCAGTCTAGCCCGCGGAAGTCGTCGCTCTCTTGGGCGCACCACCTCGACCAGCGCCCCGGCCCACGGAGGTGGCCTCCACGGAGCCGCCGGAGGGCACGACCTTCCTGGTGAAGTCGGCCACTCGAACGTTCCCGCCGATCCGTACGTTCCGCCCGATCCGTGCCCCCCTTGGAATGACGCTCTGCTTGCCGACAACCGTGATCCCGGTGTTCAGGCGGGTGGGCTCGGCCTTGTTCGGCGGCCCGTCCGGCCCCTCCCCGACGATCGCCCCGGCCCCAACGGTCACCTCCTTGTCAAGGATCGCCCGGTCGACCACGGCCCGTGACCCGATCACCGAATCGAACATCACGATCGAGTCGCGAACGACGGCGCCAACGCCGACCCGGACCCCTGGCGAGAGGACGCTATTGACCACGGTCCCCTCGATGACGCAGCCGTGGCTGATCAAGCTGCGATGGACCTGCGCCGTTGGACCCAGCTTGGCCGGTGCCCGTTCTTCGGACTTGGTATGGATGACCCAGTCCTTGTCGTACAGGTCGAGTTCGGGATGGTCGATCAGGAGGGCCATGTTGGCCTCCCAGTACGACTGGATGGTCCCGACGTCCTGCCAGTAGCCGTTGAAGCGGTACCCATAGACGCGAGCCCCTGCCTCCAGCATGGCTGGGATCATGTGGCTCCCGAAATCGGTCAGCTCGTCGTCCAGCCAGCGGAGGAGCGCCTTGCGCGAGAAGACGTACACGCCCATCGAGGCGAGATCGCTCTTGGGTTGCTTGGGCTTCTCCTGCCACTCGGTGATCCGGTCGGTCTCGTCCATCGCGAGAATGCCCATCCTCGAGGCCTCAGCCAGTGGGACGCGACGGACGGCGATCGTGACGTCGGCGCGCTTCCGCCGATGAGCGGCGATGAATGGTTGATAGTCCATCTTGTAGATGTGGTCGCCGGCCAGGATCAGCACGATGTCCGCGTCGGAGTGCACCAGGAGGCTTCGATTGCGGAGCACCGCGTCGGCCGTCCCGCGATACCACTCGGCCACGCGCCCGCGAGCGATGTATGGCTGAAGGAGCTTGATCCCGCCCTTGGAGCGGTCGAGATCCCAGGGCCGGCCGAGACCGATGTGGTCGTTCAGGGAGCGTGGGTTGTACTGGGTCAGGACCACGACATCGGTGATGTCCGAGTTGACGCAGTTGGAGAGCGTAAAGTCGATGATCCGGTACTTCCCGCCGAACGGCACGGCCGGCTTGGCTCGGACCGACGACAGGATCGACAGTCGCTCGCCTTCGCCGCCGGCCAGGACCATCGCCAGTGTCCGTTTCACGGGCTCCTCCACGTCTCTACTCGGGCAGGCCCACCGTGCTCGATGCTAGCACCCGCCACCCTGCCGGGTCCGATCGCCACGTCCCGGACCACCATTACAGGAAGAGCCGTGGATTCGCGAACTCGCCCCGAAACTCCACCATCCAGTGGAGGTGCGGGCCGGTGGTCCGGCCGGTCAGACCCTCGTAGGCCACGATCTGTCCGCTGACGACGCGGTCGCCGGCCTTCACGGCCGGTCGGTGGGTGCGGTTGTCCACGTGGGCGTACCAGGTCACCAGCTCGGCAGAGTGCGCGACGACCACGATCCAGGCCTTTGGGTTCCGATCGAACGGATTCGGACCGGCAAAGATGACCACGCCGGGCCCGGCCGCGCGAATTGGCGTGAACAGCGGAGCAGCGACGTCGATCCCGGCGTGGAAGTGGCGGCAATTACCCCTGCGTGGCTCCCATGAGAAGCCGGTGCAACCAAACTCCTGGGTGATCGTGCCGGACATCGGCCAGTCCAGGGTTCCGTTGTAGACGGATGGAATCGAACCGTTGTTGGCGCGCTCCTTGACCAGCTGGGCGATCTTGATCCGGAGGTCCGCCTGGGCCTTCTCGGCTGCCTTGAGGGCCGCCGCCAGCGCGATCTCGTCCCTGGCCGCCTTGGCGTATTGAGCCTGCTGGAGGCCAAGAAGTCGCTCGGTCTCCTTCTCGAGCCCCGCGAGGCGCTCCTGCGTGTCCGCCAGGGACGCCAGTTGCCCTTCCATGGCCAGGTGCTGCGATTCGGCCGCGGTGCGCGCCGAGTCCGCCTGTGCCCGGGTCGCCTCGACGGTCTGGTGAAGGACGGCGAGGACCTGCTGGTCGGCCACGATCTGTTCGGCCAGCTCGCGATCCTGCTGGGCGAAATCGAGCTGATAGGAGACCTCGGCGAGGACGTCCGTAAATGTGTCGCCCGAGAGGAAGGTTTCGAGCAGCGTCGTCCGATCGGTGTCGTAGGCCTGGCGGATCCGATCGGCCAGCAGGGACTTGCGGGCGGTCAGCTCGTCGAGCTTGCGCGTTTCACGGGCCTCGAGGTCGACCAGCTGGAGGTCGAGCTTCGCGACCTGTGTATCCAGCGCCTGCACCTCGGCCTGCGCCCGGGCCACGTCAACGACGGCCCGGACGACCTCGCCACGCACCCTGCTGAGATCGGCGTTGACCTGGCTGAGGGACGACTTCGTGGCCGCCAGCGTCGAACTGAGCGCTGCCTGTTGTTTGGCGAGGTTGGCAATCTGGGCCTTCTGCTTCGCGATCTGCGCCTCGAGGGCCTTCTGCCTGGCCTTTGCGTCGGACAGGGCGTCGGCCGAGACCGGATCCACCGGTCCGCCGACGAAGACGCCGCCGAGCAGCGTGAACATCGCCAGGAAGACCAGCAGCCCGCGTCGGGGGCCCCGGCGAGTTGGGCGGGACCAGCCTCGCTGGTCAGGCGTTCGGCGGCGCATGAGTGGCGTCGTCATCGTGCGAACGATCTCCGTCGCGTGGCGGGTTCCGCGTTTCGGTTCGCTCGCCGGGTGAGACCGCCGCTCCTCGTTGGGCACCACGATGGAACGACTACCGGCAACGCCACGATCATACCCCACGGGATCGCGCGCTCGACCCGCCCCGAGCTTGACCTTGCGGCGCGCCGCGGCGCGCTACGGCACGCGCGAGCCCGTGACCGCCCAGATGGCCCCGACGATGAGAAACGGGCCGTACGGAACGTAGCTCTTGAGCGTGATCCTGCGGAGCGCGAGGAGGACGATGATGCCGACCGCGGCGGCCACGGCACCCACGATCACCGTCGTCACCAGGCGGGCCGCGCCGGCGAGCAGCCCGAACCCGACGAGCAGCTTCAGGTCGCCCATGCCGATGGCGCCCGGGCCGAACGGGATCGACACCACGAACAGGGCCGCGGGGATCGCGATCGATACGCCGGCCGCAACGAGCAGGTCGCCGGGCGTTCGCACGAATGGCCCGATCCCCGTGACAAACCCGACCATGGCGTAGGCCACGATCGGGAAGGTGATGACGTCCGGCAGGAGCCGCTGGTCAAGATCGGTGGCGAACAGGAGGATCAGGGCGAGAACAAGGACCCCGAGATAGCCGAAGGCGGTCGGCTCGTCGCCATAGCGCAGGGCGAGAAGAGCCAGAGCCGACGCGCCAGCCACCACGACCAGGAATGTCCGCCAGTCCGTTCGTCGAACCGAGCCGTCTTCGTGGGCCGGCCAGCGGGCGGCGATCCTGTCGGCAATCAGGCCGAACAACCCACCGATGACGGCTGCCAGGGCCACGAGGGGCGTCATCAATTATCGAGAATCGATCAGGACGACCGTGCCCCGGCCAGCGCCAACTCGACGAGCGTGGCGTGGGACGCGCCACTGGCACCGCGGGCCGCGAACGGCTTGGTCTTGGTGTAGTAGGCGGTCCCGGCAATATCGAGATGGACCCACGGCTTCGTGGCGAACTCGCGCAGGAACAGCGCGCTCTTGACGAGGGCCCCTTCTGAACTGCCGCTGTTGATCATGTCGCCGTACCACGACTCCATCTCCTGCCAGTAGTCGTCCACGATCGGGAGCTGCCAGTAGCGCTCACCCGCCCGGGCCCCGGCGCCCAGCACCTCGTCCGTCCAACCCTGGTCGGTCCCGAACGCGCCGGCCACCATGTCACCGAGCGCTCGGGAGACGGACCCCGTCAGCGTGGCGACGTCGACGAGATGCGTCGCGCCGAGCTGCTCCGCGTAGGTCATCGCGTCTCCGAGGATCAGGCGGCCCTCGGCGTCCGTGTTGGTGATGTCCACCATCTTGCCGTTGAGGGCGCGCACGATATCCCCCGGGCGCGTCGAGTGCGAGCCGGGCATGTTCTCGACAGCAGGCGCGACGACGAGCAGCGGCGTGCCGGGTGCCAGCTGGGCCACGGTCGCGATGGCCGCGATCACGGTGCAGGCACCGGTCTTGTCCATCTTCATCTCTTCCATGCGGTCTGCCGGTTTGATGCTGATCCCGCCGGAATCGAAGCACACGCCCTTCCCGATGAGCGCCAGATGACGACCCTGCGCGTCGAGCTCCCCGGCCTTGCCGGAGCGCATGACGATCATGCGGGGCGGGTTGTCGCTCCCTCGTCCAACGGCCATGAACATGCCCATCCCGAGCTCGATGGCCTTCTCCGGGCCGATCACGTCGACCCACAGCCCGTGCTTCTTGCCAAGATCCCAGGCCTCTTCGGCGAGGACCTCCGGGCTGACATCGTTGGCCGCTCGGTTCGCGAGCGTCCGAGCCGTATTGGACCCCTGCCCGACGATGATGCCTCGCTCGCCGGCGGCCTCGATCGCCTGCACGTCAGAACCCGAGGGGGCCAGCAGGATCAGCTCGTCGAGGACGGGCGGAGCGGTCTTGACTCCGTCGCGATAGATCGTCGCAGGGTCATAGCTACCTTCGACGACGCCGCGCGCGACGAGGCCTGCCACGAGTGCAGTGCCGGCGTCCCGAAGCTCGCCCAACGGCTCGAGCCAGAAGGCCGCCGAGCTTGCCCGTCGGCCGCCGAGTCGATGCAGGGCGGCAGCAGCGGTACGGACCACCGTCTCGCGATCCAATCCGGCCGGGTCCCCGCCACTGATCAGCAGGATCCGGCCTGCCCGAGCATCGCCCGGGGCCGCGATGGCCGACGTGAACTTCTTGGTTCGGAGCTCGCCGAAGTCGTGCAGCGCGCGGATCTCACCACCCGTCCGTCGATCCAGCTCCCCAAGCGGGCCGTCCCAGGCCGGCTCGCCGACGATCGGCACGATCAGCAGGTCCGTTGGTACGTCCCACGGCTGATCGGTCTCCACACGCAGTCGCACGGATGCTGTCCCTCCGGGAGGGCCCGCTTTACGCGCGAAAGGGGCCCGGTGTTTGGTTGGCCGGAGTGTACTTCAGCCCACCACGCCCGCGACGCCCCCGTCGGTCGGACGAGTCGCGGGGGCGAGCCTGTCAACCGCGGCGGCAAGAGCTTCCCTGGCCAGGTTGAGCCGCTCCCGTGCCTGATCGATGGCGATGACGGCCTGATTGAGTCCGCCCTGCCCGATGTCGGCCAGGATCACGACGAGGCCCCGGGTGTCCGGCGGCAGCCCCGCCCGGGCAAGGCCCTCCTCCTGATAGGCGGCCCGCACGGCGTCGCTGATGGCACCGCCCGCATCACGCAAGGCGCCATACAGGTTGATCAGCGCTTCGTCGTAACGACGGTTCCGGGCGACCCAGCTGTCGAGCGTGGCCACATCCGCGGAGTTGGCGAGGCGGTCCCGGATGACCGTCGCGGCATCCAGCCCAGCCACGGCGTCGCCAAGCGTACCGAGGGCGGCCGCGTAGTCGGCCGATCGACCCTGGGCCGCGGCGGCCGCAACCGTACGGTCATGCTCGACGAGCAGGGTGATCACACCCGAAGCCTGGAGACTGCCGGCCGTGAGCGTGGTCCACGACCGGGACAGGCCGGCCGTCGCGTCGAGCGCGGACAGCATCGCCGCCCGGCGAGCGACAACAGCGCCGCCGTAGCCGAGGGCGTCCTCGGCGGCGGCACCGGGCAGCGCCTCCAACTCGGCCCTGAGCGCCGCCGACGCCGCTTCAATGGTCGCCGCGACGGTGGCGCCTTCCGCGAGGGCTGCCTTGAAGGGGGCCTGATCGTCTGCGGTCAGGGCACCCACAGCACCCCGGGCCAGCAGCGCCAGGCGATCGGTCTCGACGGCGATGCTCGTTAGCCGTTCGCTCGATCCGTCGAGAGCCTCGCGCAGGACGACGTCGCCGTGCCAGGTGAGCTCGGCTCGACTGGCTGTGCCCGCCGGATGCGTCCAGAGAGACACGACCCCGGCGGCTGCCACGGCCAGCACGAGCATCAGGAAGATGTAGCCTGCGACGATGACCGTGCGGCGCAGGGCATGCAGGAGGCTGCGAATTGCCGTCACAGGCTGAGCGTAGCGGCTCGGGCAACAAGTCGCGACGGTCCGTGACCAGTAGGATCCCGTCATGCGCCAGACCGAGCCGGCCACCCACGAGCCGCTGCACCAGGAGCCGCTGCACCAGGAGCCACTCCACCAGGAGCCCGCGGGTGGCTGACACACGCGAGGACGTTCGGGGCGCGTACGTGCATGGCGGTCCCGTGCCGGATTGGGTCGGCCGTCTCATCGAACGGATGCCCAAGGCGGAGCTGCACCTGCACCTCGATGGATCGCTCCGGGTCGATACCGCGCTCGAGATCGCACGCACGCGCGGCGTGGACGCGCCGGATACCTACGAAGGCATGAGCGACGTCCTCGTCGCACCAGCGCGATCAATGGATCAGGCGGATCTGCTCCGGGCCTTCGACCTGCCGATTGCCCTGATGCAGGACGCCGAGGCGCTGGAGCGGATCGCGGCTCAACTCGTCGAGGACAAGGCTGCGGATCATGTCCGCTACATCGAGATTCGCTGGGGACCCTTGCTCCACGTGGTCCACGGATTGCCCCTCGCCGAGGGGATCGAGGCCGTCGTCTCGGGTGCCGAGCGGGCGGCCCGCGCGACCGGTTCCACGGTGCGCCTGATCTGCACCGCCCTGCGCTCGCATGATCCGGACGACAACGTCGATCTGGCCGAGACGGCCGCGCGGTTCATCGAGCGCGGGCTGACCGGGTGGGATTTCGCGGGCGACGAGGAGCGGTTCCCGGATCCACTGACCAATCAGCGGGCGTTCGACGCCGCCCGGGCCGGTGGACTGCGCATCACCCTCCACGCCGGTGAGTGGGGTGGTGCCGCGCAGGTCCGACGGGCCCTGGCCGTGAACCCCGAACGGATTGCCCATGGCTCCGTTGCCGCCGATGATCCGGACCTGATGGCTGAGCTGCGCGCGCGTCGGATCTGTCTCGACGTGTGCCCGACCTCCAATGCCCAGGCAGCGGTCGGCCCATCCGTGGCGAAGGACCCGCTTGCCAGGCTCTTCCGCGCCGGTAACCCGGTCACCCTCAACACGGACGACCTGACCGTCAGCGACCTGACCCTGTCGGAGGAGTACCGCAATGCCGTGGAGCGGATCGGGCTGACCCTGCCCGAACTTTGGACGATCGACCGGTTCGCGCTCGATGTCGCCTTTGCTGAGGAGGCGGCGCTGGTCCCGCTGCGAGCCGAGTTTGATGCCTGGGCCGCCGGGGTCCCGGAGCTGCGCGGATCGGGATAAGGGAGCGCGACGACCGTCCGATCGCGTCGCGAGTCAGCCGTCCGCGGCCATCGTCCGCAAAACGTCGGCCAGTTCCGCGGCGTCCGTGGCGATGGCGGTCGGTCGCCGATCCGCGGGCACTGCCTCCACCTGGGCGCGCGTCGAAACGCCGGTGAGCATCAGGACGCTCCTGGCCCCTACCTTGATCGCCGCGGCGATGTCCGTGAGGAGCCCGTCCCCGATGACGACGGCGCTTCCCAGATCCGCGCCCACCGTCCTCGCCGCTTCCAGGAGCAGCAGCGGCTCGGGCTTGCCGATGACCAGCGGCACCACGCCGGCGGCGACCTCGATCGCCGCAATCACGGCCCCGGATCCGGGCCGAAGACCTCGCTCCGTCGGATAGGTCGGATCCCGGTTGGTGGCGATGAACCGGGCGCCGGCACGGATGCAGTCCGCGGCCGCCGCAATCCGGAGGTAGGTCAGCTGCGGATCAAGCCCGGCTACGACCGCGTCGGGATGGCCGGCCGCCGCCCAGCCGTCGAGCCCTTCGCGGGCCATGCGCTCGGCGACGTGGGCCGCCCCGACGACCTCGAGCCCCGCGTCCCGCAACTCGCGGTCCAGACCGGACGCGCCGACGGCGAGGACCCGCCGGACGCTCGGCTCGTGCGCCAAGAGGTAGAGCGCCGTGGCCCGCGGGGCACTGATCACCCGATCCGCCGTCACCGGAGCGCCGAGAGCGGCCAGCCGCGTCACGTAATCAGCGCGGTAGTGCATCGAGTTGTTGGTGATGTACACGACGTCGTCGCCGGCGGCCGCTCGCTCCGCGAGCAGGGCTGCCACGCCGGGCACCGGGTCCGTGCCGCGATAGACGACACCATCGAGATCGACGAGCAAGAGCATGCCTGTGGATGCTAGCCGGTAGGATGGGTGGATGCCGTCAGCACCCCTCGCGATCGAGAATCACGTCGAGGCACCCGGCGCCTGGGCATGACCCGGCGCGCGCGGCCTGCCCGGCCGGTCCCCGCCCCCTCTACCGACCCGCTGGCCGGTGTGGAGCGGGTGTTCATCGATGGATCCAATCTCCTCTTCGCCCTCGGGCGGGGCGCCAACGCGGAGCGTGCCGGGGCGGCCGGTGTCGCGCTGCCCGCCCCGGCCGGCGCAATCATCGGCCGCCTGCGGGCCGCCTTCCCGCCGTCCGTGATCGTTGATCTGGTGTTCGACGGGCGGGCGACGGGCGGGGTGCACGGCCGGCTCGCGACCGGGCTCCGTGTCTCGTATTCGGGCTTCGGCTCGGCAGACCGGCTCATCGATGAAGGCGTCGCGGCCCAGCTCCAGGCCGACGGACCGGCAGGGACTTGGGGCATTCTCGTCGTGACCGACGACCGCGGACTGCGCGACCTCGTTCGGTCCAAGGGGGCCCGGACAGCCGGCACGGCATGGCTGGCGGGCCGAATTGGCCGGGTCGGCGAGGACACGTCCCGGCGCGGCGGAACGGCCGGTGTGCGGCAGCGATCGGGGCCCAGAACTCCGGCAGCGCCGGCTCCCAAGGCCGGCACCACGCTGGGGCATCGGCGGCCGCTGCGGAGGCCGGATGCGCCGGACCGCGATTGACCCTCACTGCTAGGATTTCGCGGTGATCGATGCTCTCCAGCAAGCTTGGCATGGCCTCCTTGAAGCGCTCTCCGCGTTCGTCATCCCGGACTGGGGTGCTCTCATCGAGTTGCTTCCTGTCCTGCTCCTGATCGGCGTTGTCGGCCCGATCATGTCCTTGCTCGTGCTCGGCTGGTTCATCTACGTCGTCCGCGCCCCGCGGGCCAAGCTCAGCCTCGTCGAAGGGCCGAGCCCGGCTCCGGTCGTGGACGGGACCCCGGCGTATCCGTCCGGGGAGCCCTATTGCGTCACCGACCAGCTTGTCTATCACTCGGGCACAACCCGCTGCGACGTCTGCCGGCGCGATCTGCTCGTCAGTTGCCCGAAGTGCTCGGCCGGGCGCGCCGCAAGCGTGACCACGTGCGGAAACTGCGGCCTCGTCCTCAAGATCGAGAACCGGGGTCGCTCGTTGCGCCCTGCGGGTCCGCCTCCTGGAGGCGCGGCCGCCGCCTGACGCGGCGAATCACCCTCAACGGGCGCTTTGCGGCCCGAGACTAACGATCATCCCGGCCGGCACAGGACCCGCCGGCCAAGCGTCCCGGAGACCGATGGAATCCCTCTCGCAGCTCCTGTTCACGGTCGGCACGCTGACCCTGGCGGTCGGCTTCGCCGCCCACGTCGGGCACGCCGTCCTGCTGGCGAACG
>CAZOJS010000237.1:0-3123 GCA_964580175.1 uncultured Anaerolinea sp. | reverse complement strand
CGCCGTGGACGTGATCCCGTTCGTGCCGCTCGGCGAGACCACGATGGATCAGGCGATCGCCCTCGCCAACGAGTTCGGACGGCACATCGCGGAACGCTTTGGGATCCCCGTGTACCTGTACGCGCGAGCAGCCACGCGCCCAGACCGGGTCCGGCTGGCGGACGTCCGGCGAGGCGGGTACGAGGGGCTTCGTGACGAGATCGGCCTGCCTGGACGGGAACCGGACTACGGGCCGCCACAAGTGCATCCGCGGGCCGGCGCCGTCGCGGTCGGCGCGCGACCGTTTCTGGTCGCCTGGAACATCAACCTCGAATCGGACGATGTCGAGCTTGCCAAGCGGATTGCGCGGCGCGTCCGGGAATCCGGCGGCGGTCTGCCGGCCGTGCAGGCCAACGGCTTCATGATCGAAGAACTGGGTTGTGCGCAGGTGTCGATGAACCTCCTGGACATCGCCACGACGCCGATGTGGCGGGTCTGGGAGGAAGTCCGCTCGATCGCGGCCGAAGACGGGATTGAACTGCGTGAATCCGAGTTGATCGGCCTCGCGCCGCTCGCGGCCTTCCTCGACGTTGCTGCGCACGAGGGTTCCGGTCCGCGCGCGACCTTGGAAGCCCGATTCGCCGCCGCCGCCCGGTTCCTCCACCTTCGCGACGCCGACCCGTCCATGGCACTGGAGCTTCGACTGGCCGCCACCGGCGGCGGCGGATGACCGGCCTTCGGGTGATCCAGGGCGGTCGTGCGGTCGCGGGCCAGCCCGGCCTCCTCATCGAAGGCGCCGCCGAGATCGCGACCATGTCCGGCGGCCTCCGGCGCGGCCCTTTCCAGGACGAGCCGGTCGTCGTGGCCGCCGTCGGCGATCCGCACGGTGACGACGCGCCGGTCGTGGCCTGCTGGGACGGCCGCATCCTGGCGGTCGGGCCTCGCCGCGACATGATCAGGTCCCTCGAGGCTGGCGGGTACCCACTGGCCCGGTTTGCGCGGGTCGATGCCGCCGGCGGTTCGGTCACGCCGGGGCTGGTGGATCCGCACACGCACCTGCTCTTCGCCGGTTCGCGGGAGGGCGAGCTCGTCCTCAGGCAGCGCGGGGCGGGGTACATGGAGATCCTGGAAGCGGGCGGGGGGATCCTGTCCACCGTTGCCGCCACGCGTGCGGCCAGCACCGAGGCGCTCGAGGAGCACGGCCGGCGCTGGCTGGCCGAGATGCTCAACCACGGCACGACGACCATCGAGGCGAAGTCCGGGTACGGACTGGATCTGGCCACCGAACTGCGTCTGCTCGACATTGCGCATCGGCTCGGTGCCGAGGGCCCGGTCGAGGTCCTGCCCACCTGGCTCGGCGCGCACGCGGTGCCGGCCGAATTCCGCTCCCGCCCAGCCGGCACGGAGGCGTACATCCGGCACTGCATCGAGGAACAGCTCCCCGGCGTCGCGGCGCAGGGCCGAGCCCGGTTCGCGGATGTCTTCTGTGAGCGCGGCGTCTTTACGCCCGATCAGTCGCGCCGGGTGCTGGAAGCCGCGCGGCGGTTCGGGATGCTTCCGCGCCTCCACGCCGACGAGATCGCCCCGAGTGGCGGCGCGGAACTTGCGGCCGAGCTCGGGGCCCTGTCCGCCGATCACCTGGCAGCACCATCGGCGGAGGGCATCGACGCGCTGGCGCGTGCGGCGGTGACCGAGCAACCCGTCGTTGCGACGCTGCTGCCGGCCACGACCTGGTTCCTGATGCACGACCAGTACGCGCCCGCGCGCACGTTGATCGAGCGCGGCGTGCCAGTGGCGCTGGCCACCGACTTCAACCCCGGGACCTCGCCGACGCCGAGCCTGCTCCATGTCATGACCGTGGCCTGCCTCGAGCTGAAGATGACGCCGTCCGAGGCGCTCGCTGCCGTGACCATCAATGCGGCCCACGCGCTGGGCCAGGGCGACGAGATCGGGTCGATCGAGGCCGGCAAGGCGGCCGACCTCGTGATCTGGCGCGTCCCCACGCATCGACAGCTGCCCTACTGGCCGGCCGCCGACCTCGTTCGGACCGTGATCAAGCGTGGGCGCGTCGTGCTGGAGCGTTCACCCGCCTGAGGGCCGGCGCGGCCGGTTGGCGCCGATCGTCTGCCGACTCAGACCTTTCCGCGCGAATCCAGCAGCACGGCAGTCACTTCCTGGGGCAGCGTCGAGATCGTCACGGACAGCTTCTGCTGGGGTGCCGCACTGCTGCCCATCTCGTGAAAGAACCTCGAGACCGCCTCGGCGCAGTCGGACTCATCGGGGCAGACCGGCATGGCGATCACGAGCTTCGGGTCCAGCTGGGCCACCAGCTCGGCGGCCCTGGTTGCCGAAAGCGCACCGCCGATCGGCAGGCAGACGACGTCCACGTGCCCGATCTCGCCGATCTTCTCCTCGGTCAGGAGATGGCCGATGTCCCCGAGGTGGACGGTGTGCAGGCCATCCAGCTCCACCACGAATGCCGTCTGGCGACCTCGCTCGGCGCCGCGCTTGTCGTCCCGGAACGTCCGGACGCCCGTCAGGAGCACGTCCTTGATCTCGTACTCGCCCGGGCCGTCCAGCACGAACGCCGGCTCGAGACTGCCCGGAATCACCGTGCTGCCGTCGCGCGAGCGCTTGCCTTTCAGCTTCGGCAGGGGATCGTCATCGGGATGGCTGTAGGTGATCACGTCGCCGGTGATGCCCCGCCCGGTCGGTCCGACGACCACGGGATAGGCGTCGGCGACCACGACCGCATCACGGCCGCGCAGGCGGATGCAGGTCCGCCCGTACCAGGTGATTTCCATCGCCCTGATTCTGACACACGGCGCTGCACGCCGGGTTTCCCGCCGGCTGGGTCCGACGTCGGATGAGGCGCCAGCCACCGCCCTCCGGCCATCGTCCTCCGGCCTGCCGAAAAGGAAAGACCGGAGACGCCTGCCCAATTGGCGCCTCCGGTCGGAGGGAGGGAGGATGGAACCTCGAGGGTTCGGTCCGAGGCAAACGGTAGAGAGCGCGGATTCAGACTCGTGCCAGCAGTCGATTAAGAAAGGGACACCGGAGACTCGGAAAGGTGCCTACGTGGTCGACTTCGGTCCTCGCCCGGCCGGGCGGGCCGCGCCGGCGCGAACCTGATCGGCGGTAGCA
>CAZOJS010000236.1:0-4406 GCA_964580175.1 uncultured Anaerolinea sp. | reverse complement strand
AAGTCCGGCCGCCAAGGCCGTGTGACGCATCACCGTCCACGAAACCGGGGCAACTCCAGAATCGATGGCTCGAACGTGGCTCAGCTGCCGCGATAGGTTGTCATCGAGAAGGGCGACAGGAGCAGCGGGACGTGGTAGGACCGGCCGACGTCGTCAACCCGGACGTCGACGCTCATCCGGCGGAAGAATCGATCTTCGGCGCCGTCAGCCCCGCGCGGTCCCGCGAGGTTGAATTCGAGGCGATACACGCCCGGAGACATCGGCCGCTCCAGGAGATCACGAATTCGGCCGTCATCGTCGGTCAGGGCCTGGGTCAGCCGGATTGGCCGGTCGTCCTCACCAAGCTTGTAGAGGCTGACGTGGATACCCCCCGCGGGCCCTCCCGTCTGGGCGTCGAGGACATGCGTCGAGATCGTCGGGCCCAGCGGACCCTTGTCCTGCAAAGAAGGTGTTCCCGAGGTGCTCTTGGGCACGTATCCTCCGGGCATGGGAAATCTTCTGATCACGGTCGGCGACGACCTCCACTTTAGCGCCCACTGGGAAGCGGCTGCGCCGCAGACCGTCACCGCCATCCGCCTGATGTTGCCGATCGACGGTCGGCTCATTCATTGCCGCTGGTCCGGCGAATCAACGTGGATCCCGTACGGCGACCTCCGACCGGGCATCGACTACGAGAATCACACTTCGCATCCGGCGCCGGGCATGCTCGCGATGTACCCGGGCGGGATCAGCGAGTGCGAGATCTTCTTCCCCTACGGCGCTTGCACCACGACATCGAAGGTCGGGCAACTGGCCGCGAACCACTTCGCCTCGATCGAGCCCGACGAGGGTTGGCAGGATCGACTCCGCGAGGTCGGGCGGCGGGCCCTGTGGGAGGGTGCCCAGCGGGTGCGGATCCGCGAGGTAGCGTGACCGATCTCCTCGTCCGTGACGGGACCGTCGTCACGGCGACGGGCACGCGACGGGCCGACGTCGCGGTCGAGGGCGGGCGGATCGTGGCAATCGAGCCCGATCTCGGCGGGCTCGCGGCGATGGCGCGAGAGGTCGTGGACGCGGCCGGGCTACTCGTGCTTCCCGGCGTCGTGGATGTCCATACCCACACCCGGGTCGCAAGTGACGCGGAGCCGGACCGCTTCTTCCAGGATTCGGTGGCAGCGGCTTTCGGTGGCACGACGACCTTCCTCGCCTTCAACAACCCCGGAACCGGCTCATCAGCCGCAGCAGAGCGATCGTTGCTCGAAGGGCTTCGCGAATGGCGTGGTGCGACCGAGAATGACAGCGCCGTCGATTACGCGGTGAGTCTCGCGATCTCCGGCCGGATGGACGACCCGATCGCAGAGCTGCCGGCGATGGTCGACGAGGGCGTCGCGACCGCGAAGGCGTTCATGGTCTTCGACTTCCGGCTTGATGAGCGCCGCATCTTCGACGCGATGCGGGTGCTCGGCGCCCGCGGCGGGATGCTCCAGGTCCACTGCGAGGACCCGGTCCTGATCGACACGGCCGTGGCCGACGCGCTGGCGAAGGGCGACACGGCGCCGCAATTCCATGCCGCGACCCGGTCCACCGAGGCAGAGGCCGTGGCAACCCATCGGGTGATGGCGTTCGCCCGAGCTGCCGACGTACCAGTCCATGTGGTCCACCTGTCGTCCGCGGCGGCCCTCCGCCACGTCCGCGACGCAAAGGCCCTGGGCGTCCGCGCTCACGCGGAGACCTGCCCGCACTACCTCGCGCTCACCGACGCCCGCTACATGTCTCCGGACCTGGCGTCCGTTGCGGAGTGCGTCATCTCGCCGCCGCTGCGGCCGATGTCGGACCAGGACGCGCTGTGGACCGGACTTGCGAGCGGCGCGCTCGACCTCATCGCCACGGACCACGTCCCCGATCGGATGGCCGTCGAGAAGTCGGAGGCCCTGCGCGGGGTCTCGTTCGATCGGGTCAGCAACGGCGCCCCGGGCATTGAGACGCTGCTGGCGATCGCCTATTCGGAGGGCGTCGCGACGGGCAGGATCACGGTCGAGCGCATGGTCGACCTTCTCGCCACGTCACCCGCTCGCCTGTTCGGGCTCACGCGCAAGGGAGCGATCGAGCCCGGCCGGGACGCCGATCTCGTCCTGTTCGATCCTGCGGCGAGGCGGACGATCCGAGCCGCGGACCTCCACCACACCAGCGACTACACCCCGTACGAGGGGATGGCGGTCGAAGGTGCCGTCCGGTCCGTGTTCGTCCGTGGCCGCGCCGTCATCCGGGACGGCGCGTTCGTCGGGGATCGAGGGTACGGCCGGTTCGTCGAGCGCGAAGGGGCCGGCGACTGACGGGCTGGCCTTGGAGCGTGGAGGTGGGGCGCCTCCCTGGCGCGCGCAGCCTCGCTCGCGGGAACGGGAGTCGTTGACCTGGTCACGGCTGACACCTCGTGTGATGCTGGCGTGCCGCCAGTCGCTCTGGCTGCCCGGCATCATCCATCAGGCCCGCCGATTCGCGCGAGGCCGCGGCCGCTACTCCAGCCGTGCGTACGCCAAGGTGGTGAGGAACGGCACGAATTCCTCGGCCAGGACGAGGTCGTCGAGGACGGCCGCGGCGTCGGCGAGGCGACGGGCGCCTGGGCCGCCGAGCGCGATCAGTTCCTGATCCCGGATCTCGAGATACCGATCCCGCGTGAGCGGCGCGCCGTCGGCGAGCGCGACGCCCGTGACCCGCCACTGCCACAGTTGCGAGCGCGAGATCTCGGCCGTGGCCGCGTCCTCCATGAGGTTGTTGATCGCCGCTGCCCCGTTCCCACCGAGCCAGGCATCGAGGTACTGGAGCGCGACGGAGACGTTGAGGCGAACGCCGCCCTCGGTGGCACGCCCGCCCTCGACCCGGAGGTCCGTGAGCTGTGCGGCCGTCACCGCGACATCGTCCCGGAGCCGCCCCATCTGGTGCGGCGCCGCACCCAGGACGCCGTCGAAGACCTCGGTCGCGAGCGGCACGAGGTCCGGATGCGCAACCCAGGTTCCGTCGAACCCGTGCCGGGATTCGCGTTCCTTGTCCTCGCGGACGCGGGCCATCGCCGTCGCGTTGACCGTGGCGTCCCGGCGCGACGGGATGAACGCAGCCATGCCCCCGATCGCGTGGGCCCCGCGCCGGTGGCAGGTTGCGACCAGCAGCTCCGTGTAGGCCCGCATGAACGGGACCGTCATGGTCAGTGCGGCCCGGTCGGGCAGGACCCGATCCGCCCGGGAACCAAACGTCTTGATGCAGGAGAACAGGTAGTCCCAGCGGCCGGCGTTCAGCCCCGACGCGTGCTCGCGCAGCTCCCACAGGATCTCGTCCATCTCGAACGCGGCATGGATGGTCTCGATGAGCACCGTCGCGCGAATGCTTCCGCGTGGCACGCCCAGCGCGGCCTGGGCCCACACGAACACATCATTCCAGAGCCGCGCCTCGAGGTGCGACTGGAGCTTCGGCAGGTAGAAGTACGGACCGGTGCCGCGCGCCAGCCGCTCGGCGGCGTTGTGGAAGAGATACAGGCCGGCATCGAACAGACTCGCCGATATCGGCGTTCCGTCAACGACGACGTGTCGCTCCTCGAGGTGCCACCCGCGGGGCCGGACGAAGAGCACTGCCGGCGACGAACCCAGCTTGTATGCCTTGCCTTCCGGCGACCTGAACGCCAGCGTGCCCCGAACCGCGTCGCGGAGGGCAACCTGGGCGCCAACCACGTTCGCCCAGGTCGGCGAGAGCGAATCTTCCATGTCGGCCATGAACCCGCGGGCGCCCGAGTTCAGGGCGTTGATCATCATCTTCGGCTCCGCCGGGCCGGTGATCTCCACCCGGCGATCCATCAGGTCGGGCGGCGTGTCTGCGACCCGCCACGAATCGTCGGCCCGGATACCGGCCGTCGCGGCCGGGAAGTCGAGTGCGGTCCCGGCTCGGATCTCCGCAGCCCGTACTTCGCGCCGTCCGAGCAGCGCCGCCCGCTCAGGGCGGAACTGACGTTCGAGGCCAGCCAGGAATTCGAGCGCCGCGGGGGTGAGGATTTCGGCGGCCCCGGGCGGGCTTCCACCCCGAACCTCGATCGACCCGGCGCTCGTGGCCATCGGCTCAGCCGCTCCGCTGGACCGTGGTGTCGATGAGGCCGGGCGACTCCGCACTCCCCGAAGCACCGCAAGGCGGGCGATGGCGATATCCACGACCGCATCGAGGGCCCGGTGCCGCTCAGCTGCAGGGTCGGCATCGAGCGCTGCGGCCATGGCCGGCAGCAACGCCGCTCGCGGGCGCCCGGCGACGTTGACACTGTAGCGGAAGCCGAACCGAGCCTCGTAGGCCGCGTTGAGACGGTCGAGATCCGCGGCAACCTGACGTCGCTCGTCCTCGAGGGGACCGGCTGCGCGGTCGGCCGACTCCTGGTCGTAGCCCTGTTCCCGGAA
>CAZOJS010000235.1:0-8336 GCA_964580175.1 uncultured Anaerolinea sp. | reverse complement strand
CCGCCTACCACTCCCCGCGAGAGTATCTGGCGACTCGCTTGGTCCGGCGCGGCTGCGCGCTCGCGCCCAGGCGACTCGCTTGATCCGGAAGGGGCGGCGTGGACCGAGACCGCCTGATCAGGCCGTCAGCGGTCCTCGAGCACCAGTCCCGGCGGGAGATGCTCTCGGAGCGCGTCCGTGGCCGATTTGAGATCGGTGCCCGCCGGCCCGCGCAAGGTCAGCGCGATCGACACGCCGGGGACCGCTGTGGCTGCCGCTGCGGAGGGCTGCTCCTCGGCCACGACGCCTGAAAGCCCCGGCCCGGTCAATGCCGACGCGGGCGCCGATCGCAGATCGGAGAGCAGCAGTCGGCCATGGTAGAGGGCGATCAGGGAGGCCACGATAACCACCGCGATCGGGATCGACAGATCTGAGCCGAGCGTGACCCCACCGCCGCCCAGGAGCGTATCCATGACCCGATAGAGCGAGAACGCCGCGCTCGGCACCGCGGCGATGAGGGCCGCACCAACCGCGAGATAGAGATACGCACGCCCGGCGGTCACGTGCCGTTCGGTGGTCGGGTTCGCCAGCCGGCGGCGCATCACACGCATCCAGGCCGGGATCCAGAGCGCGACACCCACGACAATCTGCGCCGCGAACCACGCGAGCTCGAATCGCAGGAAGTCGTTGTCGGGCGCGACGCCGAGGGCGACCTCGAACAGGCGGCCCAGGAGTTGTGCTGTCCCAACGGCCAGGAAGATGATGCCGACCGCCGCGGTCAGATGGAGCGTGAGCCGCTCCACCGCCGCCAGGGAGGCAGGCGAGCGACTGGCACCCTCGCGCCGCCACGCGATCCAGTGGAGCCAGCCGGCAATCGCGAACGGGATGGCCACGAGCGGCGGTCCGATGACGAGCTCGAGGAAGGCCGAAGTGTCGGTGCCGTCGCTGACACCGAGCACCCATCGGCCGAGCTCCGCGAGTGACGAAGCGACCGCCACACCGACGTACGCCAGCGCCATGAGGATGACCGCGCCGCAGTAGACCGCGCGGAGGGCGCTGGCCCGGTCATCTTCCCCGATGGAATCCGTGTCGCCGATGGCCCGCCGCGCGTCTTCCGCCTGGAACCAGAAGACGCCCGCCCCGACTACGACTCTGGCCAACGACCAGGTGAGCGGCACCAGCCACCAGTCGGCTCCTTCCCCGAAGCCCTCCCGCCCGATGAGGACCGAGAGGAGCGTCTCGATGACCTGGCTCACCCCACCCACCAGGAGCAGGAGGCCGACGAAAGCCCAGCCGTAGCGATGCAGCCGGGTTATCCACGCGGCCGCCCCGTTCAGTCGATCGTGCCGGAGGTCGACATTCCGGCGCCTGTGGTGGTACCACCAGACGGGGCCGGCGATGAGTATCTGCGCGACCAGGTCTGTGGGCCGCAACCCGCCGGGATCCGCGTCGAGGAGCGTGCGGAGAAGGTCGTCCAGCAGCTCGAGCGTGGCCAAGACCCCGAGAGCCAGGGCAACCGTGGTCACCAGACCCAGGTGCAACGCCCGGATGGCCGAGCGTCGGTCGTTGCGGGCGGTGTCGTCGCTCCCGCGCCAACCGCGGCCGACCAGCCACCAGTGGACGGCGAAAACCGGTGACCCTACGGCGACCAGCGCGATTGCCAGGCTGACCTGCTCCCGCCCTGCGCTGCCGCCACCGCCAATGATGCTTGCGCCAATGGCGTCGGCAAGTTCGCCGAGCACGACGGCGAGGAGGTTGTAGAGCCCCAGGGAGACCACGAGCAGGCTGACCGCCGAGACGACGTACAGGTAGAGCCGTTTTGCGATGTCCATCGTGATCGCCTCGTGCCGCTCAGTAGTGCACGGTGGATTCGATGCCGAGCAGCGGCTCGTCGATCAGCCAGCTGCCACGCTCCCGGACCAGGCGAACCGAGCGCTCGTACGAATTGCGCTGACCGGACAGCCCGCCTTGGTAGAAATCGTCGACGCGGACGTGGAGTGTGGCCCGTTCACCGGTGACGTCAACGTTCAGCAGCACCAGCCGGCGACCCTGGTCCCGCTGCCAGGACCAGTCGGCGTCCATACGCCGGTACTCAGAGAGCGTCATCTCCGCGGTTACCGCGGAGGAGAGGTGGCTGTAGGCGGCCTCGATGTCCCCGGTCTCCCAAGCCTCGTAGAAGTCCTGGAACGCGGCCTCCGGCGAGCCGGCGGCGTAGTCGGTCGGCCGGTTGGGCAGCGCCACCGCGACGATCAGGGCGACCACAACAAGCGCGATGATCGCGACGCCGATCAGCAACACCGACCTCGGGAACGATGCGCTTCCGGTCGGTGCCGTGCTGACTTCCCCAGATGGCTCGCTCGTGGCCGCTCCTCAGATCGGGCCCACGTGACGGTGATGTCAGGTGGGGCTCTCGCCATCGGTGAGTCTACTCGAAGACACAGCGCCTCCTCTGGGCACCTCGGTCGTCGACCTCGACTGCTCGTCGAGGCGCTTCACCCGGCCTGGGTGGGGCCGCGGGGATCCGCTGGGGCCGCGGAGATCCGGTCCCGCCGTATACCCGCACCAAGAGTGATAGGCGTGGCCACGGGGCCGCCGACGCGTCCGTCAGAAGTTGCCCGAGCGTGATCGAGGCCCGGGGGCTCGCACGGCCCGTCGGCGAGTCCGCCTACCACTCCCCGCGAGAGTATCTGGCGACTCGCTTGGTCCGGCGCGGCTGCGCGCTCGCGCCCAGGCGACTCGCTTGATCCGGAAGGGGCGGCGCGCTCGCGCCCAAGCGTCTCGACACGCGCCGCTGCGAGCTCGCGCCCGGGCGTCCCGCCGGTCCGGAACGGGCGAAGCCCCGTGCTACACTCCCGGCCTCACGGCAGGGACCGGGATGAGTAGGGCCGAGTCGGCCACCAAGCGAGCGCGGGACGGTGCGAGCCGCGCGGGCACGACGGACCCGAAGGTCGCTCGCGAGCCGTGCGGTCGGCGTCCGATAGCGCGCCGTGAGGAGGCCCGATCCCGGCGCCGGCGATGAGCAGGAGGCCCCCGGGACCTCGAACCAGCAGGTGGTACCACGACCCCGTTCGTCCGCTGGACGATCGGGGTTCGATGATTCGGAGCAGGTGGCGATGGCGGAACGGGAACTCGCGAAGGCGTATCGGCCGGCAGACTTCGAGGGCGCCATCTATGAGCGCTGGCTCGAGGCCGACGTCTTTGCCCCGGACGGGAAGGGGTCGCGCGCGGATGGCTCCAAGCCGCCGTTCGTGATCATCCAGCCACCCCCGAACATCACCGGGGCGCTCCACCTTGGACACGCGCTGACCTCGACGGTCGAGGACGTCATGATCCGCCACGCCCGAATGACCGGCCGGCCAACGCTCTGGCTGCCGGGCCTGGATCACGCCTCGATCGCGGCCCAATACGTGCTCGACCGGATCATTGCCGCCGAGGGCGAGACGCGAGAGGGTCTCGGTCGCGAGCGCTACCTCGAACGGATGTGGGAGTTCATCAACACGACCCGGGAGGTCATGCTCGGCCAGCAGCGCCGGATCGGCGCGTCGCTCGACTGGGGCCGGCTCCGGTTCACGATGGACGAGGGTTCGGCGCGGGCGGTCCGAACGGCGTTCGCGCGTCTGCATCGCGATGACCTGGCCTACCGAACGGAGGCGCTGATCAACTGGTGCCCCGGCTGCGGTACGAGCGTCAGCGACCTCGAGGTCATCCCGACCGAGGAGAGCGGCACGCTCTGGACGATTCGGTACCACCTCATCGACGCCGCGTCGGGTGAGCCACAGACCGATGCCTGGATCAGCGTGGCGACGACCCGCCCGGAGACGATCCTCGGCGACACCGCGGTCGCGGTGCATCCGGATGACGCGCGCTACGCCGACCTGGTCGGTCGCACGGCCCGGATCCCGTTCGTGGAGCGTGACGTGCCCATCGTCGCGGACGACTCCGTGGACCCCGCATTCGGTACGGGCGCCGTGAAGGTCACGCCGGCGCACGACAAGGCGGACTATGAGACCGGCAAGCGCCACGGTCTCCCGATGCTGACCGTGCTGGCCGACGACGCAACGATCAACGAGCTCGGTGTCGGCTACGCGGGCCAGGATCGGTACGTGGCCAGGGCGGCCATCGTCCGCGACCTGGCTGCTCGGGGCGATCTCGAACGTGAGCGCCCGCACGAGATGCTCATCGGTCGGTGTCAGCGCTCCAACGACGTGATCGAGCCGCGGCTCAAGACCCAGTGGTTCATCCGGACAGCACCGCTCGCAGCCGCAGCCCTCGCCGCCACCCGCGAAGGCCGGACGAGCATCGTTCCGGCTCGATTCGAGAAGGTCTGGGAGCACTGGATGACCTCGATCCACGACTGGAACGTGAGTCGCCAGCTTTGGTGGGGCCATCGCATCCCGGCCTGGTACTGCCCGGACGGCCACGTGACCGTTTCCGATCTCGAGGGCGGGCCGTTGGCCTGCGCCGGCTGCGATCGACCTGCCGGAGAGCTGACCCAGGATCCGGATATTTTCGACACCTGGTTCAGCTCCGGGCTGTGGCCGTTTTCGACGCTTGGCTGGCCGGCTGATACCGCGGACCTTCGACGGTACTACCCGGGCACCGTGCTCGAGACCGGCTACGACATCATCTTCTTCTGGGTCGCCCGGATGATGATGCTCGGCATCCATCTGGCGGGCGACGTGCCGTTCACCACGGTCTACCTGCACGGCCTGGTCAAGGATCCATACGGCAAACGGATGTCCAAGACCAAGGGCAACGTCGTCGATCCCCTCGACGCGATCGCTGAATCCGGCGCCGATGCGCTCCGCTTTGCGCTCGTCCATGGCACCTCGCCTGGCAACGACCAGAAGTTCCGGACCGAGAAGCTCGAGGACGGGCGGAACTTCGCCAACAAACTCTGGAACGCCACCCGCTTCGTCCTTGGTGCCCGGCCGGCGTCGGTTCCGGCAGACGACGCTCGGCGGTCACCTGATCCGGACGACCTCGGCCCCGCCGAGCGCTGGATCCTCAGCCGCGCCGCGGCCGCGGTCGAGTCGGTGGATCGGGGCATGGCCGAGTTGCAGTTCGCCGAGGTAACTCGGACCCTGTATGACGGGATCTGGTCCGAGTTCTGCGACTGGGGTCTCGAGCTGGCCAAGGTCCGCCTCGCCGATGCGGCGCTTGCGCCGGCGGCGCGCGAGGCGACATGGTGGACGCTGGTCGCCGCGCTCGATACGTATCTCCGTTTGCTCCACCCGGTCATGCCGTTCGTGACCGAGGAGCTGTGGGCGGCGCTGCCGCACGGGCCTGGGGATCCTGCGTACCTGATCGTGGCGGATTGGCCGGCGGCGGGGGAGCGGGACACGCTCGTGGAAGCGGAGGTGGCCGCAATCGTCGACCTTGTCCGCGCGCTCCGCAACGCCCGCGCCGAGGCAGGGATAGAGGCGGCGGCCTGGCTGCCCGTCGAGGTTGTCGTGCCCGCCTCGATCATGGGCACGTTTACCACCATGAGCCCGGCCGTCGAGCGGCTTGCCCGGGCGCGACCGCTGACCCGTCATGCGAGCCGGGAGGAAGGCGGCGAGGTGGCCGCCGGCCTGGTGGTGATCGCCGGCGAGCTCGAAGCGCGCATCCTGATCGCGGACGATGCAACCCTCCCGGAGCGAGAGCGGGCGCGCCTCCAGACGGAGCTGGCGGAGGCGACGGCCATGTTGGGGGCCGCCCGCGCACGGCTGGCGAACGAGGCCTTCGTGGCCAGGGCGCCTGGCCCGGTGGTCGCAGGCGCTCGAGAGCGCGAGGCCGAACTTGCGGAGACCGTGGCGCGCCTGGCGGCCCGTTTGACCGGCTGAAGGCCGCGGGCTTGATTCCTTTTCCTGGCCACGTGCCCCGAGGCGTCGGAAGAGCGCTGCTACGATACGGACCAGTTCGCGTCGTTGACCCCGGGGAGATTACCTTCGTGCCGCTCGATTTCCTGCGCCGCAAGAGCGCCGCGCCCGCAGTCGCACCAACCGCGTCGTCGGCCACGGCCGGGACCGGGAGCCACGCCATGCCCGAAGAGGTCGTCGCGCAGGAGCATCAGCTCCGCATCAACTACGCGGGCAAGACCAGCGAAGGTGTCCGGATCAAGTCCGGACCGGCAGCGCTCGCCGATCTTCCGGCCATGCTGGCCGGCCTGTCGAGGAGCGAAGTCGAGGTCATCGAGCCGCTTCCAATCGAGTTCAGTCAGGCGTCACCCACGATTGTCCGCCCGTCGGAAGCGATGCAGTGGCTCAATGCACATCACGCGCTGTCGCCAATCGGTCGACATGCCCTGGTCGTGCTCGAAACCATTGATGCGGTCGACCTCGCCTTCGACACCTTCGTGTGCGGACTCCTCGAGGGTGAACTCGACACGTTGGGCTACCCGGCCTACAACGCCATCGTCGGCGGAGCAGCGGCGCATTGGGACGAGGTCACCGGCGACATGATCGTGCGGGGCGTCGTCGGCTGGGGCGGCCGCGGGGTGCGCGGGGATACGGATCGGGTCGGATCACGAATCTTGACCTCGATCCTGTCGAACATCCTGGCCAGCCACCACTCACTGGGGTTGACCGCGGTCGAACGGCCGTCCGTGGCGACCGGCCGCGGTGGCCTGGTCTGTCCGCACTGCGGCTTCCAGTCGGCCCACGAGCGGGCGTTCTATTGCCCGAAGTGCGGCATGCGGCTGCTGCGCGGCTGATCCGACCGCCGAGCGAGGAGCCCACCTGTGCCGATCTACGACTACGGCTGCCTGACCTGCCAGCACGTGGTCGAGGTGATTCACCGGATCGAGGAATTCGGGCCGCGGTTCTGTCCGAACTGTGGCGCCGAGGGAACGATGCGCAAGGGTTTCACGACGCCCGCGGTCCATTTCAAGGGCTCGGGCTGGGCCAAGAAGGATCGATCGACCAGTTCGAGTCCGAGCAAGTCGGGCGCGCCCAAGCCGACCGCCGACGCGCCGAGCACGGATGCTGGCAGCGGCGCCTCGGATGCCGGGGGCGGCGCCTCGGACCCCGCCACCACGCCGACGAAGGCCACAGCAGCGACCTCAGCGTCCGAAGGGACGGCCTGAGCGTGGCCGCGTCGGCGACTGATTGGATCAGCCTCAAGGAAGCCGTTGAGATCCTCGCCGCTTCAAACGTGCACTTCCGGTCAGCCACGATTGGCGGGTGGGCCCGCACCGGACGGCTCCAGAGCATCAAGCTCGGTGGCCGGCGGTTTGTCCGCCGCGGGGAAGTTCGTGCGTTGATCGCCGTTCCCCGCCGCGTTCGGGTCGACGAGGAACAGGTCCGCTTGTTCGAGGACCTGCGGGACTGACCGTGCCGCGGATGGACTGGCGACGCGTCGTCGGCATCCTGTTCGGGCTGGCTTTCGTGCGATCGCTGCTCGGCGTCCTTCAGCGGTACGGCGCGGCCGGTGGCGCCCTGCTGGCCGGGGGTCTCGCCTATAGCGCGCTGTTCGCAATCGTTCCAATAGCGCTCGTGGCCGTCGGCCTGATCGGGCTCCTGGTCGCGGATCCGGTGGTCAGGCAGGACGTGGTCCGGACGATCGCCGAGGTTCTGCCCCCACTCCGGGGCATGCTCGAGGCGATCCTCGACGAGGCCGCGAGATCGGCCGCCGCGATCTCGATCATCGGGATCGGGACGCTGGTGTGGAGCGGCAGTCGGTTCATCCTCGCGTTCGAGGACGCCCTATCCAGGGTGATCGGCGGCCCACGGACACGCAGCGTGCTGGCGCGCAACATGATCGGGATCGCCTCGGCGATCCTGCTTGTCCTGTCGGTCGTCCTCGGAGCCGTCCTCGCCGGGGTCGCCGCGTTCCTGGACGCGGCGGTGGGACAGGGTGATTTCGAGGCGATCTCCGGCCTGACCCAGCTCGTCCTGGCCGTCCTGCCAATCGGCCTGACGATCGGCGTCGTGGCGCTCGTCTACCGATTCGTGCCGGACACCCGCCCCTCGTGGCGTGCGGCAGCGCCGCCGGCCGTGGTCGTCGGGATCGTCCTGACCGTCTCGGTGCGCCTGTTCGTGTTCATCGCACCTCGGCTGATCGACGCCGCCGCAGCCATTGGAACGCTGGCCACGGTCTTCGCGGCGCTGGCCTGGCTTGGCTTGACCTTCCAGGCGATCCTGCTCGGCGCCGCTTGGGTCGGCCAGCGCAAGGAGTCGGCCAAGGAATAGACCAGGGCATCGGTTGACCGGCGGGTCGACGATCCGCGCTGATCCGGGCCGATCCGTGCCTCGTTGGCAGGGACCTGCGCAGTCAGGCCTGGGCGGTTCCGCATCGGCGGCAGAACCGCGCGGTGGCGGACAACGAGATGCCGCAGTTCGTGCACGGCTGGATGGTTGCCACCGGCTGCGTCGGGG
>CAZOJS010000234.1:0-6412 GCA_964580175.1 uncultured Anaerolinea sp. | reverse complement strand
GAGGGTCGCCACGACGCTGGCGACGTCGAGCGATGCCACGTGGCGAACGGAGAACGCGAAGTCGCCGTTCGGTCCCGATGTGACCGAGACGGCCTCAACGCCGGCGACCTTGCCCACGGCTCGTTTGAAGCCGGCAATGCTGGCGACGCTGACCAGTCCGTCCACGAGCACGATCGTCGTCGGTGACGGGTCGGCGATGACGGTCGCTCTGGGGTCCGCGGAGGGCGTCGGGTCATGGTGGGGAACCGACGGATCGAGGTCCGCAAGTGCGGCCGCTTCCGCCGCCGCAGCGTCCTCAGTGTCGAGGGCCCGCGATGCGGACCATCCGGCGAAATCCGGCTCATCCTCGAACGACGGCAGGTCCGGCATCTGCTCGGCAAACCCGGCAAGCCGGGCCGGATCTTCCTCGATCAGGAGCGAGCGGAAGAAATCGGCCATGTTGAGCTCGTATGCACCGACGATCGATTGCACGTGTGCGATGCGATGGTCCATCCGGGCGGTCTGATCCTCGGCGTCGAGGTCGAGTCGACGTTTGCGAGCCGAGATGCGCGCCTCGGTCTCCTCGCGGATACGCGCGACTTCCGTCTTCGACCATTCGCGAGTCTCGGCAATGTCCTGCTCGACCGCGCGGCGGAGCGATGCGGCCTCCCCGGTAGATTCTGCCTGGATCGCTTCGATTCGCGCCTTCGCTTCTTCGGCGAGGCGACTGATCGCGTCCTGTCGAGCGGTCTCGGCGGCCTCCCGCATCGCCCGTATCAGTCCTGCCACCAGGGGATTCCCGCGTCGGACGGCGACCTTCGGGTCGGTGACCCCGGCGCGTGCATCGACGCCTGGACCGACCGCCGTGTCATTGACGCCCGGTGCTTCGGCCGAGGCGACGCCGCCCGGGCGGTCGCTCGTCGGCCACGGCGTTGAACGTGGATCATCGGCTACATCGACCAGGCCTCCCTCGGCGCCGACAGACCCGCGGTCGACCGGAGCGGTCGCCACAGCCGAATCGTCGGCAGGTTCGGATCGTGGTTCGTTGGCCCAGGGAAGCCTGAACCCGGGTCGCTGCTCGGTAGTCGCCATCGTGCTGTCTTCCTCGTGCGGGGCCGGCAACCGGCCAGGAGTGGGCGCTCTGGGGATCGTCGGGCACGGAGGTGCGTGCGCGCAGTCGGCTAGTCGTACCAGCACTCCGAGCCGGTGGTACCAGCCCTCGCCCACGCCGGTGACCGCGCCGCAGGACTGGCGCGGGACCGCGCCGCAAGACGGGGCCGTCCCGCCGCCGATTCCGGGGTCGTCGTACGATCAGCCGATGCAGTCGATCGTGCCCGCGTCCGACACCAGCCCGGCGACAGCCTTCGACGGGCGCCCCGGCCTTCTGGATGTGCGTGGGCGCGCGCTGCGCGACCTCCGCATCTCGGTGACCGACCGGTGCAATTTCCGGTGCACCTATTGCATGCCGGCGGAGGTCTTCGGGCGCGACTATGCGTTCCTGCCCCACGCCGAGGTGCTCACGTACGAGGAGATCTGCCGCGTGGCGGCCATCGCCGTCGGGCTCGGCGTCGAGAAGCTCCGGATCACCGGCGGCGAACCGCTCGTGCGCCGAGCCCTGCCCGATCTCATCGCCATGCTGGCTGCGCTGCGGACGCCCGCCGGCAAGCGGATCGACCTGACCCTGACCACCAACGGCTCGGCCCTCAAGGGACTGGCGGCGCCGCTCGCCGAGGCTGGCCTGCAACGCATCACGGTCTCGCTCGATTCGCTCGATGACGAAACGTTCCGGCGCATGAATGGCGTCGACTTTCCGGTCGATCGTGTGCTCGAGGGGATCGATGCCGCGCGGGCGGCAGGTCTCGCGCCGATCAAGGTCAACATGGTCGTCAAGAAGGGCGAGAACGAGGACAGCATCGTCCCGATGGCCCGCTGGGCCCGCACCGAGGGCCTGATTCTCCGGTTCATCGAGTACATGGATGTCGGGACCACCAACGGCTGGCGCCTCGACGACGTCGTCACGGCGGCCCAGATCGTCGCCGCGATCGATACGCACCTCCCGCTCGAGCCGGCCGAACCCGGCTATCGGGGCGAGGTTGCCGGTCGCTGGCGGTACCGCGATGGCTCCGGCGAGATCGGAGTGATCGCCTCAGTCACCCAGCCCTTCTGCGCCGACTGCACGCGGGCCAGGCTGTCGGCTGAGGGCAAGCTGTACACCTGCCTCTTCAGCGCCAACGGCACGGACATTCGAGGACCGCTTCGGGCCGAGGCAACGGACGCCGATATCGGCGTGTTGCTTGAAACGGTCTGGTCCGCCCGGGTCGATCGCTATTCCGAGCTCCGGTCCGATGCGACGAGCCACCTGCCGCGGATCGAGATGTTCGCCGTCGGCGGCTGATCCGCGGCGCGGCGCGCGGCGCGACCGACCCGCTGCCGCGCGAGGGCGCGTCACACGAACTGCCAGACGATCCGTCGTTCGGATCAACGGCTGCCCCTTATCCACAGGCCGTCCACCCGCGTCGAAAACGCGTGGACACGGGACGGCGCAACCCACCAGAATTCGTGGATAACCGCGTTGCCTGCCCGGACCGACAGCCGTACATTGGTCTTGCCCGAAGGGGCCGTCAGGGGACGCGGAAACCGAGATCACATCAAGGGGACCAACTTCCGGACCGGTCGCTTCGGGCGCTTCTTTTCCTGGCCGCGACGGACCTTCGTGTCCGTCCCCGGGTTGGTCGCCCGGCTGGACGTGACCGGCATCCCGATGTCGGTACTTCGGTCGCGTGGCAGAAGCTGCGGGCCTTGGTCGTCGCCCCCCTGGACGCACAACAGGAGGCCCGCGTGACTTCGCAGCAGTCCGGATCGGATACCGCGAGCCCAATTCCCTCGCCCGACCCTGCCGCCCCGCTCCGCCCGATCGACCAGCCGGCCCGCCTCGATGCGCTCGAGGCCGCCGTTCGAGCTCGCACGGCGCTTGTGCCGGAGCTCGGGATCGTCCTGGGATCCGGGCTCGGAGGTCTCGCCGACGATCTCGAGGACAGCGTCGCGATCCCCTTCGCGGAGCTGCCCGGCTGGCCCGCAGCAACCACGCCTGGCCATGTCGGGCGGCTGCACCTGGGCCGGCTGGCGGGCAACCCCGTCGCGATGCTCCAGGGCCGGTTCCACCTCTATGAAGGCAACGACCCGGGCCTTGTCGTGCAGCCGGTCCTGCTATTCGCCCGGCTCGGCGCGAAGGCGGTCTTCCTGACCAATTCCGCAGGCGGTCTCGACCCGTCGTTCGGTCCAGGCACGCTCATGGCGATCACCGACCACATCAACCTGACCGGGCGCAGTCCGCTCGTCGGGCCGAATGGGTCAACCATTGGGCCTCGTTTCCCGGATCTCACCGACGCCTGGAGCCCACGCCTCCGGGCGCGGCTGCTGGCCGCGGCTGCGACCGAAGGGGTGAACATGGCCGAGGGCATCTACGTGGGCCTGAGCGGGCCCAACTTCGAGACCCCGGCGGAAGTCCGCATGCTCGCCCAGCTCGGTGCCCAGGCGGTGGGCATGTCCACCGTCCTTGAGTGCATCGCCGCCCGGTGGGCCGGGCTCGAGGTCGTTGGCGTCACGCTGGTGACCAACGCCGGCGCCGGCTACAGCGGCGAACCGCTGACCCACGAAGAGGTGCTGGCGGCCGGGCAGGAGGCGGGCCCGCGCCTGGCCCGGGTCATCCGCCGGTTCGTGGCAGACATCCAGGGATAGGCGGCCGCCAAGCTCCGTGCGCCGCGCGCCGACCTGCGGCGCCCCGCCAAGCTCCGTCCGCCGCGCACCGACCTGCCGCGCGCCGCCAAGCTCCGTGCGCCGCGCGCCGACCCGGGCCGCCCTTCTTCCTGCCTGTTGACACTCCCACGAGCACCGGGCGACCGGCAACGGATCGATTGGCGGTGGCGAGAGCGGGACGAGGCCCGGGGTCCCCCAAGTCGTGCTCGACGAGCGGCTCGCCACGAGCCCCACTGACGTTCCGGGGTACGTCTGGACCCCCGAAACCCGGCTACTGCTCTTGAGGGCAGCAATGGGCAGGAATCAGGCGCGAGCCGCGCGCGAGCCGCCTACGTCTAAGCGTCGAAGCGGCGGCGCGGGGCTTCGGCGGTCTCCCGATCCGCGATCGGGTCGAGGCCCGGCGACGCGCAGACGTAGTAGCGAAGGGTCGTCCGGCCCGTGTTCTCGACGCGGTGTGGCCGACCCTCTTCGATCCGGATGCCCTTGAGGGGCTCCAGGGTCTCGGTCTCGTCGCCGACCGTGACGACGCCCCGCCCTTCGAAGACGACGATCGCGTGTTCGGCACGTGGGTGGCGGTGCCACAGGTCGATTGATCCGGGAGCTGCCTCGACCTCGGTGATGGTGAACGCGGCCGAGCCGAAGTCGCCGGGCCGGGCGAGCAGGCGCCGCCGAAACCCGTGGGCCTCCTCGACCGCCGCGTCGGCCGCACGCCGGACCGGCTCGACAGAAGAGTCCCAACGACGGAGCATCGCACCCAGCCGACGGGGGTCGGGATCGGTGGAGGCGAGCAGGACCAGCGCATCGATCGTTGCTTCATTCCGGACGACGTGGTGCTCGGCAGGGGCCTCATACAGGACGTCGCCGGCGCGCACCACAGCCCGGCGCTCGAGAGACTCGCCGTGCTCGAAGACGACCTCGCCGCCCGCGACGTAGACGATGGTTTCGACGCCGTGGCGATGCGGCCCGATCTCGACCCCGGGCCCGATCCGGTCGAACTCGAGCCGGATTCTCACGACGTTACCGGCAGCTCGCGTCCTGCCGCGCGGGCAGCCCTGGCCTTGTCCGCCCACGCTTCGAGCACCTGATCCTTGTGCGGCCGGATCGGGCAGTGGCCGTCCCGGTTGCCCATCTCGTCGCAGTAGCCGAGCGGGACGCATTTGGGCGCCAGGAACGAGCCGAGGAACGGGCTCACGCTGAAGATCTCGTGGCGGATGAGCTGGAACAGCCGCCGGATCTCCCACTGGGCCATCGTGCACAGACGCAGACCCGACATGTGGATGAGGGCCCGCAGGTTCGTCGTCATCACGAGGTTCGTCCGGGTCCCGTTGGGGAACACGAAGCGGGCGTCCTCGCCGGGGATCCCGGCCCCCACGAGCTCACCGTAGAGCTCCATGGATGATGCAACCTGGTCCTCGAAATGTGCCCGTAGCTCCGGGTCGGCAGCCGCAATCGAGTGGGGGAGCATCGTGGCGGCCTGCTTGTAGGTCACGTACCGCTGGCTCTGCTGATCGAACGCCACTCCGGCGCGATGGCGGACGAGCTGGTGGGACAGGGTTCGCGACACACCGGTGATCCCGAACGTGAAGACGACATGCTCGATGGTGCTGCCGTGGCCGGACTCGATGACACCGTTGATGAGTCGCTGCATCTTGGCCACCTCGATCTCGCCATCGGCGGCACGGCGGAAGATTTCCTCCGGTGGCAGCTCGGAGTAGCAGGTCCGACAGGCGGTGTAGATCAAGGGGACGTAGAACTGGTCGACGATCTCGCGACTCGGAAAGAGCAGCGTCGCCTTCATCCCGAGGTCGGCCCGTCCCGGGTTCTTCGGGATGCCGGTCTTCTCGCGCGGAGTCGCCTCAGCCGTCATGAGCGGAGTCTAGTCCGTCGGTTGCCGGGGCGCCCCCGCGACCCCGACGGCCGCCGTTCGCGGCTCTGCGTCGCCGAACCACAGCCAGTAGAGCCACGTCGCAGCGCTGTACAGGACGATGATCGTCACGAAATTGACTGTGTAGCCGGCCTCGAACCCGAACGTCGCGTGGACGATCGAGTAATACAGGCCGGCGATCACCCAGCCGACCGACCAGAGCATGGACATCGCCGCAGCCAGCGTCGCCCGCTCCGCGCCGCTCACCCGATCCATCGCGAACGCGTTGAAGATCGGATTCCCGGCGTTCATCAGCGAGTTCCGGACGGCCATGGCCGCGATCGTCGTCCACAGGATCGGGCTGAACCCGAGCACGACCAGGAACGGAATGCTCGCTCCCTGGACCAGCAGCACGGACCGAATCCGCCCGAATCGCCGCGCCAGCGTGGGTTGATACAGGATCGCGGCCATGGTCCCGATGCTGGTGATCGCAAACGTGCCGTTCAGGGAAGCCAGGTCCAGCCCGAACTTCTGCTGGATGAAGAGGTTGAGAAACGGGATGACCTGGCCCGCTCCCATCGAGATCAGGAAGCCAGGCAGGAGGAGATGGACGAAGGTTCTTCGGTCTCGGACGGTGAGCCCCAGACGGCCAAAGGCCCAGCCACGTCGGATGATCGGGCGCGTCGCCGACGCCGCGCCCCCGACCTCGGAATCGCGACGGGAGATCGATCCGGGTCGGTCATCGGTCAGCCGCAGGATCACGACAAGGCCGATGGCGAGCAGCCCGACCATGAACAGCAGGATGATTCGATA
>CAZOJS010000233.1:0-8205 GCA_964580175.1 uncultured Anaerolinea sp. | reverse complement strand
GTCATGCCGTCAGGGGTCGCGGCGACGATCTCGGCGACGTCTCCGTCGACATCGTGCGTGGCCACGCGGACGAACGAGTTCACCGCCGGGGACCCGGCGGCGACTGCGTGTGGCGCGACCGGCGCCCCGAGGACGACAAACGCCGCGAGGGTGGCGAGCCACCGTCGTGACGACTTGGGCGATGCGGACAACGGGCATCCTCCTGGGTGAGTGGTGGGCGGCGAGGGGCTGCGGCCGCTCCGGTCCCAGTGTCGCGCCCAGTGGACTCCGTCCGGTTGCCGACGGGTCAACACCTCGTAAACGGCGGCCTGCCGCCGCAACACCGCTCCGGGGTTCGTGCAGGAGTGTTGACCGGCGGTTAACGGCTTTTCGCTGGATGGTCGGGTCTGTTCGCTGCTTTGATGTCCACGTGCCCGCGACGCCGCGGCGTGAGCCGTCCGATCAGCGAGGCCCTGGGAGACCGATATCGACGTTGCAAGGGAGTCGAGACCATGGAATGCGATCCGTGCGGTCGCTACCGCCCGTCGTCGGACGTCGCGCCGACGCGTGACCCCGACGGCCGCCTCGTGATGGCCTGCACCCGCTGTCGACGCCTGGAGACGGAACGCCATCTCCTTGCGTCGCCGGCTCGGTTGCCGGCCACGCCTACCGCCCTCGGAGCCGCGATCCTCGTTGCACCGCGCTGACCCGGTCGCGATCGGTGCCCTCGGACGTCCTCGGGGCGTGCCGTGTAGCCTCCGGTCATGATCGTCCAGGAGCTGGCCGGGGCGCCTTGGTGACCCCGTGAGAGCCCACTCGGCCAGCACGCGATCGGGTTGCCACCAGACCCGCGCGGCTAGCCGAACCAGGAGGCGGCCTCAGAAGTGGCCGACGGGACCGGGACCGGGAGGATCCTCCGCCGCCGTAGGATCTCGGGCCACGTCGGGAGCCGATGATCGTCCTGGATCTCGAGCCATCGGATGGCGAGGGCCACCGCAGGGGCGTCGGCAGCCAGCCGGCGGCACGCGCGCTCGAACCGGCCAGCCTCAACGTCGGTCCCCGCTTCGGCATCTGGTTCCAGGCGCGCCGCCAGGTGAGTCTTGGTCGCGACGCTCGCGACCAGTGTCCGGATGGTGGCGACTTCCCGACCGAACGCCGGCGAGAGCCACCTCGCCGGAATCTCGTCGTCACGTGCCACGAGGAGTTGCAAGGCGTCGGCGAGCGTCTCGAGCTTGCGCTCGGGCAGGTCGCGACCGTGGTGGGTCTCGAAGGCCTCGATGTCGTCCATCCCTAAATCGCCTCGACCGTCTCCAGGGCCTCGATCCGTCCGTCGCCGTCCCGGACCCCGGCATCGAGGACTGCCGATCCGAGCTTCTCGTACCAGGCCTCCCAGGCAGCCGTGATGGTTGTGCGTTCCGCATCGCTATCAGGCATCCCGCCACCGAGATATGCGAACAGGAACGTCGCCATCTCGGGGTCCTCCGCTGGGGGTTGACGACCCACGGTCGCCCGCCGGCGTGAGCGGGTGATTGCCGCCAGGTCAACCTCCTGTGGCAGTCCTTCGGCGCGAATTCGCGCCGACTCGGGCTCGATCGGCGGTTCTCGCGCAGCAGCACGGACGTGGCAGAGGTCGCCGGACGGTTTCGCTCGCCTCGCTGAAGGAGGTCTGACCGGCGGCAGAGACATGGACGCGACTCGCTATGCTCGTGCACACAGGGATACCGACCAGGCGCGACATCGGAGGTGAGTGATGACCGAGGACGAGATCAAGGCCGTGGGCGGGGAAGAAGCATCCACGAGGCCCGCGCCGAGTGAGCCCGCCGCGATCGCGGGGGAGACGGCGCAGGTGCAGCCGGACGACAAGAAGCCCACGAAGGACAAGAAGCCCACGAAGGACAAGAAGGCCACGAAGGACAAGAAGGACAGGACGGCCACGTAGGACAAGAAGGCTACGAAGGGCAGGCCGCGCGGCTCCGCCGAGGACCAAACAGCAATCCGGCCCGCGCCGGCCCGCCGCCCGACTTGTCAACATCGTTGCGCCCGCCTCGCCGCCGCCGGGCTCGGGTGCCTCGCGTGCCTTCTCGGCGGCTTCCGACCGATACCGCTGCCGCTCCAGAAGTGGCACGACCACGAGGAAGGCCCCGAGGCCCACGGTCCACAGGCCGGCGCCACCGGCCTCGGGCTGAAACATGATCGTGGCCAGACCGGCCAGCATGGTGAGCACGCCGAAGACGACGATCGCCCCTCGGACCAGCGTGCCCATCACCTATTCGGCGGGCTGCGGGGCGTCCGCGTCCGGCACAACGACGACGGCCGTGCCGTAGGCGACGATCTCGGACATCGTGCCGGCCAGCTCGGAGCTGTCGAAGCGCATCGAGATCACGGCGTTGGCGCCCATCAGCATTGCGTTCTTGACGAGCCGGTCCAGCGCCTGGCGCCTGGTGTCCTAGAGGAGCGACGTGTACTCGTGGATCTCGCCCCCCAGCAATGATCGGAATCCCGCGATCAGGTTGCCGGAGAAGCCGCGGCTTCGGACGACGAGCCCGAAAGTCTGGCCCGATCATGAGAGAGCCTCCCGGGCGCGCGGCGAGGGATTGGTGGAGCGCCCGGCCGTGCACGCCGCGCACGGACAACGGTCGCGCAGCAACACGAACGGGTAGTAGCCGGTGCTGTGGCCATCCGCCCACTCCGGCGCGATGGCATACGAGCCGATCAGGTGCACGTCGACGAGTCGTGTCTGCTCCGCGGTCAGGGTCGGGGCCGTATCCAGCCAGCCGGGCATGCCGGCCTCGCCGCGACAATGGGCACATGGACAGAGCCAGCGCAGGGCCAGGGCCTCGAACACGGTCTGATGTTCATCGGCCCATTCGAGCTGGAGCGTTCCCGCGGAGCGGTCCGCATGGATGCGCACCGGCCGGGCCTGATCATCGGATGGAAGGGTCCCCATCTGTCGATTGTGCCCTGCCCCGGGAGACTGCGCTGTGGGGCCGATCGGCCCTCGTAGAACGAGGCCAGCGGCAGCCCCACGAGCACGCTCCCTGAGCGATGATCAGCCCGTGGCAGAACCAATGATCGCGACGCCGGTCGAGGCGGGGGCGCATGCGCTGGACGTCGCCGCGGTCGCGGCCGCGCTGGCGGTTGATCCCGCGCGTGGACTGTCCGCCGCCGAGGCGACGACCCGAGCGCTGACGGCCGGTCCCAACGAGTTGGAGCCGGTCCACCGGAATTCCATCCTGGGCATGATCGCCGAGGCGGCCAGTGAGCCATTCGTGCTGCTCCTGGCGGCCGCGGGCCTTGCGGCGATCCTGCTCAACGAAGTCCGCGACGGAATCCTCATCCTGATCGGGCTCATCCCGATCGTCGGCGCCGACGTGGTGACCGAATACCGCGGCGACCGGGCCCTCGACGCGCTGCGGGATGCTTCCGCTCCCGTCGCTCGTGTGCGCCGCGACGGGCGCGCTCTGGATGTTCCGGCTGCCGAGCTCGTCCCGGGAGACGTTGTCCTGCTCCGTGCCGGCGACATCGTGCCGGCGGACCTGCGGATCAGCCGGGCCGAGCGAATGCTTGCGGATCGGAGCGTCCTGACCGGCGAATCGGTGCCCGAGCAGGGTCGCGTCGAGCCGGATCCCGCCGGCGCCGTCCTTGCCGACCGACGCGCCATGGCGTACGGCGGGACGAGCATCGTCGGCGGGCGTGGGGAGGGGATCGTCGTCGCGACCGGGGTGGCGACCGAGGTTGGCCGGATCGCCGATCGGCTGACTGGGCCGACGACCCGTCGATCGCCGCTCCAGCGCGAGCTGGAGCGCCTGGTCCGGATCCTCCTCGTCATCGCCGTTGCCTTGATTGCCGTCGTCACGGGCCTCGGGTTCCTCCGCGAGCAGACCCTCGGCCAGAACGTTCTGGCCGGCATCTCCGCCGCGATCGCCGCGATTCCGGAGGAACCGCCGGTCCTGCTGGCGGTGATCCTCGGGCTCGGCGCGTACCGGCTCCTCAAACGAGGTGTTCTCGTCCGCCGCCTGAACGCCGAAGAGGTCCTTGGGGCAATCGACCTGATCGTCACGGACAAGACCGGCACGCTGACCCTGAATCGGCTGGACATTGCCACGGTTCGCACGGCCGCGGGTCCGATCACCGATCGCGCCCTCCGAACGAGACTCCTGGCCGATGCCCTCCGAGCCGAAGCCGATGCCTGGGCACGCGCCGACGGCATTCCGGCCGGATCCTTCACCAATGCGATCGATCGCGCCCTCGAGGGCGAGGGCATCCCGACCACGCTCGACCCGAGCGAGCTCATCTCGGCCGAACCGCCGACGAGCGGGCGACCGGTGTCGATCACCGTTTCACGCCGGGCAGGCGTCCCGGAGCGGCTCGCGACCGGGGCTCCCGAGTCGATCCTTGCCATGGATGGCAGCGCCGACCGCGAGACCCTCGCCGCCTGGCAGGCGCAGGCAGATCTCGGCACGACCGCCGGCGAGCGCCTGATTGCCATCGCCCGGGCCCCAATCGGCGGTCACTGGGAGATCGTGGCGATGGTGGGATTCGCCGACCCATTGCGGAAGGGCATCGGGGCGGCGCTTCGGGAGGCCCGCGGCGCCGGTATTCAGACGATGGTCGTCACCGGCGACCATCCCGCGACGGCGGCAGCCATCGCCCGTGCCGCCGGGCTCTCGGGCGACCGGATCGTGACCGGCGCCGAGGTCGCCGGCTGGGACGACGCGCGGCTCGCGAGCGAGATGGAATCCGTCCACATCGTGGCCCGGTCCACGCCCGAGCAGAAGGAACGGATCGTGCGCGTGGCTCGGGCGAACGGCCGGATCGTGGCGGTGACCGGTGACGGTGTCAACGACGCGCCCGCCCTCCACCATGCGGATGTGGCCGTGGCGATGGGCAGCGGCACGGCCGTGGCGCGTGAGGCCGCCGACCTCGTCCTGGGCGACGATTCGTTCGTCACCCTGCTCTATGCCCTGCGCGAGGGGCGACGGCTCGTCGACAACATCCAGAAGGGCCTCGTCTTTCTCATTTCGACGCACCTCGCCTTTCTCGGCTTCGTCCTGATTGCCACGATTGCTGGCTACGGCCAGCCGTTGCTGCCGATCCAGATCCTGTGGATGGAGCTGTTCATCGATACGTCGACCTCCATCGCCTTCGAGCGTGAGCCCGGCGAGCCGGACATCATGGATCGGCCGCCACGGCGGGCCGGTGCCGCACTGCTGCCCACCAGCCTGATCATCCGGATCGCGCTGGCTGGTGGCTTCTCGGCGGTCGCCGCCCTGTGGCTCATGCAGTCCTCGACCGGCAGCCCCGACCACGCGCGCTGGCTGGCCTTTACGGCGCTGGTGTGCGGCCAGGTCGTCCGCGCCTACGCCAACCGAAGCCTGCGCATCCCCGTCTTCCGGGTCGGCTCCAATCGGGTCCTGCTCGGCGGGGTCATCGGGGTGATCATCATCCAGTTCGCGATCCCGTTCATCCCCGGCGTTGCCGACGCATTCCGGGCCTCGCCCCTGGACCTCACGGAGTGGCTGCTCGTGGCGGTGATCGCGCTGCTGCCCGCCTTGGTGGCGGAGGGCATCCGAGCACGGGGGCGGACCGTCTGGGTCGCCTGACCTGACCATCGGGCCACGGGACGGCCGGCCGCGGTCGGGCTATCCTCGGCCCGATGTCCCTGGTGATCGACGGCCTGCGCAAGCGATTCGACCGGATTCAGGCGCTCGACGGGCTGTCCCTGGAAATCCCGGCGGGACACATCTATGGGTTCCTCGGCGCAAACGGGGCCGGCAAGACAACCACGATGCGGATCGCCCTGGGCGTCCTCAGAGCCGACGCCGGCACGATCAGCTGGGGCGGGACGGACCACCGGCAACTCCGCCGGGTCACCTGGGGGTATCTCCCGGAGGAGCGTGGCCTGTACTCGAAGATGACGGTCCTGGATCAGCTCGTCTTCTTCGCCCGCCTCCACGGTGCCTCGCCCGAACGGGCAGCGCGGGAGGCCGGTGCCTGGCTTGCCCGGCTGCACGTGCCCGACTTCGCCGGCCGCCGGATCGGCGAACTGTCCAAGGGAAACCAGCAGAAGGTCCAGTTCCTGGCGGCCGTCATCCACGACCCCGAGATCCTGTTGCTCGATGAGCCGTTCACCGGCCTCGATCCGGTCAACGTGGTGTTGATCCGCCAGGCGATCCTGGAACTGCGCGCCCGGGGCAAGACCATCGTCCTGTCCACCCACCAGATGGAGACGGTCGAAGCCATGTGCGAGTCGATCGCCATCCTCGACGAAGGAAGGACGGTGATCAGCGGGTCGCTCCGTGACGTCAAGCGCTCCACGGGCCGCCAGAACGTCCTCCTGGCGGCCGACGGCGAGACCGACTTCGGCTGGCTGGACGCAATCCCCGGGATCCGGATCCTCCGCCCCGGGATCGATCGTGTTGAACTGGACCTGGATCCCGGCACGGAGCCCGGTGGCATTCTCGCCGCGGCCGTTGCGCGGGGCCTCGATGTCCGCCACTTCGAGGTCGTCGACCCGACCCTGGAGCAGGTGTTCATCGAGCTGGTCGGCCACGGCGTTGACGATGGGGAGACCCTGGGGCCGGTTGCTCCGGACCTCGATCAGGAACCGGCAGCATGAACACCGATCAGCCGGTTCGCCACGACGCCACGTTCCCGAATACCGGAATCATCGCCCGCCGTGAGTTCCTGGAGCGGGTCAGGAGTCGGCCTTACGCGGCGTCGAGCGTGTTGCTCTCCCTGCTCGCCGTCTTCGTGGCCTTCCTGCCGATCATCATCCGCCTCGTCGATCGGGACACGATCACGACAGTAGCGATTGTGGCCGACGACGCCGCGCTCGCCGAACGCTCGGCGTCGATCATGCGCAGCGTCCTCAGCACGTCGAGCGGGGGATCGGCGGATTCGTGGGTCTTCGAGATCGCCACGGATGGCGAAGCGGTGAAGGCCGATGTCGGGGACGGCCGGGTGGACGGGGCGCTGTTCGCGACCCGCGATCCCTCCGGGCGCCTCGACTTCACGTTCCTGACCGGGCAGGGGCTCGGCGCGGACCGGACCCAGTTCGTGACGATCGCCACGTTCGCCGTCGCGTTCCTCGAGTGGACCGAACTGGTCAGGCCCGAGGGCCAGCTGCCGTTCCTCGCGCCGAGGCTGGACATCCAGGCCGGGGCCGGGCCCACCGCGGGCGGTGCCCCGCTCGGCGCGACCGAAATCGCGAGTCGCCAGCTCCTCGGGACCGTCCTCGTGGTCGTGCTCTTCCTGACCATGGTCATCTACGGCATGTGGGTCGCGGCCGGCGTTGCCGCGGAGAAGGAGACCCGCGTGATGGAGTTGCTGATCAGTGCGGCGTCGCCGCGCCAGCTGGTCCTCGGCAAGGTCCTCGGCATCGGACTCGCCGGCTTGCTTCAGTACGCCGCGATCCTGGTGCCGGCATTGATCGCGCTGGCGTTTCAGCAGCCGATCGGGGCGGCGCTCGGCCTCGGCTCGGGAATCACCCCGCCGCTGGCCGGGATCACACCGGCGTTCCTCCTGGCCTACGGGTCGTTCTTCGTCCTCGGATTCACGCTCTACGCCCTGATCTACGCGGCCGCAGGCTCGCTGGTCAGCCGGGTCGAGGACCTCCAGGTCATCGCCCTGCCGATGAGCCTCATCGGGATCGCCGGCTACATCCAGGCGGTCATGGCGCTCTCGGGTGGCCTGTCCACGTTCATGTGGATCTCTTCGTTCGTCCCAGTCTGGAGCCCGTTTGTGATGTTCACGCGGCTCACCGTCGGTCGCGTCGAACCATGGGAGCTCGCGCTCGCCTTCAGCCTTCTCATCCTGGCCATCGCCCTTGCCGCCATCCTGGCGATCCGGGTCTATGCGGCCGGCGTCCTCCTGTACGGCCAGCGCCCCGGTGCTCGACGAGTCCTGCGGGCCGTGCTGTCTCCGGACGCCTGATCCGGACGCCTGACGTCAGGCTGATTCGTCGGACGCCTGACCGTCAGGCCGATTCGTCGGGCGACGGTAGGGCCGCGGGCGTCGCCAAGGTGTCGTAGGGGTCATCGAGTCCGAGCGGGAGCCGCCGAATGAGCGCGAGCACCGGGCCGCTTCCGGGTCCCGGTGCGTCGCCGTCTCGGCCCGATCCGGCCCGTTCGTCGCCGGGCTCGCTGTCGGCCGCGCCGTGCTGGCCCGTCGGGGTAAATCGCCAGAGCCGACTGCGAACCCCGGACAGGTACGGGCTGGACCGGT
>CAZOJS010000232.1:0-4054 GCA_964580175.1 uncultured Anaerolinea sp. | reverse complement strand
GCCACCGCGCAGGAGCGCGCCTGAGGCCGCAGCCGGGAGCCCCGTGACGCCCATCACCGCCCGCCAGTCGATGCGATCCTTGCGATCGAGGCACCCGGCGCGAGGCCCTTCATCGTGCGTTAACCACCGTTAACCGCACGTTCATCCGCGGCGGCTAGCGTGGGGTTAGCGAGATTGCAGGATCAATGGGGTCGGAAGGAGTTGGAGTTGGAGCGAAGGCAAAGCAGATGCGAAACGTCTTTGGCAGCGGGTTTAGCGCTCATCGATCGCTCGATACCGGCGTCAGACTCACGACGAAGGGAGTTGCGGGTCTTGAGGTCTCGACTCGCGAGTTCATATGGCCCGAGCAACGTGAACTCATCCATATGGGAACGGGGTGACGCCGAACAGCTGCCCGTCGCCGTGCACCACGCGGCTCTCACCAGGATGGTGCTCTCCTCCACACAAGTTGACGGACGTGACCCAGGTTGATCGGGCTGTGCAGGACGCTATGCCGGATGGATCAATTCCTGATACGCAACACTCTGTGCTGCGATGAAACTTGAACTCAACAGCCCTGTCCGCCGAGGTCATGACGCCTCACTCCATCGACAGGGTAGTGGACGATTAACGCCGCCGAAGCCGGCGCAAGGGCGTCTTTACCCCTCGTTAATGGCCGTTAACCGCACGTTAATCTAACGCAGCTAGCCTGCGATCGAGTTGGATGAAGGCGTTGGCCGCCTGCGCCGGGCGCGGGCTATCTAGCCGGTCATGGGACCGGAAGGAGTGGAAGTGGAACGAAGGCAGGGCAGTTGGAGGACGGCAACCCGGGCGGCGGCAGTGGTGCTCGTCGCGGCGGCAGTGGCGGTGTTCGCCGCCTGCGGCGACGACAGCACGGACAAGACGCCCACGAAGGCGGCGACAGCGCCGGCGGGCAGCGCAACCGCCGACAGTACAGACTACTCGGCGCTGAGGGGCGGCATCACTGTCGACGGATCCAGCACCGTCGGGCCGTTAACCGAGGGGGTTGCCGAGGAGTTCGGCAAGGCGACCAAACAGAATGTCAGAGTGACCGTCGGCATCTCCGGCACGGGCGGAGGGTTCGAGAAGTTCTGTCGGGCCGAGACGGACATTAATGATGCGTCGCGCAAGATCAAGGACGCCGAGGTGACGGCCTGCGGGACGGGCAATGTCGCGTACCAGGAGTTCCAAGTCGCGGTCGACGGCCTGTCCGTCGTGGTCAGCAACGACAACACCTGGGCAGATTGTCTGATGGTGTCGGAGTTGAAGAAGATCTGGGATCAGGACAGCACCGTCAATAACTGGAATCAGATTCGGCCTTCCTTCCCGGATCAGAAGCTCACGCTGTTAGGGGCTGGTCGCGATTCCGGTACCTTCGACTACTTCACCGAGGCGATCAATGGGACGGCGAAGAAGTCGCGCGCCGACTACACCGCGTCGGAGGATGACAACATCACGGTGAAGGGCGTAGAGAACGAAAAGGGCGCGATGGGCTACTTCGGGTTCTCGTACTACGAGGAGAACAAGGGCCGCATGAAGGTACTGAAGATCGACGGCGAGAAGGGCGGCGGCTGTGTGGAGCCCACCGCTGACACCGTCCTCAAGAATACCTACGTGCCGCTTTCGCGTCCGCTCTTCATCTATGTCAGGAAGGCATCGCTGGCCAGGCCGGAGGTCAAGGGATTCGTCCAGTATTACCTCGAGAACACCGACGAGATCTCGGACAGTGTTGGCTTCATCAAGCTCCCAGAGGCGGACGTGAAGAAGGGTTTGGAAACGCTGAAGAGCGTCCAATAGCAAGAGCTCGCGCTTAGGAGGGGCCCGGCGATCTTCTGCGACCGCCGGGTTCCCCTTACCATGGAGCCGCGATGGCGATCACAATCGAAGGACGTCCCTGGGATGCATCGTCCCTGAAGCACCGCCGGGGCCGCTACGCTGGCGAGTACGTCATTCAGGCGGTGCTCTTCGCTTGCGCGGCACTCTCGATCGTCACAACCGTCGCCATCATCTGGTTGCTCTCGTTCCAGACGATCGAGTTCTTCACCGAGGTCTCCATCGTTGAATACGCGACCGGCACTACATGGAACGCGTTGATCCTCCCTCGCTCGTTCGGAGTGCTTCCCCTCGTGTGGGGCACGCTGATGGTGGCGGCGATCGCCGGAGCTCTTGCTCTGCCGGTGGGCTTGGGTGCGGCGATCTACCTGAGCGAGTACGCCAACACGCGTGTGCGTGCCGTGCTCAAGCCACTGCTGGAGATCCTGGCGGGCATCCCGACGATCGTCTACGGCTACTTCGCCGTCAGCTTCGTCACACCGCTGCTCCAGCGGTTGTACGGCGATGCTGAGTTCTTCAACGCGGCGAGCGCCGGCATCGTCGTCGGCATCATGGTGATCCCGATGGTGTCGTCGCTGAGCGAAGACGCGATGTCCGCGGTGCCCGATGGCCTCCGGGAGGGCGCTTACGGGCTCGGCTCGACACGCTTCGACGTCTCGACGCGCGTCGTGGTTCCGGCGGCGCTTTCCGGGATCATCGCATCGTTCATCCTCGCGCTGTCCCGCGCGATCGGGGAGACGATGGCCGTCGTCCTGGCGGCTGGTTCGACGCCCAATCTGAGCGCGAACCCGTTTGAAGGGTTCCAGACGATGACCGCCTACATCGTGCAGGTCGCCCTGGGCGATGCACCGTCCGGCACGCTCGAGTACCGATCCCTCTTCGCCGTCGGCATGACGCTCTTTCTGATGACGCTGGCGATGAACCTCGTCAGCCAGGTCCTGCTCCGCAAGTTCCGGGACGTGTACCAATGATCGGCGTCGTTGCCATCCGAACGCGAGGGAACATGCGGCGCGCGGCGACAAACCGGCTGTTTGCGCTGGTCGTCCTTGGCTGCACACTCGTCGGCGTACTGGCGCTGGCAGTGCTGCTGTACCAGGTGCTGGTCGATGGGCTCCCGCGGCTCGGCCTGGCCTTTCTGAACGACCTGCCCTCTCGTTTCGCCGAAAAGGCGGGGTTCAAGCCGGCGATCTACGGGAGCGTTTGGGTGATCGGCCTGACGGCGTTGATGACCATACCTGTGGGCATTGGCGCGGCGATCTACCTTGAGCTCTATGCCGCCGACCACTGGTGGACGCGGCTGATCCAGATCAACATCGCCAACCTGGCCGGCGTGCCGTCCATCATCTACGGCATCCTCGGACTCGCCCTGTTCGTACGGCTGCTTGAGTTCGAGCGTTCGGTGCTGGCCGGCGCCTTGACGATGGCGCTGCTCGTGCTGCCGATCGTGATCATCGCGTCCCAGGAGGCGCTGCGGGCGGTGCCGACCTCGCTGCGCGATGGCGCGCTGGCGCTGGGCGCCACGAGGTGGCAGGCGGTCCGCAGGCAGATTCTGCCGGTCGCGATGCCGGGCATCATGACGGGAGTAATTCTTGCCCTGTCGCGTGCCATGGGCGAGACCGCGCCGCTGATCATGGTCGGCGCGTTTCAATACGTTCCGTTCACGCCCAGCAGCATCTTCTCGCAGTTCACCGTCATGCCGGTGCAAATCTTTGCTTGGTCCGGGCGCCCTCAACCTGAGTTCCAGGCGACCGCGGCTGCTGGCATCATCGTCCTGCTGGTCGTGCTACTGACGATGAACTCCGTCGCGATCGTCCTCCGCAATCGATACCAGAAGAAGGTAAGATGGTAGTTGAATACCTCAGCGACGCGGAGATGAAGCAATCCGTGAACGTGCCCGATCTGCTGCCGCCGCAGGAACGCATCACGCAACCTCCGGAGCCCTGCGTGATCGCTGTCAACGATCTCAGTGCGTACTATGGCCAGTTTCGCGCCCTTGATGGCGTCTCGTTCGGGATTCCCGAGCGGAAGATTACGGCGCTCATAGGACCATCGGGCTGCGGCAAGACGACGGTGTTGCGCTGTATGAACCGCATGAATGACTTGGTGAGCGCGTTCCATATCACGGGCTCCATCGCATACCGCGACCAGGATCTCTACGCGAAAGATGTGGATGTCGTTGAGGTGCGGCGCCGCATCGGCATGGTGTTCCAGAAGCCAAACC
>CAZOJS010000231.1:0-6373 GCA_964580175.1 uncultured Anaerolinea sp. | reverse complement strand
CCCGGCGGACGCCTGCGCCCCGAGGGTCGGGCGCGAGTCGTAGGGCGCGACTTCGTCGGGCGCGAGTCGTCAGGCCCGAGCCGTCAGGCGCGAGCCGTCGGGCGCGACTTCGTCGGGCGCGAGCCGTCAGGCGCGAGCCGTCGGGCGCGAGTCGTCAGGCGCGACTTCGTCGGGCGTGAGCCGTCAGGCGCGAGTCGTCAGGCGCGAGCCTTGATCACGACGCCCGGCGAGCGGTACTGATCGGGCAGGCCGGCCGCCTCATCATCGGTGTAGCCCGGTCCGACGAGAGCGCCATCTGCCTCGATGAACTCGGCGTAGCGATCCGGATGGGCGGCCGCATACGTGTAGGCCGCGGCGATGCCCATTCGTTTGAGTTCCGGGTGGTCCTTGATCAGCTCGGTCAGGCCGTAACCGTTCCGACGAAGTTCGAGCAGCTGGCGCACCGTCAGTCGAGACCCGTAGCAGAACGGCTCTCCGTTCATCACGAGCGGGTCCTCCTGGACCCATTTGATCGTCATCCCTCAGGCGCCCTTGTAGATGAAGGCGATGAACGCGTTCCGCTTTCGCGCGTCACCGGCCAGGCGGCGATGCCAGCGCAGGGCCGCGATGGCCGCATCCACCGCGGCATCGACCGCAGCACCGGCATCGGGAGCGACGGTCGTGGCCGCGCCCGTCCGAAGGCCCTCGCACAGAAGGATCACGTCGTCCAGCGGCACGAGCCGCTTTCGATAGCGTGGCGCGAGGTGCCCTGCCAGACCACCCATGACCGCGGCGTCGGCGCTGGCGACGGCCGTGGCGAGGCGATCGGCGAGGGCCTCGGTGTCGGCCAGCAACTCCCGCAGCGCCAGGTCGCTGTACCGACTCCGGAAGGTTGGATCCTGATCCACGGCCCGCTCGAGTGCCCGAGCGGCAAGCCGCGGGGCCGCCGCTCGAATGGCCGCCGCATCGGCAGGGTAGCCGGCAGTCAGGTCACGGGGTGGCAGGCCGAGGGAAGGGTGGCTCACGAGCCGGAAGTCTACCGTGCCCGTGCGGCCACCGTCGGCCCGACCCCGGCTGAACGTTGGCCTGCATGTTGCTCCCGTACGATGCTCGCATGAGCGATCCGGCAACTGCGCCACCGCCCGTTGATCCTGACCCCGAGCCCGGGGCCACCCGTCTGGCGAGGCCTCCATCGGCTCGCTTCGTCGACGCGTCGCGCGGTGCGTCCACCGGCGCGGGAGATGCCGCGACTCGGGACGGTCGCGCCACAATTCCGCGCGGCACATTCGCCGCGGCCTGCATGGTTGCCGTGATCGGCGCTGCCCTGCTGACCGTGATCCTCGGCGTCCTGACTGCGACGGCGGGCACGTTCGCGGTGAGCGGCCTCGCGGGGGTCGTGATCGGCCTGCTCATCGCGTCCGCGACCGTCCCGGGCACGGTGGCCGCCGGCGCCATGGCGCCGGCGGCCCTGACGCGGGCAGCAGCCACGCGCCTGGCGATGGCGATGGCCGGCGCCATGATCGTGCTGGCCGGGATCGGTGTCTGGCTCCTCGCCCGCGCCGAAGGGGGCGTGCTGGACCCAATCAGCTACATCTGGACCACGTTCGGCTTCGGGATCCCGGCGCAAGCCGTCGTCGCGGTCGTCGCGGCGGCCTGGGGAGCGGCCAACGGGCCGATCCGCTGGCGCCGATGAGCGCGCCCGAAGTCGACCTTCAGCCCATCCGATTTCACCAGGCAGATCTGGGCATCCGGCACGCTTCCGACGCCGCGTTCAGCCCATCCCGGAAGGCGGGCTGAGCTCCGCCGCGTACGAGGACGGCGAGCGGGCCTCGCCGAGCAACTGGCCGAATCGCGATTGCCACGCGGATTCTGGGACCTGCTCCAGCCAACGTGCGAGGAGCTGTTCGCCCTCCCGATACACGAAGCTGTAGGTGCGCCATAGCGGGTGGTCGATGAAGTCGAGGCCTTGCTCGGCCCGCTCGGGAGTTCGCCGTCCCACCGCGACGAGGTAGTCGACCACCTCCGCCCGGGTGTACCCGTCGGCATGGCGGAGCAGCGCCGCGTTGCCGCTGATCCCGCGGAGCTGACGGCGCGCCCTGCCTGCGAGCACTTGCGTCGCCGCGGCGGTGCGCACGAGGGACGGATCCGTCGCGGGCCGAAGGCCGGCGACCCGGATCAACTCCTCGATCAAGGTTGCCTCGTCGGCTGGCGGAACCGCGAAGCGATAGCCGAGGTCGGCGAGCCCCTCGTGGAGCAGGCATTCCGGCGTGTTGACGGACTGAAGCGTCAGCTCCGTCCGTCCCGCACCGTCGACCAGGCCGGCTTCCTTGATGGCGGACTCGAGATGGTGGCCAGGGTACGTCTCGTGGGCGACCAGATGGATGAGGTCGCCGAGGCGGACGGGCAGGTCGAGATTGATCTCGACGCGCGATCGTCGGCCGCCTTCGTACCAGTTGTAGCCGGACCACGGCCGCTCGCGAACCGTAGCGATGCGAACCTTCTCTCCATCGGGGAGGCCGAATTGGTCCGCGGCTCGCGCCCGGAACAACGAGGCAACGTGGTCTGCCACCATCGGCACGCTGTCGGGATCGATGGTCATCGTCGAATCCCAGGCAGCCAGGCGATCTCCCAGGGGCTGCGAACCGGGCAGGAGGGCGTCCAGCTGATCGGCCGCCGCGTGAAAGATCGCGTCGCTGAGCCTCGGCATCTCGTGGTCGAAACAGCGTGCCACGAGGGTCTCGTACGGAATCGCATCCCCGGCGGCGTCGCGCGCCTGGGTCTCGAAGGCCACGAGCTGTGCGCGCAGGTATTCGCGCCGCGCTGGGTCCGAGACCTCGTCGGGCAGTCGGCCGAGCAGTTCGACGGCATCCTCGGCGAGGCGCCTCGGATCTCGCAGGGACTCCATGTCCGCCACGGCTTTGAGATCCGCGGGCCCGTAATACGCATCGACGAGGCCCGGGCGATGCTGATCCAGACGAAGAGCCAGCATCAGGTAGTCCCGCGCGATCGGGTCAGGGGCCGGCACGGACCTGGTGCCACCAACGGCCGGGACGCGTTCGATCACCGCGCTGCGGCGTCGCCGGTCTCGCCGACGAACGGCATGTTCTTTCGGCCGACGGCATCGAGGCTCATCCGCAGCACCGCCGTCTTCGCCGCAGCCACCTCGCGAACGTAGGCACCCGTCTCATCGGTATCCATCGGCCTGCCGCGGACGACCTGCTTCGGGCGGCCCACCTGGAGCCACGACAGGTGATAACGATCCATGCTCCCCCAGGCCCGCGCCAGCAGCTCGTCCGATAGTTGGAGCCACGTTCTGAGCGCATCGAAGGACGGGTTGGCCTGGAGGCGCACGCCCTCCTCGATCAACTGGCTCGTCTGGCCGATGAGCTCGTCCCGGGTCACTGGGACCCGTCGCCGCGCATGAAGGCCTCGCGGTCGGCGCGCGCTTGGAGGGTCCGATCGCCCGGTCGCCCGTCCCCGATGGGCTGGCCGTCGAATCGGGTGACCGGGAGGATGCCCGCGACACTGGAGCATACGAAGGCCTCGTCCGCCTCAGCCAGTTGGCGCGTCGTGAGCCAGTCCTCGACCGCCGTCAGCCCGACGCCCGGGGCCCAGGCAAGGACCCAGCTGCGGGTGGTCCCGGGGAGGATGGCGCAGGCGAGAGCGGGGGTCGCCAGCTCGTCACCACGAATGAGGACGATGTTGGCCGACGTCGCCTCCGACAGATGGCCATCAAGCGTCAGGAACAGCGCGTCGTCAGCGCCCGCCCGGCGCGCTTCGAGCCGAGCGTGAACGTAGTCCGCGCGACTGGTGGTCTTGAGGGCGACGAGTGGGTTCTCCGGGTCCCGCCGGATCGAGCTGACCACGAGATGCAGTCCGTCCGCGAGGTGCCCGGGCGGTGGCGGCAGAACGGGCCAGGCCTGGATGACGATGGTCGGCACGATCCCGGCGGCCGGGGGCACCAGTCCGCGTCCGCTGAATGATCCCCGGGTGACGGTCACGCGGATCGAGGCATCGTCCTCGGGACCCGCCAGGCCTTCGATTTCCAGCAGGCTCGTGATCCCGCGCGCGATCTGCGTCCCAGTCCCGACCGGGAGCTTGATATCGAGGCCCTCGGCTGACCGCTGGAGCCGCACCAGATGCTCGCGAAGCTCCGCGACCCGCCCAGCGCGAGCCCGCAGCGTCTCGAAGATCCCATCACCGAGCTGGAAGCCACGATCGAACGCGGAGAGGTGGGGGCCCTCGGCCGGAAGGATGCGGCCGTCCACCCAGACGTGCGCGGGCTCCCCAGCGCCGCTAGTCGTCATGACAACACCTCGCGGCCGCCGATCGCGGCAAGGGGTCCGTGGGCCTTGGCGACCGTTTCGTCCCACTCATCGGCCGGGTCACTACGCCAGGTGATCCCACCGCCGACGTGCAGGGTTATCCGAGCGCCATCCGCGACGAAGGTCCGGATGAGGATGCTCGTCTGCATGCCGCCGTCGGCGCCGATCCAGCCCGCGGCCCCGGTGTAGGGGCCGCGCCGGACGGGCTCCATGCCCTCGAGGAGCTGCATCGCACGGATCTTGGGCGCCCCGGTGATGCTGCCACCGGGGAATGACGCAGCGAGCAGATGGAAGGCGTCCATCCCGGCCGCCAACCGGCCCGTCACCGTCGAGACCAGATGCTGAACCGCCGCTGTCCGCTCCAGCCGGCAGAGACGCGGCACGCGGACCGTCCCGGGCCGGCAGACCCGCCCGAGATCGTTGCGCACGACATCCACGATCATCACGTTCTCGGCGCGGTCCTTGTCCGAGGCCAGCAGCTCTCTTGCCAGCGCGCGATCCTCGGCGCGATTGCGGCCTCGAGGACGGGTGCCCTTGATCGGATCGGTGGCGACCCGCCCGTCGGGAGTCACCGACAGGAACGGCTCCGGCGATGCGGACAGGATTGCTCGTGGCGCGCCGGTGACCGGGCTCGAGCCAAGGTCGAGATAGGCCGCGAAGAGGGCCGGGTCACCGGTGCGGAGGCGACGGAAGATCGGCCAGGGGTCGCCCCGGAACGGCGTCTCGAGGCGCCGGGTCAGGTTGGCCTGGTAGATCTCACCCCGGGCGATCTCCTGGCGGACCGTCTCGACCCCCGCCTCGAAGGCGGCGCGGTCCAGGCCCGACCGGAATTCGAAGCCGGCCGCCGGTTCTGGCGGCATTACCGACATCGGAACACTCGGCCCCTGGAGGCGATCCCGCACGTCTGCCAGCCGACGATCCAGGCGTGTCACCCGCTCGTCGAGGGCTCGGCCGCTCAGCCAGGCATGTCCGGTGCGCCGGTCCCAGGCGAGGACCCAGTCGTGCAGCGCGAGCCGGAGGACGGGTAGTTCCTGGTCGGCCAGCGCGTGGACCGGCAGCGTCTCAAGTCGTCGTCCGAGGTCATAGCCGACATAGCCCACGAACCCGCCGAGGAATCGGGGCGCGTCCGGCTCGACGACGGGATCGGATGACAGGCGGGCGAGCACGCGTCGCGCGGTGGCGAACGGATCTGGACCATCGGCCGGCGCCTCAAGGATTGCGACCGGGTCGGCCGTCAGGTAGGTCCACCTGGCATTTCGGCCCGGGCGAGCGCTTTCGAGGAGCGCCAGCCCAGGGAGTTCCCGCAATTGCTCGGCCGCGTCCATCGGGGCGACGCCGTCCAGCTCCGGCAATCGCGTGCATCGGATGCCTGGCGGAAGTGCGAGTGCACGGTCGACGGGCCGTAGGGAGTGGGTCACCGCCCGATGATAGAGGGGCCGTGCTCGAATTGAGGTTCGATGGACCGTCAGTCCTGACCGCTGGGCCGCTCGCGACGGCTGAAGTCGAGGAGGACCTCGCGACAGGCGGACGCCTCACGAGCGGCCTGGCGAAGGATCCAGGGATCGACACGGGCGGAATCCTCGAGCGTGATCGTCGTCCCGATCTCGCTCTCCTCGATCACGATTCCGTTCGTGTTTCGATAATCGGCGATCCAGTTCGCCTGCAGCTGGAGGATCGCGTCGGCGACGACGCGCTCAGAGAACAGCCAGTCCAGGTGGGTCGCGTTCAGACGATCAACGACGGCGCGAAGCGCGACCGGTCGTCCGCGCGGGATCCTCGCCAACAGATCGACGATCCGCAGCGCGCCGAACGGGTCGCGAGATTCAGCAATGACCGGCGGGGCGACGCTCGCATCGGGCATCCCGACCGGCGCAGGACGGAGCTCGCCGAGCAGTGCTGCACTCGTGCCGGCTGGCTGGGTCACGATGGCTTGATCTCCGAGGGGCGTGCCTGAAAATTCGATCGGCAGCCTAGCACGGTCGGCGCATCCAACGAGACGGCGGGCGCCGGGCACGATAGCGGGCGCCGGCGGGCACGGCGAGGATCGGCCGTCCACGACGCCGATCGGC
>CAZOJS010000230.1:0-4827 GCA_964580175.1 uncultured Anaerolinea sp. | reverse complement strand
AGGTGACCCTCGACAGCCCGGACGTCATCCACGCGTTCTACGTCCCCCGCTTCCTGTTCAAGCGGGATGTGGTGCCGGGGCAGACCAACATCTTCGAGTTCACGGTCGATCCCAGCGAGGCCGGCCAGGTCTTCCGAGGGCAGTGCGCCGAGTTGTGCGGGACCGGCCACCGGCTGATGCTGTTCAACGTGATCGCGCTGTCGCCGTCGGACTACGACCGGTGGCTCGGCGCGCTCGTCGAGAAGTCAAACGCGACACCGGCGCCGCTGCCCAGCGGCACGGCCCTTAGCGTCATCGCGAAGGACATCGCCTTTGACACCAAGGCGCTCGAGGTACCCGCCGACGCGCCGTTCGGGATCGCCTTCGCGAACCAGGACCCGAGCGGCGTGCCCCATGACATCGACATCAGGGACTCGAGTGGGAAGGTCGTCGAGAACCAGGAGACGATCACCGGTGGCACGAGCGCGAACTACGCCTACACCCCGCTGCTCGCGGGCGAGTACACGTTCTTCTGCTCGATCCACGGCAATATGACCGGCACTTTGACGGTCAAATAAGGAGCGCGGCATGGCTACCCACGCGCTGACCCCAACCACAACGGCCTACTCCCGGGGCGTCCTGTACGAATGGCTGACGACCACCGATCACAAGAAGATCGGGATCATGTACGTGATCAACTCGTTCGTGTTCTTCCTGATCGGCGGGATTCTCGCCCTCGTGGTCCGGACGGAGCTGGCCCAGCCGGGACTGCAGTTCCTGACCGACGAGCACGTGTACAACGAGATGTTCACGATGCACGCCACGATCATGATCTTCGTGTTCGTGATCCCGATGCTGGCCGGCCTCGGCAACTACGCCGTCCCGCTCCAGATCGGCGCGCCGGATATGGCGTTCCCGCGGATCAACGCCCTCTCGTTCTGGATGCTCCCGCTCGGCGGGATCCTCCTCGTGTCGAGCTTCTTCACGGGTGGCACGGCAGCGGCCGGATGGACGAGCTATCCGCCCCTGTCGCTGGAAGGTCCGTTGAATTCGCCCGGATCCGGACAGGACCTGTGGATCGTTGCCCTCATCCTCATCGGGACAAGCTCGATCCTCGGCGGCATCAACTTCCTGGTCACGATCTTCAAGATGCGTGCCCCGGGGATGACCCTGTTCCGGATGCCGATCATGGTCTGGACGATCCTCGTGACCAGCGTCCTCGTGGTGATGGCCACCCCGGTCATCACCAGCGCCCTGGTCATGCTGTTCATCGACCGCAACTACGGCGGCCACTTCTTCGATCCGTTCGGCGGGGGCAGCGCCGTCCTCTACCAGAACATCTTCTGGTTCTACTCCCACCCGGCGGTGTACGTGATGGTCCTCCCGGCAATGGGTGTGATCAGCGAGGTGCTGCCCGTCTTCAGCCGCAAGCCGCTGTTCGGCTTCAAGGCGTTCATCTTCGCCACCGCGGCGATCGGGGCGCTCGGGTTCTCGGTCTGGGCTCACCACATGTTCACGAGCGGCGCGGTTTTCCTCCCGTTCTTCAGCCTCCTGACGTTCATGATCTCGGTCCCGACGGGCGTGAAGATGTTCAACTGGGTGTTCACCCTGTTCCGCGGCCAACTGACGTTCTCGACGCCGCTGATCTTTGCCCTGGGCTTCCTGACGATGTTCCTCATCGGCGGGATCAACGGTGCCTTCAGCGCCGCGGTCCCGGTCGACTTTGCGCTCCACGACACGTACTGGGTCGTCGCCCATCTGCATTACGTGCTCTTCGGCGGATCCGTCTTCGGGGTTTTCGCGGGGATCTACTACTGGTTCCCCAAGATGTTCGGCCGGATGCTGGATGAGGGCCTCGGCAAGATCCAGTTCGTGCTGATGTTCATTGGCTTCAACTTGACCTTCTTCCCGATGCACATGCTCGGGCTGCAGGGCATGCCGCGCCGGATCGCCGACTATGCAGGCGACGCGGGCTGGAATGACTGGAACCTGGCTGCGACGATGGGCGGGTTCCTGATCGCGGCCTCGATGCTGCCGTTCATCTGGAACGTCTTCGTGTCACTGCGCAACGGCAAGGTCGCGGGCGACGATCCGTGGGAGGGGAACACGCTCGAGTGGGCGACCTCGTCCCCGCCACCGCCGTACAACTTCGATCACCTGCCGGAGATCCGATCCGAGCGGCCCGTCTTCGACGCCCGCCACGGACTGCGCGGACACTGAGGGAGCGCCGACGACCGTGACCGCCGACAGCCACGCCCTGACGACCGCTGAGCACAGCCCGACGGCCGGCCTGGCGCACGATACGCGGGGCGGGATCAGTAACCCCATCCTCGGGATGCTCCTGTTCATCACCTCGGAGGTGATGTTCTTTGCCGGCCTGTTCGCCGCCTACTTCAACACGCGGGCGAATTTCGTCGATCCCAGCGGGGTCAAGGCCTGGCCGCCCGCGCAGTTCGACCACATCCTGAATCCGTTCTCAGTGATCCTGGTGGCGACGGTCATCCTGGTCCTCAGCTCGGTCACCCTGCAGATGTCGATCTGGGCCATCCGGCGCGACGATCGGCGTGGCTTCATCCGCAACCTGGCCGTGACGTTCCTGCTCGGCGTGCTCTTCCTGCTGCTGCAGGCGTACGACTACGGCCTCCTCTTCGAGGAGGGGATGACCCCGGGGTCCGGGCCGTTCGGGACGACCTACTACACGCTGACCGGGTTCCACGGCGCGCACGTCTTCGGCGGCGTGATCATGCTCGGGGTGGTCCTGTACCGAGGCATGACCGGCCAGTTCTCCTCTCGCCACCACGACGCGGTCGAGGCGGCATCGCTGTACTGGCACTTCGTCGACGTCGTCTGGATCCTGCTCTTTACGATCCTGTACTTCCTGTAGCGGGAGGGAATGCGAATGCACCCGATGCGCCATCCTCGGAACATCGCCGTGATCGGGATCTCCTTCGTGACGGTGGGTGCGATCTACGCGCTCGGAGCCGTGCCGCTCGGCTACCAGATCGAATGGGCCGGCGTGACCATGCTCGGCGCCCTCGGCATCGCCCTCTCGATCATGGCGTACGTCCTGATCGCCGGATCGACCGGCGACTGAGGTCGCCCGCCTCCCATGCAGGAGCTCTGGCACGCGATCCTGGACTTCCTCTCCCTGATCGTCATCCCGGACTGGGGTCAGCTCATCACGCTCATTCCGGTGGGTCTGCTCGGCCTGGTCGTGCTCTTCTTCCTGATCACGATCCGTGCCTATGCGACTGCCGGGCCCACCCGTCGCGGCCCGACGCGCCTGACCCCGATCGCGCCGCCGAGCATCCACATGCCTGGTCCCTCGTATTCCCCGATTTTCGCCGCGGTCGGGACCGCCGCCCTCCTGTGGGGCCTCGTGGTCGGCGGCACGGCGCTGTGGGTCGGCCTGACGATCCTCATCCTGGCCCTCCTCTACTGGGGGCGAGAGGCGATCCGCGACTTCGATCACGCCACCCACGTCGAGACGCTCCCAGCCGTTATCCACCCGGGCCCGCCGCCCGGGGTGCACATGCCGGGGCCGTCCTTCCGGCCGATCCTCGGCGCCATGGGGACCGCGGCCCTGCTGTATGGGCTGGTGATGGGCGGCTGGTTGCTCGCGGCCGGTTTGCTCATCTTCGTGATGACCCTCGTCGGCTGGCTTCCGGATGCCCGGGCCGAATACGCCAAGGCCGTTCTGGCCGACCAGACCGGCCATCTTGAGAACCCACCGCCGCCCGGCTGGCCGCGCCGGTTGTTGCAGGTCTCCATCGTCTTGTTCGTGTTTGCTGCCCTCGTTCAGACCGGCGTCCTTCCGCCACAGGGCGCCGACAGCGCGGCCGGAGGTGCCGCCGAGAGCCCCGGCCCCTCGGATTCCGGCGCCGAGCCCGGCACGGCGTTCTCGATCGTGGCGAAGGACATCGCCTTCAATGTCACGTCGATCACGGTGACGGCCGACGCGTCCTTCACCATTGCCTTCGAGAACCAGGATTCGCCGGGCATTCCCCACGATATCGATGTCCGCGCCGCCGACGGGAAGACCGTGCTGCAGGACCAGGAGGTCGTCAACGGCGGCGCTTCCGCGGACTACGCCTATGACGGCCTGGCTGCCGGCACCTACGTCTTCATCTGCTCAATTCACCCCGTGCCTACGATGACCGGGACGCTCACCGTCAAATAGGGGGCAGGTCACGGGTCTTCGGATCGATCCACGGCGACGGCCGATCGCGGTCGCTCTTGCCCTCGCCCTCCTCACGACCGGCATCGTGCTCGGGTTCGCGAACCTCGGCGGGCCGACCGTGCCGGCGGGACCGGAGGGCATCGGCGTGGGACGGCCCGCGCCTGCGTTCTTCGGGCAGACGCTCGACGGTGAGACGCTGACGCTCTCTGACTTCCGCGGCCGGCCGGTGATCGTCAACTTCTGGGGCCCATCCTGCGTCCCGTGCCGCGACGAGTTCAAGCTGTTCATCGATGCGTTGAAGCGCCACGAGGCCGATGGGCTGGCGCTGGTCGGGATCCTGATGTTCGATCCGCCCGCCCCCGCCCGAGACTTTATCGCGGCCACTGGCGCGACCTGGCCGACGATCGATGATCCGGACGGGACGATCCGGACCGCCTACCGGGCCATCGCCCGTCCCCAGACCTACTTCATCGATCGGGCCGGCGTCCTGCGCGGCATTCAGGTGGGCCAGCTGACCGCGGCCGACTTCGACCGCTTCTACGCGGCAATCGCCGGCCCGGCCGGCGCCGCAGCCCTGTGACCGACGGCGGTGCGGTTTTCGTCTTCGACCACGTGGTCAAGCGCTACGGAACGGCGACGGTGCTCGACGGTGTGTCCCTGACCGTCCA
>CAZOJS010000229.1:0-5434 GCA_964580175.1 uncultured Anaerolinea sp. | reverse complement strand
TAGCCAGATACATGTTTAATAAAGCCAAGCAAAAGTAAACCGCGGGGATAGAGCGGTGACAGTCACCAAAGTGACTGTCACTAAGGGGACAAGGAAAACCGGAGGCGTTACTAAAAGTGCCACCCTACAAAAGGAGCTTAATGTGAAGAAAATGTTGATGGTGATGGCGTTGGTAGGTGTGATGTCCGGATTTTTACCGATGGGAGCAATGGCGGACTGCCCCGAGGGCATGCGAGTAGAGACGATTTCCGGTAAATTGCTCTATTACAGCAATGACGAGGACACCATGGGCACCGATTACTCATTGGAGGACGCGAACAAGGTACGTTGGATGTTATTCCCTGTGGGTCCGTACTTCGGAGATGCCGACTATGATGACTTGGCGGGTCATTATACGCGCGGCGCCAAAATCAATGCGGTCATGACCCCTTTTGTCGATAAGAACATCCGCGTGACCGGTTGCGCGTACAGCGACGCGAACGCTGGGGTCATCGAAAAGATCTCCAGCATCGAATAACAAAAACCAGCTCCGTTTTCCACTTATCAGATGAACACGTTTAAAACCGAAAGGGAAAAGTAGAGGACTGGAGGCGTTACTAAATGGGACACCCTAGATCGTAAACCGAAAGTTCCGGGGACACGTACTTTCTCTAGGAAATTGTCATGTCCCCAGAAACCCGGTTTTAATCCTGTTTTGACTGAGGAGATGGGTGGTCAGGGTTCTTTTTGACCTTTAGAGAGCCATACAATTTTTTTTCAATCATCTTGTAATCTGCTATGTCCAAATGCAGCTGTCTGTTGATGATCTCAAGGGCCCTCATTGAAACCTGGAGTTTGAAATTCTTTTTTTGATTCTGAAAGAGAGCTAAGCCCGCGAGCGATAAAATAAACAAAACAAAGCCAAGAAGAATGAAATTATTCCTCAAATCTTTATGAATCGGCCCTTCGACATCATGGAGTTCTTTCAAGATCGCAATTGACCAAATTTTACCGTCTTTTCGGATGGGGCTGAAGACAGCGATGGTATTTACGATCTCAGGCGGCGTGTTTTCGGAAAAGAATTTAACAGTCGCAGCACCCTCTTTTCCTGCGGACATGTCGGTTACTATTTTTTCCGCTTGAGATAAGTCGGGGCCAGTCATTCGATCCCTCAGCAATAGGTGAATGTTTTTCCCGACTTGTTTGGCGTCAGGAGTTAAAACAATGGTGCCGGCATCGTCTAGGATCAGCGTATATAAATTTTCTTCATTTTCAATATGGTGGACCAGCTTGAGGAGCTCGCTTCTTTTTTCCCTCAAATCGCCTGGGACCTTTTCCAGGCTCTGAACTTCGGATCTGGCCGCCATGAGCAGCTCTTTTTTAACGTCAGAAATCACCGTGTTGGCGAAATGGTTGTGATTGAGATATGTCAGGTAAATCAGGCAGGCAACGGTCAAAAAAGCGGTGGCAGAAAGAACCTTATTAGCAGAAAGTCCAAGTTTTTTCGACATCTGAAAGGCTCCCATCTGACCTCCTTCATTTTAAGCGCGACACTCAAGGGGTATGGTAGCACAACGGGCTGTTGCTATTCCATTAACGAAAGTTGTGAACTTAACACTGGCGCAACGATTTGAGATGGTGTTATCGTAAAACCCCTTAAGAAATATGTAGATGAGCGAGGTTGGCTGACAGTGTGTGGGGTGTCCCTTTTAGTAACGCCTCCGTTCTTTTACTTACAGTTCTCAAAAATGATATTGGTATCATTTTTGGAAAGAAAGAGAATATGAAGAAAATTATTTGGATGGAGATGTTGCTTCTTGGATCTTCGATTTTAATCTTCAGAAGTGTCTGGGCTTTTCTGGATACCCTCAGCTGGGCCCGAGAAATGCGAGGACTCGGGCTGCTTCTGGTTGCCGGTATTGCGATGACATTGTTTGCATTGTTTAAAATTCATGCAACGGAAGCAGGCAATCAAGACAAGCTCAAAAAATGATTTAGGGTGGGATTTAGATATTTCTTGTTTAATGGAGGCGTTGAAATGACCTGGGTTTTTTTATTGGTAGGTTTAGGGTTGTTAGTGGTTGGTGCTGAAATGCTGGTTCGGGGAGGTTCGGCGCTTGCCGCGCGCCTGGGTATTTCCTCGCTCGTTATTGGTCTTACGATTGTTGCGTATGGAACCAGCTCTCCGGAACTTGCGGTAAGCGCAAAGGCCGCGCTAGCCGGGCAGTCCGATATTGCTATTGGAAATGTGGTCGGCAGTAATATTTTCAATGTGCTTTTTATTCTAGGAGTTTCAGCCTTAATTACTCCGCTTGTCGTTTCCCAGCAGCTCGTGCGTGTGGATATTCCGATTATGATCGGGGTGTCTATCCTTCTCCTTTTAATGTCTTTAGACGGAAAACTGGGATTGATAGATGGGTCTGTTTTGTTGGCAGGTATTTTTGCCTATACCTTTTTGGTAGTTAAAATCGGAAAAAAAGAAAGCAAGCAGGTTCAGCAAGAGTATGAAAAAGAATTTGGCGCTAAAAAATTAGCGGCGAAAGACAAATCAACGCGGGTGTTGCTGGGACAGATTTTGCTTGTTGTAATAGGCTTAGTCGTTCTGGTTATTGGCGCGCGGCTATTTGTCGAGAGTTCCATCAGTGTGGCGCGAAGTTTAGGAATCAGCGAGCTTGTGATTGCTCTCACTATCGTCGCGGCGGGGACTTCCATGCCAGAAGTCGCGACATCCATCATGGCTTCCATTCGCGGAGAGCGCGATATCGCTGTCGGCAATGTGATCGGAAGCAATATTTACAACATTCTCGCTATTTTAGGAGTTTCCAGCCTTCTTGCCGGTCGAGACGGACTTCAAGTTTCGAAGGCCATTTTTGATTTCGATTTACCCGTCATGATTGCCGTTGCGGTTGCCTGTCTTCCCATCTTTTTTACGGGGCATAAAATTAGCAGGTGGGAAGGCGGTGTTTTCCTGCTTTATTATGTGGTTTATGTTGTTTACTTGATTTTTAAGGCGAGTGATCATGACCAACTGCCGCTGTTTAGCTCAACGATGGTTATGTTTGTGATGCCGATCACGGTGTTAACGATGTTCGTTATTTATTTTCAATCACGGCGTAATCAAAAAGAGGTTAGAAAATGATTCAGGTTCTGATTTATAGCGGGCTTCTCATTGCCGGAATGATAGGGTCCCAAATTTTAAATTTAACCTCAATCGCCGGTTCCGTCACACTTCTTACGATGGTGTGTCTTGCCTACATCATGATTGAGGTGGGTTTAGAATTTACGATTGATAAGAAGCGTCTCAAAAGTTACGGGACTGATTACTTGGTCGCAGCCACAGCCGCGGCTTTTCCGTGGATTTTTTGCGCAATTTATTTTGTCTGGGTTTTTAATGCGGATTGGAAAGAAGCGCTTCTTATCGGCCGCTTTGCCGCGCCGACTTCGGCCGGAGTGCTATTCACCATGCTTGCAGCCGCAGGACTAGCAAGCACGTGGGTATATAAAAAAGCGCGTGTGCTTGCCATTTTTGATGATTTAGACACCGTGCTTTTTATGATTCCCCTAAAAATTTTAATCGTAGGTCTTAAACCTGAATTGGGTTTGGTCGTCGTTACTATATTTCTCCTGCTCTTTTCAGCCTACAAATGGCTGCACGTGCTTCGCATTCCCACGGGAAAAGTCTGGATTCTTTTCTACGGAGTTCTAATCGCCGGCATCTGTGATCTATTTTATAAGCAAACAAACGTACATCTCGAAGTTTTACTACCCGCCTTTGCGCTTGGCTGCATGATTTATTTTTCTCATAAATCTGCAGTAGAAGATCATCAGGTTTCAAAAGTGGAAACAAGCCTTGATCATGGTGTTAAGTACCTTTTCATGTTCCTGGTTGGTATGTCTTTACCCAAAATCGAACTTGGGGGACTTTCCTGGCAGACTGTCGGCCTTCATGTCCTTGCTCTTACTTTTCTTTCGAATTTAGGTAAATGCTATGCCTCTTTTTGCTATAAAAAAGAAGCCACATTTCGTGAACGAATTGCTTTAAGTGTTGGAATGTTTCCTCGCGGGGAAGTCGGCGCCGGAGTTCTTTTGGTTAGCATTGGGTACGGCTTGACCGGTTTTCCGGTAACAGTAGCAGCTCTAAGTTTGGCGGTGAACCTACTTCTCACTGGAATATTTATCGCGATCATTATGAGGCTCATAAAAAAAGAACCGAGTAAGACCGTTTAGGTTTAACAATGTTCTTGGGGGAGGTGTGAACTTGCAAACAAAATGCCAGCGCTTGGTCAGTTCGTCTTTCTTTAGCAGGTTTAGTCTAGGGATGATTCTTTTGTCCTCGGTCCTTATCGGTATCGAGACCGTCGACTCAGTCATCGCGCAATACGGCTCCGTCCTGAAAGTGATCGATCGGATTGTTTTAGCTTGGTTTGCGCTAGAAATATTTTTGCGTATAGCTGTATATGGTCGCAATATCGGGTCCTTTTTTAAATGTCCCTGGAATGTTTTTGATTTTATTATTGTGGCAATCACGTTACTTCCCGCAGTTTCTCCTGCTTTTTCGGTTTTCAGGTTATTTCGGCTTTTTAGAATTTTGAGACTGCTTTCGGCTTTTCCCGAACTTCAGATCCTGGTAGCGGCCCTTCTTAAAACCCTTCCATCTATGGGATACGTAGGAATGCTTTTATTTATCATTATCTATGTCTATGGGGTATTGGGAACCCAACTTTTTAAAATTGCGGATCCCAGCCATTTTGGAAATTTAGGACTAGCTCTTTTAACCCTCTTTCAGATTGCTACGCTGGAGGCTTGGTCTGACATCTTTTGGCCGCTCTTTGAAAAGTTTGGGTGGATCGCAGTGCTGTTCTTTTTAAGTTTCATCTTCATGGGAACGATGGTTTTACTGAATTTACTCATTGGCGTCGTAATCCGAAGCATGGAGAAAGTTCAAGAAGAGCACGCGAAACATAAAATTGCGAAAGAGAATAATAGTGACCGAAAAATGGTAGAAGTTTTGAATTTAATTGAAGATTTAAAAAAGAAAGTTAATTTAATTCACAGCTCGAAATCCTGAATAACCTTTTGGACGGTACCGGGCACCTCGGGGACAGGTTGAATCAGGAGGGTGGCACCGCTAGGAACGCCTCCAATTTTGGAATGTCAAAGCTGAATTCTACTCAGAGCGTCACTTTTAAGGATACCTCAATTGCGAATTAGTGTTAGTCTTTAAGGACGATACTTTCGTAAACCGAACAGCGAAGCAGTCCGGTTTACGTGATGTAATAAAACAGAAAAAAACAGGGAGGTTGATATGAAAAAGTTTTTGCTAACAGCACTGATCGGCACAGTAATGAGCTTAGGTTTCGCAGGCCCTAGCGTAATCGCCATGGCTGGAGAGCACCCTTCGGAACATCCGACGGCAGCCAAAGCAACGACGGAGCATCCGAAATCGGAAGAGGTG